>CAXVWQ010000125.1:0-8927 GCA_964263755.1 Roseomonas sp. | reverse complement strand
AAACCGAACGCGGGTCCAGCGACTGTCTTGGCGTCAAGCGGTTTGCCAGGGGGTTCGGCTCTTGGCGATGGCGTTGAGGATGGTGAGGAGTTTGCGGATCAGCGCCACGAGGGCGACCTTCTTGGGTTTGCCGGCCTCTGTCATGCGCCGGTAGGTGTCGCGGAGCACGGGATTGAACCGGGAGGCGACGAGGGCGGCCATGTAGAGGGTGGCGCGAAGGCTGGCGCGGCCACCGCGGATGCGGCGGGTGCCCCGCAGGGTGCCGCTGTCGCGGTTCATCGGCGCGACGCCGACGAGGGATGCGATGCGGCGCCGGTCGAGCATGCCGAGTTCGGGCAACTCGGCCAGCAGCACGCGGGCGGTGGTGGGGCCGACGCCGGGGACGCTCTCCAGGAGCCTGGCCCGCTCGTCCCAGGCGGGGACGATGCGCACCAGCCCGGCGAGTTCGTCATCCGTGCCCGCGAGTTCCTCGCGCAGCCAGGCGAGGTGGGCCTCGATGCGGGTCCGGACCTTCGGGCCGCGCGCGAGGGGAAGGCGTCCTCCCTCGGCCTTGATCATCTCGACGAGCTGGCGCCGGCGGGCGACGACCTCGGCCAGTTCGCGGGTGGCCGCGTCCGGCAGCGGCCGGAGTTCCGGGCGGACCCGCTCGGCGAACAGCGCCAGCCCCTCGGCATCGATCGCGTCCGTCTTGGCGAGCCGGCCGAGGGCCCGGGCGAAGTCCCGTGCCTGGCGCGGGTTGACGGCCACCACCGGCATCCCCGCCTCGTGCAGGAGCGCCAGCAGCGTCGCCTCGAAGCCGCCGGTGGCCTCGAGCACGATCCGCTCGGGAGGCGCCTCGCGCAGGCGGGCCAGCAGCTTGTCATAGCCCTGCGGGTTGCAGGGCAGGGACAGCCGGGCCGATCGCCGGCCCGCCCTCGTCCCGGCGCCGGCCTCCTCTGGCCAATGAAAGTGCGCATCGAACCGCGCCTTGGCGATGTCGATGCCAACGTAGAGCGGACCCTTGCCGTCCATGAGCGTGCCCCTGGCCGTCCCGTCCTTGCGATGCGGGGTCGCCCGCCCTCGCCGCGGCAAGGGAGTGCGCCCCGGGCGACTGTCCGGGCTGCGGTGAATGACGCGCCCGGCCCCCGGGCTGGACCACGGGCTCGAAACCCACAGGGCCAACGGGATGCCGGACGCACGCCCAGTCTCCCAAGCGCACCCGCCAAGATACAAGGGCCCGCTGGGTCCTGGTGGGTGGGAGGTCCGGAGGGAGGGCAAAGCCCTTCCTCCGGCCAATAGGCGCACCCTCCGAAACGGTCAGGAGAAGCGCACGCCGGTATGAGGCGGGGTCGGCGCCGTCGTGGCGGGGACCCCGGCCCTTCGTGGACCGGGGCCCGTTCGGTTCAGTTCCGCGCCATCCCCAGTTCGGACAGCTCGGCGGCCAACTCGGCCTCCAGGCTCGCCTCCTCCGCCTCCGTCTCGGCGCGCAGGTCCTCGCCGCGGGCCTGCTTGTCCGCCTCCTCGTAGGAGCGGGCGACGTTCACCGTCACCGGCAGGTCCACCTCGGGGTGCAGCGCCACGCGGACGCTCGTCACGCCGAGCGTCTTGATCGGCTGCGCCAGCATCACCTGCTCGCGCGACAGGGTCAGGCCGGCCTCGGCGCAGGCGTCGGCGATGTCGCGCGGGGAGACGGAGCCGTAGAGCGCCCCGCTCTCGCCGGCGGCCCGGATGAGGACGACCGCGAGGCCCTCCATGCGCTCCGCCACCAGCAGCGCCTCCTCACGCCGCTTGAGGTTCTGCGCCTCCAGCTGCGCCCGCTGCGCCTCGAAGCGCGCGAGGTTGTCCTTGCTCGCGCGCATCGCCTTGCCCTTCGGCAGGAGGAAGTTGCGCGCGTAGCCCGGCTTCACCTTCACCGTGTCGCCCATCTGGCCGAGGTGCTCGACCCGCT
This sequence comes from Roseomonas sp., assembly GCA_964263755.1. Taxonomy (GTDB): domain Bacteria; phylum Pseudomonadota; class Alphaproteobacteria; order Acetobacterales; family Acetobacteraceae; genus Roseomonas. The sequence continues at coordinate 7,000 of CAXVWQ010000125.1, read as the reverse complement.
GCATCAGGATGAGTTCGATCATGATCTACGCTCTCCCGGTCAGTCGTTGATGACGTAGGGCAGCAGCGCGAGGAAGCGGGCGCGCTTGATCGCGTTCGCCAGTTCCCGCTGCTTCGTGGCGGAGACCGCGGTGATGCGGCTCGGCACGATCTTGCCGCGCTCGCTCAGGAAGCGGGAGAGGAGGCGCACGTCCTTGTAGTCGATCTTCGGCGCGTTCGGGCCGGAGAAGGGGCAGGACTTGCGGCGGCGGTAGAAGGGGCGGCGAGCCCCGACGGCGGTGCGGCGCCCGGCGGGCGACAGGTCGGCTGCGGTCTCGGACATGGCTCAGCCCTCGTCGCCCATGGGGTCGGAATCGTCGCGCGAGCGGGCGCGGAACTCCTCGCGGTCGTCGCCCCGCTCCCGGCCGCGGCCGGAGGAGAAGCGGCCGGCCGGACGCGGGCCGCGGAAGCCGCGCTCCCGGTCGTCGCCGCGCTTCGCGAGGATGGCGGACGGCGCCTCGACGTCGATCTCCTCGACGCGCAGCGTCATGTGGCGCAGCACGTCCTCGTGCAGGCCCAGCTGGCGCGTCGTCTCCTTCTCGGCGGCCGGCGTGCAGTCGATCCCGAGGAGCATGTAATGCGCCTTGCGGTTCTTCTTGATCTTGTAGGCGAGGCCGCGGAGGCCCCAGTACTCGCGCTTGCGGATCTCGCCGCCGGCGCCGCCCACGATCTCGCCCACCTGGTCGGCGATGGCCTCGACCTGCGCCTGCGTCAGGTCGTTCCGTGCGATCAGCACGGTCTCATACAATGGCATCGGGATCCCTTCGGATGCTCAGCCCCGGTGCCGGCACGGGATGCGACGGCGGAAATGGGGCATAGCCGCGCGCAATGCCTCGCGCCCGGCAGGGGAGGCGGGCGTCTAGCGGATCACCCCCGGGGGGACAAGTCCTAGCGGTCCTGGCGGCTGAACCGCGACCGGGTGCCCTGGCCGCCGCTCGTGCCGATCGCGGCGCCGCCCGGCCGCTGCCGCTCCGCCGCCTGCCGCTCCGCGGTGGGGAGGCGCGAGACGGGCGCGGGCTGGGGCGTCCCGGGGGACGCGGCGGGCGTGGCGGGTGTCTCCGCCGCCCGGGTCAGGGCCGGCGCGCCGCCGCGGTCGCCGCCATCGGGGCCGGAACAGGCGGCGAGGGCGACGAGGAGGAGGAGGACCGGGGGATGGCTCTGCATGGCGCGCGAACCTGCCACGCGTCCCGGCCGGACGGAAGCGCCGCCGCGCCGGGTGCCGGCCCCGGCCGCGGCATCATCCCAGCCCCAGCCGCAGCGCCGCCCCCACGCCCGCCGCGACCGCGAGCGTCGGCAGCACCCCGAGCCGCACGCGGAACAGCAGCACCGCCGCCACCGCCGTCACCGCGAGGGCCTGCACGTCCAGGCTTCCGGGGACCGGCACCGGGACGCGCAGCGGCCCCCACTCCGCCATGCCGACCGCCCGGAACAGCACACGCAGGCCGAACCACAGGGCGAGGTTGGCGATCACCCCCACCACGGCGGCCGTGATCGCCGCCAGCGCGCCGGAGAGCGCGCGGTTCCCCGCCACCCGTTCCATCACCGGCGCGCCGAGGAAGACGAAGGCGAAGCAGGGCAGGAAGGTGACCCAGAGCACGAGGGCGGAGGCGAGGACGCCGCCAGGCAGCCCGGACGGCCCGTCCGGCGCGCGGAACCCCGCGAGGAAGCCGACGAACTGGAGGACGAGGACGAGGGGCCCCGGCGTCGTCTCGGCCAGCCCGAGGCCGACGAGCATCTCCTCGGCGGACAGCCAGCCGTAGGCGCCGGCGGCGTCCTGCGCGACGTAGGCGAGCACCGCGTAGGCGCCCCCGAAGGTCACCACCGCGAGCTTGGCGAAGAAGGTCGCGATCTCCCCGTAGCGTCCGCCGGTCGCGGCCAGGGCCAGCACCGGGAGGAGGAACAGGGCCACCGCCACAAGACCGGCCCGTCGCGCCGACGCGCCCATCCGACGCGGCCGGTCCGGGTCGGCCGCCAGCACCGCGTCCAGCAGCGCCGGCGCGTCCCCCGTCGCCGCCCCGTGCCCGCCGGCCGCGAAGGCGTCGGGCCGGAGGAACCCCAGCACCCCCGCCCCCAGCACCACCGCGGGGAAGGGCACCCCGAACAGGAACAGCGCCGCGAAGGCCGCCCCCGCCACGCCCCAGGGCACCGGCCCGCGCAGCGCCCGCCGCGCCACCCGCAGCAACGCCTCCGCCACGATCACCAGCACCGCGCAGCCCAGCCCGAAGAAGAGCGCCGCCACCGCCGGCACCCCGCCGAGGGTGGCGTGCAGCACGGAGAGGGCGAGCATCACCGCCGCGCCCGGCAGCACGAACAGCACCCCCGCCGCCACGCCGCCCCGCACCCCGTGCATGAGCCAGCCGAGGTAGGTGGCGAGCTGCTGCGCCTCCGGTCCCGGCAGCAGCGTCACGAAGTTCAGCGCCCGGAGGAACCGCGCCTCCCCCACCCAGCGCCGCTCCTCCACCACCGCCCGATGCAGCAGGGCGATCTGCCCCGCCGGGCCGCCGAAGGAGAGGAGGCCGATCCGCCACCACACCCGGAGGGCCTCGGCGAAGCTCGGCAGCGGCGGGGGGGATGGCATGGGCGGGGGATTGCCGTCCCGCTCACGCGCCTGTCAAAGCCCGGGGTCAAAGTCCGGGGTCAAAGCCCGGGCCACGCGGAAGGCCGCATCGCGCCATGGAACCGCCCGTTTCGGCCCGCGCTATGCCCCCGTCGCGACACGACCGGCGTGCCGACCCAGGCCAGGAGAGAACAAAGAACCATGACCCGCTTCGCCCGCACCGCCCTCGTCGCGGCGCTCGGCCTCGGTGCCGCCGGCGCCGCCCAGGCCGCCCCGCCCTCCGCCGCCCCGATGCTCGGCGCGGCGATCCAGGAAGCCTCGCCCCTGGAGGAGGTGCGCTACGTCACCCGCTGCCGCCCCGTCTACGTGGACCGCTACGACCGCTTCGGCCGCCCGGTGCGGGTGTCCCGCAACGTGTGCCGGCGGGTCTGGGTGGGCGGACGGGGCGGCTACCGCCGCTACTGACCGTCGGTCCCGGGGCGGCCGGGGGGCGGTGCGGGCGGTCGCCCCGCGCCGCCCGTCAGCCCGCCCCGTTCGCGACGTATCGCCGGACGAGGTGGTCCCCGACCCGCTCCACCCCGCCGATCACCGTCACCTCCCGCACCCGGTCCCGCCCGCCCCGCAGCCGTCGCCACTCCTCGTGGGGGTATGCGCCGAGCGGCGTGAAGGTGGCCCGCCCGCGCCGCGCGGCCTTGCGGATCGTCGCCCCCGTGTTGATCGGCGCGATCTCCACCCGCCCGGCGCAGGCCCGCGTGAGGGACAGCGTGTCGAGCACCAGCACCAGCCGCGCCCGCCCCCGGTTCAGCCGCGCGTTCAGCAGCCCCGCCAGGTCGGATTCCTCCGCCCAGAAGAACGTGCGGGCGTTCAGCGTCAGCAGCCAGTCGGCCGGGGTCATCCCGTCATCGAGGCATGCGGCGAGCGCCGCCTCGCTCAGCGGCAGGTTGTCGGTGATGGTCGCCGTGCCGTGGACGGGATGCGCGATCGGCACGCCCGCCGGCCGGCGCCGCCGTTCGATGGCGGCGCGCGCCGGTTCCGGCACCTCGAACAGGTCCAGGAGGCGGGAGGTCGGGAGCAGCCCGTGCCGCAGGATCCCCGGCAGCGCGTCCGGCGCCGTCAGGTGATACAGCCGGGGGTGCCGGGCCGCGAGATCCTCGGGGGTGATGCGCCGTCCTCCGCCGCGCCCCGGTGCAATCGCGGCGCGCCCGACCCCAGATGGGCCGGGACGCACGACGCACACGGGGCCCGCCACGATGCCCGACGGCATGACACGCAGCACCACCCAGCCCACCGCGAAGGCCGCCATCCTCTACCGGATGGGCTTCGAGGACGGCCACCTCTGTCCCCACGGCCTGAAGGCGAGGGCGCTGCTGCGGTCGCGGGGCTACGCGGTGGAGGATCGCCTCCTCCGCTCCCGCGCGGAGACGGAGGCGTTCAAGGCGGCGCACGACGTCCGCACGACGCCCCAGGCCTTCATCGGCGGCGCCCGGATCGGCGGGCACGACGACCTGCGCCGCCATTTCGGCCTGCCGGTGGGCGATCCGAAGGCGACGACCTACGCCCCGGTGATGGCGGTCTTCGCCGTCACCGCCCTCATGGCCCTCGCGCTGAGCCTCGCCGCCTTCGGCACGCCGCTGACGGTGCGCGCGGGGGAGTGGTTCGTCTCTCTCTCCATGATGGTCCTGGCGCTGCTGAAGCTGATGGACCTCGACCGCTTCGCGACGATGTTCCTCGGCTACGACCTCCTCGCCCGCCGCTGGGTTCCCTACGCGAAGGCCTACCCCTTCGCCGAACTCGGCGCGGGCGCGCTGATGACGGCGGGCGTCCTGGCGTGGCTCTCCGCCCCCGTCGCCCTGTTCATCGGCACGGTCGGCGCGGCCTCCGTCATCAAGGCCGTCTACGTGGACCGACGGGAATTGCGCTGCGCCTGCGTCGGCGGCGACAGCCGGGTGCCGCTCGGTGCCCTGTCGCTCACGGAGAACCTCATGATGGTGGCCATGGCGCTGTGGATGCTGGCGATGGGCTGAGGGTGGCCCGGTTGCCCCCCCTCCCCGCCCGGACTACAGGGGCCGCCGCAGCGGATCTCGGGACCAGAGCATGAGCAAGCGCGCCCTCGTCACGGGCATCACCGGGCAGGACGGCGCCTACCTCGCGCAACTCCTCCTCGGGAAGGGCTACGAGGTCCACGGTCTGCTCCGCCGCTCCGCCTCCGCCGAACTCGTCGGCGAACGCCTCCGCTGGCTCGGCATCGGCGACGGGGTCCGGCTCGTCGATGCCAACCTGACCGACCTCTCCTCCCTCATGCGCGCCATCCGCGACGTCCGGCCGGACGAGGTCTACAACCTCGGCGCCCAGTCCTTCGTGAAGTCGTCCTGGGGCCAGCCGCTGCTGACGGGGCAGGTCACCGGCATGGGCGCCGCGAACCTGCTGGAGGCGGTGCGTCTGGACGCCCCGGAAGCGCGCTTCTACCAGGCGTCGTCGAGCGAGATGTACGGCCTGATCCAGGAGCCGGTGCAGAGCGAGACGACGCCCTTCTACCCCCGCTCCCCCTACGCCGCCGCCAAGCTGTTCGCGCACTGGATGACGGTGAACTACCGCGAATCCTTCGGCCTCCACGCCTCCTCCGGCATCCTGTTCAACCACGAGAGCCCGCTGCGCGGCATCGAGTTCGTCACCCGCAAGGTCACGGACGGCGCCGCCCGCATCAAGCTCGGGCTGGCCTCGTCGCTGCCGATGGGAAACCTCGACGCCAAGCGGGACTGGGGCCACGCGCGGGACTACGTGAAGGCCATGTGGCTCATGCTGCAGCAGGACGCGGCGGACGACTACGTCGTGGCGACCGGCCGCACGACGACGGTGCGCGACTTCTGCCGCCTCGCCTTCGCCCATGTTGGGCTGAACTACGAGGATCACGTGTCGGTGGACCCCGCCTTCCTGCGCCCGGCCGAGGTGGACGTGCTGCTGGGCGACGCCTCCAAGGCCAAGGCGAAGCTCGGCTGGGCGGCGGAGACCTCGCTGGAGGCGATGGTGACGGAGATGGTGGAGGCCGACCTCGCCCGCCATCGCGCGCGCATGGCGGGTCGGGCGAGGAGCGAGGCGACCGCGGCGTGAGTGCCCCGACGTGAGTGCCCCGGGCGGACCCGGCTTCGTCCCCCGCCGCATCCTCGTCACGGGCGCCGCGGGCTTCGTCGGCGGCCCGATGCTCGCGGCGATGCGCGCGGCCTTCCCGGCGGCGCGCCTCATCGCCGGCGCGCGCGACGAGACGCCCGCGGGGGCCGACGAAGCGGTGCCCTTCGACCTGTTCGACGCCGCGGGCACGCGCGCCATCGTGCGGGACACGGCGCCGGACGCGGTGATCCACCTCGCCGCCCTCTCCGCCGTGTCCGACAGCTTCGCGGACCCGGACGCGGTGTGGCGCGCCAACGTGGACGGCACGCGGGCGCTCGCCGCCGCGATCCTCGCGGAGGCGCCGTCCGCGGTGATGCTCCACGCCTCCTCCGCCGAGGCCTACGGCCTCTCCTTCAAGGCCGCGGAGCCGCTGGACGAGGACGCGCCGTTCCGGCCCGCCAACCCCTACGCCGCCTCCAAGGCCGCGGCGGACGTGGCGCTGGGGGAGATGGCGCTGCGCGGCCTGCGGGTGATCCGGATGCGGCCGGCGAACCACACGGGGCCGGGGCACACGGACCGCTTCGTCCTTCCCGCCTTCGCGAAGCAGGTCGCGCTGATCGAGGTGGGGAAGCAGGAGCCGGTGATCCGCACCGGCGCGCTGGACCGCCACCGCGACTTCCTCGACGTGCGCGACGTCTGCGCGGCCTACGCCACCGCCCTGGCGGCGGCGGACCGGCTGGAGCCGGGGGCGGCGTTCAACGTCTCCTCCGGCACGTCGCGGGAGGTGGGGGCCATCCTGGCCGACCTGCTCCGCCTCGCGGGCGTGGCGGCACGGATCGAAACGCGGCAGGACGCGCTGCGGCCGGTGGACCTCATCCGCGCGGAGATGTCCTCCGCCCGCATCCGGGACGCGCTGGGCTGGGCGCCGCGCGTGCCGTTCGAGGAAACGCTGTCGCGGGTGCTGGACCACTGGCGCGGCGAGGCGCGGGCGGCGGGTTAGGCCTCCACGACGTCGAGGACGACGCGGCGGCCGAGGCGCCGCAGGGCGGCCTCGACCTGGGCGATGTGGGAGCGGTGCAGGGGATCGCGGAGACGGCGGACCGCCCTCTCGTCGAGGCCCATGTCGCGCGCGAGGTCCACGTTCGTGACCCCCCGCTCCACCATCGCCTCGTGCAGGGCCAGCTTGGCGGCCTCCAGCGCGGGAACCGCGACGAGGGGGCGGCCGCGGGCGGCGCCGGGGCGGGGAAGGGGTTCACCGTAGTCCACGTAGCCGCTGGCGATCGTGACGAGCGCGTCCACC
>CAXVWQ010000124.1:0-14283 GCA_964263755.1 Roseomonas sp. | reverse complement strand
TTCAACCGGGGCTGGGCGAAGGACGCGGCGGCGCTGATCGTCCTCGTTTCCAACTCGCTCATGCGCCCGCCGGGGGCGGAGAAGGACGTGCCGTCGCACTCCCACTCGCTCGATGCCGGCGCGGCGTCGGGCTACCTCGCGCTCCAGGCCAACCACATGGGCTGGTTCGTGCACGGGATGGTCGGCTTCGACATGGACCGGGCCTTCGCGGACCTGAACGTGCCGGTGGGGCACCGGGTGGAGGCGGCCTACGCGATCGGTCGCCGCGGCGCCCCGGCGACGCTGCCGGAGGGGCTGCGGGCGCGGGAAGCGCCGAGCGACCGCCGGCCGCTGCGCGAACTGGCCTTCGAGGGCGGGTTCCCGGCCAACACCGGGCATGGGGAGGAGGGCGCGTGACCGCCGATCGCGCGACGCCCCCGACGATCCTCGACCCGGGCGCGGGCCACGTCACGATCATCAACACCTACGCCGTCGCCCCGGACCGCGCCGACGCGCTGCTGGACCTCCTCGCGCGCGCGACGGAAGAGACGCTGCGGCACGTCCCCGGCTTCGTCTCCGCCAACCTCCACGTGAGCCTCGATCGCACCGCGGTCGTGAACTACGCGCAGTGGCGGAGCCGCGAGGCGATCGCGGCGGCGCGGGAGTTCCCCGGCGTCGCGGCCCGGATCGGCGAGGCCGCGCGGGTCGCGGACGGCTTCGCGCCGGTCCTCTACGAATTGCGGAACTCCATCCCCGCCGCCCCGCAGGGGGGGCCGGCATGACGCCATCGCATCCGGGGACGGGCCCCATGGGCCGTCGCTGCATCCTTCTCGGCGCCACCGCCGCCCTCGTCGCGCCGGCCCTTCTCCGCGCGCGACAGGCCGTGGCGCAAGGCCCCGCCCCCGTCGCGCAGGCGCCGGGCTTCTACCGGTTCCGCGTCGGCGGGCTCCTCGCGACGGTCGTGCATGACGGCTTCCTCGTCTTCCCCGACGCCGGGGAACGCTTCATCCGCAACGCCCCGCGCGCGGAGGTCGAGGCCGCGCTCCGCGCCGGCGGGCAGGACCCCGCCGCGGCGCGGGTGCCGTTCAACGTGACCTTCCTGGAGACGCCGGCCGGCCTGGTGGCGTTCGACGCCGGGACCGGCGGGGGGCTCACCCCGCAATCGGGCAGCCTGTCCGCCAACATGCGCGCCGCGGGCCTCGACCCGTTCCGGGTCTCGACCGTCGTCCTCACCCATCTCCACCCGGACCACGTCAACGGCCTGACGACGCGCGAGGGCGCCGCGGCGTTCCCGAACGCCGAGGTGGTGGTGCCGGAGGCGGAATGGGCGTTCTGGACGGATGACGGCGCGATGTCGCGCGCGCCGGAGCCCCAGCGACCGGCCTTCGCCAACGCGCGGCGGCGCCTCGCGCCCTACGCCGCCCGCACCCGCCGGATCGGGGACGACGTCGAGGTCGCGCCGGGCATCCGGTCCATCGCCACGCACGGGCACACGCCCGGCCACACCGCCTACCTCGTGACCGACGGCGCGGCCTCGCTCCTCGTGCTCGGCGACGTCGCGGGGCGTCCCGAACTCGCCCTGCCGCACCCCGACTGGCACGCGATCGTGGACATGGACGGGCCGATGGCGGCGACCTCCCGCCGCCGGCTCCTCGACCGCGCCGCGGCGGACCGTCTCCGCACCGTCGGGTATCACTGGCCGTTCCCGGCGAACGGGACCGTGACGAAGGACGGGGCGCGCTACGGCCTCATCCCCGCGGAGTGGACGGAGGTGGTCTGACGCGCCACCGGGGCCGGGTCACCTCTCGAAGCGGTGTTCCCGCCCGGGCACGCGCTCCATGTCCGGCCGGACAGCGGTGAGCGGCCCGGCATCCCGCGATGGCCAACGCCGGCGGCGATGGCGTAGGTGGTGCCGATGACGCGGGATGGTGCGGTGCGGGCGGATGCGGTCGCGGGCGTGAGGGGCCCGGCGCGCGTCGTCGCGATCCTGTCGCTCCTCCTGGCGGCAACCTGCGCCGAGGGGCGGGACGCGGCGACGGGCGGCGCGTCCCGCACGGCAGGGGGTGCGGGGCGGGTCTGCGGCGCGTCCGGCGCCTGCCTCGCGCAACGCGGCTTCGGCCCGGCGCGGGCCGACGCGCTCGTCGTCGTCCTGCACGGGGACGTGCCGCCGGGGCCGGTGACCTACCACCAGATCGTCGCGCGGCGGGTCGTCGCCTCGGTGCCCGGCGTCGCGGCGGTGGCGCTGACGCGGCCGGGCTACGCGGACGATTCGGGGCCGAGCGACGGGGAGCGGCGCGGGGCCGGGACGGTGCCCGCCATCGCCGGGGCCATCGCGGCGCTGCGGGCGCGGACGGGGGCGCGGCGGGTGGTGGCGATCGGGCATTCCGGCGGGGCGAACGCGATCGTCGGGGTGCTGGAAGGGCATCCCGGCGTGCTGGACGGTGCGGTGCTGCTGGCCTGTTCCTGCCGGGGCGCGACGGCGCGCGTGGCGGCGGGCGGGGCGCGGCCGGCGGTGCTGCTGATGACCGGCACGGCGGACACCGGTTCGCCGCCCGCGGTCGCGGAGCCCTACGCCGCGGCGCTGGCCGCGCGCGGCGTGCCGGCGCGGTTCGTCGGGGTGCCCGGCGCGACGCACGACACGATCGTCGAGGCCGCGTGGCGCGCCGGGCTGGGGGAGGCGCTGGCGGCGATGACCCGCTGAACGGCGGCCACCGCCTTCAAGACGTCAGGACCGGCGGCGGCGCTCGGCGGCCTCCTCGCGGCGCAGCTGCACGATCGGCTCGAACTGGGCGTGGGTCACGCGGGCGTAGCCGCGTCCGCCGCCGCGCTCGATCTGGTCGTAGATCTCCTTGTGGGAGGAGGCGAGCGCGAGGTGGAACTGCGCGAAATCCGCCTTGAAGGCGTCCGGCAGGTCGGCGCGCACCGTCATCGGGCCGTTGAGGATGGGGCGCGAGGTCCAGATGATCCGCAGGTCCCGCATGTTGAGCATGCCCTTGTCCACCATCGCCCGCAGGTTGCCGCGGGTGAAGCCCTGGGAGACCTCGCCCTGGCCGGAGGCCCAGGTGACGGCGCCGTCGTACTGGCGCTGGAGGACGGCGACGACCGCCTGCTCGTGCCCGCCGCCGAAGCCGGTGCGGGAGAAGTAGGTGTCGAGGTTCAGCCCGCCCGCGCGGAGTTCGGAGCGCGGGACGAGGTAGCCGGAGGTGGAGTTGGGGTCGGCCCAGGCGAGCGCCTTGCCGCGCATCCCCGCCATGTCCGTGATGCCGGAATCGCTGCGGACGACGAGGACGGAGACGTAGGAGATGCCGCCGTCGGATTCGCGGGCCACGAAGAGCGGCTCGACGCCGCCGTTGGTGTCGAGCCAGGCGCCGGCGTAGCCGGAGGCGCCCATGGACGCCCCCTCGATCTGGCGGGCGGAGAAGGCCTGCATCACGCCGGCGTAGTCGGCGGCGGGGAAGAGGCGGACGGAGATGCCGAAGGTGCGCTCCAGCAGGCCGCGATAGGCCTCGTAGCGGCCCATCCGGTCGCTCTCGTTCTCGCCGCCCAGCAGGCCGAGGCGGAGGGTGGGGATGGCGTCGGCCCAGGGGCGGCGGCCGGGGGCGGGCATGGCGACGGGGGCGTCGGAGGCCTGCGCACGGGCCGCCTTGGAGAGAAGGGCGGCGGACAGCAGGGGCAGGCCGGCGGCGAGGCCGAGGAGGTGACGGCGGGCGGGCATCGAGGACTCCGGTCGCGCGATGAGCGCGGATGGCGTCCGGCTAAGGGCGGCGCATCGCAGGACCGCGGCGTTTGGATGAAGGATTGGTGACGGTGGCCGCGCCCTGACGGGCCGGCCTTGATGGCCTATCCAGGTCGCGCGCCCCTCGCGAAGGACCGCCCCCATGCCGCCCCGCACGCTCAACATCCGGGACATCCAGCCCTTCGACTACGCCTTCGAGCCGCCGATCCGCGGGACGATGACGGACATCGGGCGCAACCTCGGCTCCCGCGACATCGGCATCCTGATCCAGATGGTGGCGCCGGGGGACCGATCGTCCCGCCGCCACCGGCACGTGTTCCAGGAGGAGATCCTGGTCATCATGTCCGGCACGGGGGTGCTGCACCACGGGGAGGAGCGGGTGCCGGTGGGGCCGGGGGACGCCGCGCTCTACCTGCCGGGCGACCCGGACCTGCATTGCTACGAGAACACGGGGACGGAGCCTCTCGTGATCTGGGCCTTCGGCAACCGGATGCCGCACGAGGTGTGCCTCTACCCCGACCAGGGCGTGGCCTTCGTGGAGGGGCTGGGGGCCGAGGTGCGGCTGGATGCGCTGGCGGGGAGCGCGTGGACGGAGGAGAAGCGGGGTCGGTAGGGCGCCGCCCTCACGCCACCACGGCGGCGCGGACCTCCTGCACGGCGGCGTCCGCCTCGGCCTCGAACTGCTCCTCCGTCACGCCGTAGATGTCCCGCACGCGGTCGGCGGTGAGCGCCGCGGGCGCGCCGTCGAACACCACCTTGCCGGAGGACATGGCGACGATGCGGTCGCAGGTGCGGCGGGCGGTGTCGAGGTGGTGCAGGTTCACCAGCACCGTCAGCCCGTCCCCCCGGTTCACGTCGCGCAGCGCGTCCATCACCACCCCGGCGTTGCGGGGATCGAGCGAGGCGATCGGCTCGTCGGCGAGGATGAGGCTCGGCTCCTGGAGCAGGGCGCGGGCGATGGCGACGCGCTGCTGCTGGCCGCCGGAGAGGGTGTCGGCGCGTTGCAGCGCCTGCTCCGCGAGGTCGAAGCGGGCGAGCGCCGTCAGCGCCATCGCCCGCTCCTCCGGGGAGAAGCGGAGGAAGAGGGAGGTGAGGGTGCCGAGGGGACCGGGCCGGTGGTTCAGGCGGCCGACCAGCACGTTCGTCAGCACGTCGAGGCGCTGCACGAGGTTGAACTGCTGGAAGATCATGGCGCAGCGGGTGCGCCAGTCCCGCAGCGCCTTGCCGCGCAGCGCGGTGACGTCCACGCCGTCGTGCAGGATCGTGCCCTCGGAGGGTTCGGTCAGGCGGTTGATGGTGCGGAGCAGGGTGGACTTGCCGGCGCCGGAGCGGCCGATGACCCCGACCATCTGGCCGTCGGGGATGACGAGGGACACGCCGTCCACCGCGGCGCGGGTGCCGAATCGGCGCGTGAGGTTCCGGATTTCCAGCATGGCCGCCCCGTCTGGTCTCCCATGTCCTAGCCGAGACGGGGCGCCCCGCGAAGGGAGGGTCCCGTGACGCTTCGCTTGCGCCGGCGCGCCCCGGCCCCGCAGGATCGGCCCCGAGAGGTCGTGCGCGACGCCGCGCGCCGTCCGGCCGACAAGCAAGACCCGCACCGAGGACCGCCCGATGACCCCGACCCGCCGCGCCGTGCTGGGCGCCGCCGCGCTCGCCCCCCTCGTCCCGGCATCGGGTGCGCGGGGGCAGGAGGGCTACCCGGTCCGGCCCATCACCATGGTGACCGGCTACGCGCCGGGTGGGCTGACGGACCTGACGACGCGGGTGATCGCGGAGCGGATGTCCCGCGACCTGGGACAGGCCATCGTGGTGGAGAACCGGACGGGCGGGGCCACCGCCGTCGCCTCCACCGCGGTCGCGGGGGCGCGGCCGGACGGCTACGTGCTGCTGATGGGGGCCTCCTCGCTTGCCATCAACCCGGCGCTGCAGCCGAACCTGACGCCGCGCGACCCGCGGGTGGAACTGCTGCCGATCGGCTTCGCCTACCGCTCGGCCTTCGTGCTGCACGTCCACCCGTCGCTGCCGGTGCGGGACGTGGCGGGGCTGGTGGCCTGGGCGAAGGCGAACCCCGGGGTGCTGAACTTCGGGTCGTCCGGGACCGGCGCGGTGAACCACCTCGCGCTCGAACTGCTGCGGAACCGGGCGGGGATCGACGTGACGCACGTGCCCTACCGCGGCGGCGCCCCGGCGCTCGTGGACCTGCGCCAGGGCCGGATCGGGGCGATGTTCCAGGCGGCGCTGGAGGCGATCCCGGCGGTGCGGGAAGGGGCGACGCGCGCCATCGCCGTCTCCGGCCTCGACCGGCTGGCGCTGCTGCCGGACGTGCCGCCGGTGGCCGATGCGCTGCCGGGGTTCGACGCGGTGTTCTGGCAGGGCCTGTTCGCGCCGGTCGGAACCCCCGCGCCGGTGGTGGCGCGGCTGTCGGCGGCGCTGACGGCGGCGACCGACGACCCCGCGGTGCGGGCGCGGATGGCGGACCAGGGCGTGACGATCCAGACGGGCGATGCCGCCTACCTGTCCCGCGTGCTGGCGGAGGAGACGGTGATGTGGGGCCGCCTCATCCGCGAGGCGAACATCCGGCCGGAGTGACGGCGGGCCGTCACGCGATCGTCGAGTCCCCCGGCGGACCTTGACCCCACCCGTCCCCGGGCGCATCGCCCGCGCGACATGCTGGCCCTCCGCGTCATCCCCTGCCTCGACGTGAAGGATGGCCGGGTCGTGAAGGGGGTGAACTTCGTCGCCCTCCGCGACGCCGGCGATCCCGTGGAGCAGGCGCGCGCCTACGACCGCGAGGGCGCGGACGAGATCACCTTCCTCGACATCTCCGCCTCCCACGAGGGCCGGGGGACGATGCTCGACGTGGTGTCGCGCACGGCGGCGGAGGTGTTCATCCCGCTGACGGTGGGCGGCGGCGTGCGGAGCGTGGCGGACGTGCGAGCGCTGCTGCTGGCGGGAGCCGACAAGGTCTCCATCAACTCCGCGGCGCTGGCGGAGCCGGACCTCGTGCGTCGGGTGGCGGAGGCCTTCGGGTCACAGGCCATCGTCGTGGCGGTGGATGCGCGGCGGGTCGCGGATGGCGCCTGGGAGGTCTTCACCCACGGCGGCCGCCGCGCGACGGGGGTGGACGCGGTGGACTGGGCGCGCCGCGTCGCGGCACTCGGCGCGGGGGAACTCCTCGTCACCTCGATGGACCGGGACGGCACGGGGGAGGGCTTCGACCTCGACCTGCTGCGCGCGGTGCGGGCGGCGGTGCGGCTTCCCATCGTCGCCTCCGGCGGCGTCGGCTCGCTCGACCACTTCGCGGAGGGCGCGCGGGCCGGGGCGACGGGGTTGCTGGCGGCGAGCGTGTTCCACTACGGCCGGTTCCGCATCGGGGAGGCGAAGGCGGCCCTCTCGGCCGCGGGGCTGCCGGTGCGGCCCGCCACCGGTTGAAGGCCGGGGCGCCGAGGGAGGGCGAGGGGATGGCAAAGCACGCGAAGGGCAAGGGCAAGCCCCCGAAGCCGGGCGCACCGGAGGGCGTGGCGAAGCCGGCCGCGGTGAAGAAGACGGCGGCGAAGAAGGCGGCGGCGAAGAAGGCGTCGAAGCGCCTGCCTCTGCCGGCGGCGCTGGCGGACGCGCCCGCCGGTCCCGCCCGAATCCCCAAGCGCGTCCGGGCCGCCGAGGCGCGGCACCTCGCGCCCCTCGACGCCGCCCTCGCCACCGCCGGCACGCCCGACGTGCTGGACCGGCTCTGGCGCACCGTGGAGGACCGGCGGGCGGCCGGCGACACCCACACCTCCCATTCCGCCCGCCTCCTCGCGCGCGGCACGCCGAAGGTCACCCAGAAGCTCGGGGAGGAGGCGGTGGAGTGCGTCATCGAGGCGACGCTGGGCAACCGCGACGCGACGGTGGGGGAGAGCGCGGACCTTCTGTATCACCTCATCGTCGTGTGGGTGGACGCGGGCATCCGGCCGGAGGAGGTCTGGGCCGAACTGGCGCGGCGCGAGGGCATCTCCGGCATCGCGGAGAAGGCGTCGCGGCAAGCGATGTCGTCGCGCGGGATCGTGCGGGCGGCGGGGACGACGAAGCTGCCGTGAACCCGGAGGACGAGCGGACCAAGCTGACGGCGACGTGGCTCAACACGCTCGCGAGCGGGACGATCCTGATCGGTCCGGTGACGCCCGTGGCGGCGCTGATCCACGGGTCGGGCGTGGTGGGCGTCTCCCGGCCGCTGGCGGTGCTGGCGGGTGCCGGTTTTACTTGCGTCGGCGGGGGCCTCCACCTAATTGCGAGGCGCGCCCTCGGGAGGTCCAGGAAATGACCGGCGACCCGATCACCCTCGTCATCGCGGCGATCATGCCCCTCGCGGGCGCGGCGCTCCTCGGCTGGTGGCTTACCCGGAAGAACTGGTAGGCAGGCTCCACGGCGCCGCCCGCGCGCGGCGTTCCCCGAAGGCGCGGACGGCGTCCGCGTGGCTCAGCGTCTCGTCCAGGTCGTCCCAGCCGTTCAGCAGCTTCGTGCGCCAGTCGTCGCGCACGGCGAAAGGAATGCGGTCCGCGCCGGCGGCGATCTCGCGCGCGGTCAGGTCCACCGTCATCTCCCGCAGGCCGCCTTCCAGCAGCCCCAGCAGGCGTTCGGCCTCCGCTTCCTCCACCAGCGCCGGCAGGACGAAGTTGTTCACGGCGTTGGCGGAGAAGATGTCGCCGAAGGACGGGGCGATCACGCAGTCGAACCCCGCGTCGGCGAGGGCGTAGACCGCCGCCTCCCGCGACGAGCCGCCGCCGAAGTTGCGGCGGGCGACGAGGATGCGGGCGCCCGCGCGCGCCGGGTCGTTCAGCGCGAGCTCGGGCCGGAGCGCGCCCCCCGCGTCGCGCCGCAGGTCGTGCAGCAGGGCGTCGCCGTAGCCCTCGGCCCGGGTGCGCTTCATGAAGCGGGCGGGGATGATCTGGTCGGTGTCCACGCCGGCCAGCGGCAGGGGCACGGCCACGGCGGTGAGCGTCGCGAAGGGGCGCATCAGGCGCGGCCCGCGAGCATCGGGCGCACGTCCGTCAGGTGCCCCGTCACCGCCGCCGCCGCGACCATGGCGGGGGACATGAGGTGGGTGCGCGACCCCACGCCCTGCCGCCCGCGGAAGTTGCGGTTGGTGGTGGAGGCGGCGCGTTCGCCCGCCCGCAGCAGGTCGCCGTTCATGCCGACGCACAGGGAGCAGCCGGATTCCACCCATTCCAAGCCGGCCTCGGTGAAGACGCGGTCCAGGCCCTCCTCCTCCGCGCGGCGCTTCACGGCGGTGGAGCCGGGGGAGACGAGGCCCGGGACGCGCGCGCGACGGCCCGCCAGCACCGCGGCGGCGGCGCGCAGGTCCTCGATGCGGGCGTTGGTGCAGGAGCCGATGAAGACGCGGTCCACCGTGATCGTCTCGATGGGCTGGCCGGGGCGGAGGCCCATGTAGTCCAGCGCGGCGCGGGCGTGGGCGGCGCGCGCGGGGTTGGGGATCGCGTCGGGATCGGGCACGGCGGCGGTGACGGGCAGCGCGTCCTCCGGCGTCACGCCCCAGGTGACGGTCGGGGCGACCGCGTCGGCGTGGAGGGCGACCTCGCGGTCGAAGGCCGCGCCGGCATCGGTCGCCAGGGCGCGCCAGTCCTCGACGGCGCGGTCGAAGGCGTCGCCGCGCGGGGCGAACTCGCGGTCGCGGATGGCGGCGAAGGTCGCCTCGTCCGGCGCCACCATCCCGGATCGCGCGCCGCCCTCGATGGCCATGTTGCAGAGGGTGAGGCGCCCCTCCATCGTCAGGGCGCGCACGGCCGCACCGGCGTATTCCACCGCGTGGCCCGCGGCGCCGTCGGCGCCGATGCGGGCGATGATCGTCAGGGCGAGGTCCTTCGCGGAGACGCCCGCGGACAGCGTCCCGTCCACCGTCACCCGCATCCCCCCCGGCCGGGCCTGCCACAGCGCGCCGGTCATCAGCACCAGCGCCACCTCGCTCGCGCCGATCCCGAAGGCGAGCGCGCCGTAGGCCCCGTGCGTCGCGGTGTGGCTGTCGCCGCAGACGATGAGCAGGCCCGGCAGCGTCAGGCCGAGTTCGGGGCCGATGACGTGGACGATGCCCTGCCGCGGGTCCTCCAGGCCGAAGAGGCGGATGCCGTGTTCGGCGGTGTTGCGTTCCAGCCGCCCCACCACGTCGGCGATGGCGGCATCGCGGATCGGCGCGCCCCGGCCGCGGGTCGGCACGTAGTGGTCCGCGACGCCGAAGGTCAGGTCCGGGCGGGCCACGGGCAGCCCGCGGGCGCGGGTCCTGTCGAAGCCGTGGAAGGAGCCTTCGTGGACGAAGTGGCGGTCCACCCACAGCAGGTCGGGGCCGCCGTCGCGCCCCGCGACGATGCGATGGGCGTCCCAGAGCTTGTCCAGCAGCGTGCGGGGGGCGTCGGGCCCGGGGGCGGTCATGCGCCGGAAGATCGGCGGCGCCCCGCCCCGCCGCAAGCGCCCGCGGGCGGGGGGCCGCGACCCCCTCACCACTTCGCGGCTTCCGCCGCGCCCGGCCGCGCCTTACATCCGGTCCATGGGTCCGCTCCGCGCGCGCTTGCGCGCCGCCACCGCCGCACCGCACGAGAGGGTGGACGCCGCCTTCGGGGCGCTCGACCTCGGCACCGCCCCGGGCTATCGCGGCTTCCTGCGGGGGCAGGCGGCGGCGCTCGTCCCGCTGGAGGCACTGCTGGAACGCCGCGGCGTGACGGGCCTCATCCCGGACTGGCCGGAACGCGCCCGGCGGCACGCCCTGGCGGCCGACCTGGCACCGGAGGCGCCCCCGCCGCCGGTCCCCGCCCCCGCGGACGCGACGCCCGCGGGGCTCCTCGGCATGCTCTACGTGCTGGAAGGGTCGCGGCTCGGTGGCGCGGTCCTGCTGCGCCGCATCCCGCCGGGCGCCCCCGCCGCCTTCCTCCGCCACGCCGCGCCGGAACCCTTTTCGCAGTTCATGGACCGGCTGGAGGCGCACCCCGCGGCCGTGGCCGACCCCGCGGCCGTGCTGGACGGCGCCCTCGCCGCCTTCGCCGCCTTCGAGCGCGCGGCGCGGGACGAGGTGGCCCTTGCCTGACCTTCCCGTGCCCGCCGACGCGGTGGACCTGACGAATTGCGACCGGGAGGCGATCCACCTCCTCGGCGGCATCCAGCCCGTCGGCGCGCTCGTCGTCCTGACGCCGGACTGGATCGTCGCCCGCGTCTCCGCCAACGCGGAGGCCTGGTTCGGGCGCACGCCGGACGACCTGCTCGGCACCAACTTCGCCCGGGTGGTGTCGGCGGAGGGGGCGCACGCCATCCGCAACCGCCTCTCGGTCCTGCGCGGCGACGACGCGGTGGAACGGGCCTTCGCCGTGCCGCTGTTCGGCGACGCGCGCCGATACGACGTCACCGCCCACCTGTCGGACGGGCGCATCATCCTGGAGGTCGAGCCCGCGGCCCCGACCGACGACGGCGGCGCCGGCTCGCTCGTCCGCACCCTCATGCAGCGCCTCGGCCGCGCGCCGGATTTTTCCGGGTTCGGGCGGGAGGCGGTGCGGCAGATGCGGGCACTCACCGGCTTCGACCGGGTGATGCTCTACCGCCTCCACCCCGACGGCTCGGGCGAGGTGATCGCGGAGACGGCGCGGTCGGGCATGGATCCCTTCCTCGGCCTCCGCTACCCCGCGACCGACATCCCCAAGCAGGCCCGCGCGCTGTACGAGCGCAACATGCTCCGCCTCATCGCCGACGTCGGCGCGGCGCCCGTGCCGGTGGTGCCGGAGCGCGACCCGGAAGGGCGGCCGCTCGACCTGTCCATGGCCGTGCTGCGATCGGTGTCGCCGATCCACGTCGAGTATCTCCGCAACCTGGGGGTGGTGGCCTCCATGTCCGTCTCGGTGCTGCGGAACGGGCGGCTCTGGGGCCTGTTCGCCTGCCACCACGACGCGCCGCGGCACGTCACGTCGGAGCGCCGGACGGCGGCGGAACTCTTCGGCCAGACCTTCTCCCTCATGCTCGACGGGCGGGAACGGGAGGCCGACCGCGACTACGAGACGGGCGCCCGCCGCCTGCACGAGCGCATCATGGCCGGCATGTCGTCGGAGGCCTCGACCTTCCAGAACCTGTCGGAGCTGACGGAGAGCATCGCCGAACTCGTCCCCTGCGACGGCGTCGGCGTGTGGGTGGATGGGGAGGCGACGCTGCACGGCGCGACGCCGACGCGGGAGGAGTTCTCCGCCCTCGTGCGCTTCCTCAACCGCGCGGCGGTGAGCGCGGTGTACGCGACGAACGAACTCGGCCGCCACCACGAGCCGGCGCGCGACCACGCGGAGCGCGTCGCGGGCGTGCTGGCCATCCCCGTCTCCCGCTCCCCGCGCGACTACATCGTGTTCTTCCGGCGCGAGGTCGCGCGCACCGTCACCTGGGCTGGCGACCCGAACAAGCCCGTGACCGCCGGCCCGAACGGCGTGCGGCTGACCCCGCGAAAATCCTTCGCGGCGTGGCAGGAGGTGGTGCGCGGGCAGTCCGCCGCCTGGACCGAGGCGGAGGTCCGCGTCGCGGAATCGCTCCGGGTCACGCTGCTGGAGGTGGTGCTGCGGCTGTCCGACGCGACGGACAAGCTGCGCCGTTCCGCGGCGGAGCGGCAGGAGCTGCTGATCGCCGAATTGAACCACCGCGTCCGCAACATCCTCGGCCTCATCCGTGGCCTCGTCTCCCAGGGGCGGAGCGACGCGACGACGGTGGAGGAGTTCGCCGGCGTCCTCGGCGGCCGGGTCCAGGCCCTGGCACGCGCCCACGACCAGATCACGACGGACCAGTGGGGCCCCGCGCCGCTCCGCGCGCTCGTGGAGGCGGAGGCCGCCGCCTATCTCGGCCTCCGTGCCGACCGGCTGGGCATGACCGGGCCGGAGGTGCTGCTGCGGCCCGAGGCCTTCTCCACCCTCGCCCTCGTCATCCACGAACTGATGACGAACTCCGCGAAATACGGGGCGCTGAGCGATTCCCGCGGGCGGATCGCGCTGGACTGGTCGTTCGATCCCGGCGGGCGCCTCGTCATCGGCTGGGAGGAGTCGGGCGGGCCGCCGGTCAAGGCGCCGACGCGCCGCGGCTTCGGCTCCACCGTCATCGAGCGCTCCATCCCCCACGACCTGAAGGGGGAAGCGGCGGTGGAGTACCGCCTCGCCGGCCTCCGCGCCCGCCTCGTCATCCCCGCCTCCTTCGTGGAGGTCGCCGCGCCGCGCGCGCCGGGCCGCCCGGCGGCCTCCCCTGCCGCGCCGCCGCGCGCCCGGCTGGAGGGCGACGTGCTGCTGGTGGGGGACAACATGATCATCGCCCTCGACGCGGAGGAGATGCTCGGCGGCCTCGGGGCGCGGCGCGTGGACGTCGCCTCCGACGTGACGGAGGCGCTGCGGATCATCGCCGCCGCGCCGCCGGCCTTCGCGGTGCTGGACGTGAACCTCGGCGCCGAGACGAGCTTTCCCGTGGCGGACCGGCTCCGCGCCCTCGGCATCCCCCACGTCTTCGCCACGGGCTACGGGGAGGACGCGGCCTTCCCGCCGGAGCACGCGGGGACTCCGGTGGTGAAGAAGCCCTATTCCGCCGACACGCTCGCGGTGGCGATCGCCGGCACGGCCCGGGGGTAGCGGGGGAGCCGCGAACCGGACATGCGCCTGATCACCATCGACGATTCCGGGGAGGAACGGCTCGCCTTCATCCGTGCGGGTGAGGCGGCGATGGCCGCGCCCGACGTGCTGCGCACCTCCGCCGCCACCGGATCGCCCCCCGCCTGCCTCGACGCGCCGGACTCCGCCCGGTTCGTGGAAGCCGGCACGTCCCGGACGGTGGAAGCCGTCCGCCGCATCGGACGCGTGGAGTAGCCCCTCATGAAAGCCCTCCTCCACGCCGCCCTCATCGGCGTCCTCGGCGGCGTCTTCGCGCTCCTGGTGCTGCACCAGGGCACGATCTTCGCCATGAACTGGCTCGGCTGGATCCCGACGCGGCCGTGGAACCTCGCGCCCGTGCCGCCCTACGGGCTGCCGTTCCTCGCGATGCAGGCGATCTGGGCGGGGCTGTGGGGCGCCGCCTTCGGGCTGCTGCTGCGCTTCGTCGGCGCGCCGACGCTGTTCGTGGGGGCCGTCCTCGGCGTCGCGGCGGCGGTCGGGATGCATTTCGGGCTGGGGCAGCCGATCTTCCGCGGCACGCCCGGCCTCGCGCCGCTGACCGCCCCGGCCATCGGGCGCGGCCTCCTCGTCGCGGCGGCCTTCGGGTGGGGCGTGGCCTTCATCCACCACGCCTTCTTCCGGCGGGGCTGACGGTCCTCGCGCCGCCCGCGCCGTTCGCCGCCGGGACGGCACCTGGCGTCGCGCCGTCCGCCCGATCGGGTCGGGGGTCGTCCGTCAGGGCGCGGCCTTCACGCCCGGCGCCGCCCGCCGCGGCCACCGTAGCGCGGCCCGGGCCGCGGCGGGGGCACGGGCTGCCCCGCGGCGCGCAGATCGCGCACCTCCATCTCGACGCCCCCTCGATGCGCTGCAGCGCGTCCTCGCGCGTGGAGACGAGGGTCGACAGGTCCGGGAGCTCCGCGTAGGTGCCGTGCC
>CAXVWQ010000123.1:0-3016 GCA_964263755.1 Roseomonas sp. | reverse complement strand
CGGGTTGTTGGCGACGGTCAACTCGACGGGGACGGGCGTGCGGACCCCCGCCTCCCGCAGCAGGGCGCGGGCGCGGTCGAGGTTGCGCGGCTCCGGCGCCAGCGCGCGGACGTGGTAGGGGGAGGAGGGCGGGACGGCCTGGGCCGTGAGCGTATACAGCCCCTCATACACCACTTGGTTGATCGCCGCCCGGTCCAGCGCCAGCTCGAACGCTTGGCGCACCCGCGGATCGCGTCCCATCGGCGTCCCCGCCCGCGCGCCGTTGCCGACGTTGATCGTGATGGACTGGTAGCCGAGTTCGTCCACCTCCGAGAGCCGCACCCGTCGGTCCCGCCGCAGTCCCGGCACGTCGGAGGGCGAGGTGACCTCGATCATCTCCAGCGCGCCGGATTGCAGGTTGGCGACGCGGGCCGTCGTGTCGGTGATCGGCTGGTAGGTGATGCGCTGGACGTGGATGCGCGAGGCGTCCCAGTATTCCGGGAAGCGCTCCACGATGATGCGGTCCTGCGCCACGCGGGAGACGAAGCGGAACGGCCCCGCGCAGACCGGGCGGTTGCCGAAGTTCGCCCCCGCCGCCTCCGCCGCCTTGGGCGACACGATCATCCCCGCGCGGTCCGTCAGCTGCGACACGAAGGGCGCGAAGGGGGCGCGCAGCCGGATGCGGACGGTGCGGGGGTCCACGACCTCCACCGCCTCCATGGACCCGATCTCGCCGCGGCGGAACGAGCCCTGCATCGTCAGGTGGCGGTTGAGGGAGTAGCGCACCGCCTCCGCGTCCATCGCCTCCCCGTCGTGGAACCGCACGCCCTCGCGCAGCGTGATGAGGAGCGTCCGCGGGTCCTCCCACCGGTAGCCCGTGGCGAGCTGCGGCACGATCTCCAGCCGTTCGTTGATGTCGAACAGCTTGTCGCAGAGGCTCGCGAAGACGATGCGCCCGACGAAGGTGCGGGCGAACGTGGGGTCGAGGATGTCCGGGTCCTCCCGCAGCCCGATCCGCAGGTTGCCCGCGGGCGCCTGGGCGAGGGCGGGGGCGAGGGCGGGGGCGGCGAGCGCCGCGAGGGCGGCGACGGCGAAGGCGAGGCGCTTCATGCGGCGTCTCCTACGGGGGTTCGAGCGAAGAAGGATTGCAGGCGGAGGAGGCGTTCGCCCCCGCCACGGCGATCGGCGGGCGGGGCCGCGGGCGGCAGCGCATCGCGGAAGTGGCACGCCGCGGGGTGGTCCGGCGCGCCCGCGCCGGCGACCAGCGCGGGATCGTCCGTCGTGCAGACGGGTTCCGCGAAGGGGCAGCGCGTGTGGAACCGGCAACCAGAGGGCGGGTTGATCGGGCTGGGCAGGTCGCCGCGCAGTGGCGCGCCGCCCCCCGCGCCGGGCACGGAGGCCAGGAGCGCGCGGGAATACGGGTGGCGCGGCGCGGCGAAGATCGCGTCCGTCGGCCCCTCCTCCACCACGCGCCCGAGATACATCACCGCCACCCGGTCCGCGACGTGCCGCACCACCGCGAGGTCGTGCGAGATGAGCACGAAGGCCAGCCGCAACTCCCGGATGATGTCCTGCAGCAGGTTGATCACCTGCGCCTGCACGGAGACGTCGAGCGCCGAGACGGGTTCGTCCCCCACGATCAGCCGGGGCCCGGACGCCAGCGCCCGCGCGATCGCGATGCGCTGCCGCTGCCCGCCGGAGAACTCGTGCGGCCAGCGCTCCGCATGGTCCGGCCGCAGCCCGACGCGCGACAGCAGCTCCGCCACCCGCTCGCGTTCCCTGCCGCGCGGCACGATCCCGTGGAGGCGCAGCGGTTCCGCCACCGCCGCCCCGACCGTCATCCGCGGATCGAGGCTCGCGTAGGGGTCCTGGAAGATCATCGCCATGTCGCGCCGCCGCGCCCGCATCGCGGCCGGCGACAGTGCCCGCAGGTCGTCGCCGTCGAAGCGCACGGC
Organism: Roseomonas sp.; assembly: GCA_964263755.1. Classification (GTDB taxonomy): domain Bacteria; phylum Pseudomonadota; class Alphaproteobacteria; order Acetobacterales; family Acetobacteraceae; genus Roseomonas. Next base: position 1,082 of record CAXVWQ010000123.1, on the reverse strand, counting down.
GCCCGCATCCGCCTCCTCCAGCCGCAGCGCCACGCGGCCGAGGGTGGACTTGCCGCAGCCGGATTCCCCCACCACCGCCAGCACCTCGCCGGCGTGGACCCGCAGCGACACCCCGTCCACCGCCCGCACCGCGCCGCGGCGGCGGCCGAGCGCGTCGCGCACGGGGAAGTGCCGGACCACGCCGTCCAGTTCCAGCAACGGCGCCGTCGCGGCGGGGGAGGGCGCGACGCTCAAGCCGCCTCCAGCAGCGCGTCGAGCGGCGCCCGATGGCACGCCGCCGCCTGCCCCGGCGCCACCTCCCGCAGCGCCGGCACCGTGTCGCAGACCGCGATCCGGAACGGGCAGCGCGTCTTGAACCGGCATCCCGGCGGCGGGTCCGCGAGGTCCGGCACCACCCCCTCCACCGTCGCCAGCCGCCCGCCGCGCGGCCCGTCCAGCCGTGGCGCCGCGCCGAGCAGCCCGACGGTGTAGGGGTGCTGCGGCTCCGCCAGCACCCGCGCCGCGGGTCCCGTCTCCGCCACCTGCCCCGCATACATCACCACCACCGCGTCCGCGTGGTCCACGACCACCCCGAGATCGTGCGTGACGAGCAGCACCGCGGTCCCCGTTTCCCGCCGCAGGTCGTCCAACAGGGCCAGAATCCCCGCCTGCACCGTCACGTCCAGCGCCGTCGTCGGCTCGTCCGCGATGAGCACGCGCGGCCGCAGCGCCAGCGCCATCGCGATCATCACCCGCTGCCGCATCCCGCCGGACAGCTGGTGCGGGTACTGCCGCGCCCGCCGCGCCGCGTCGGGGATGCGCACGGCGTCGAGCATCGCCACCGCCTCCCGCATCGCCGCCCCCCGATCCAGCCCGCGATGCACCCGCAGCGCCTCCGCCACCTGCTCCCCCGCGGGGAAGGCGGGGTTGAGCGAGGTCATCGGCTCCTGGAACACCATCGCCATGCTCGGCCCGCGAAGGCGCCGCCGTTCCTCCGGCGGCAACTCCCCGATCTCGCGTCCCTCCAGCCGGATCGTCCCCGTCACCCCCGTCCCCGGCGGCAGCAGCCCCATCACCGCGAGCGAGGCGACGGACTTCCCGCA
>CAXVWQ010000122.1:0-2726 GCA_964263755.1 Roseomonas sp. | reverse complement strand
CGGGCGCGGCCGGCACCTCGTCCGCGCGCGTCGTCGGCGTGCCGTCCGGAAGCCCCGGGGGAGCCGGGACGGCGACGGACGGGGACGCCGCCGCCGGCGGCTCCGTCACCGGCTCCGGCGGGGCGGCGACGGGCTCCGCCGCCGGGGCGGCCGGCCGGGGCGGGGCGAGGATCGGCGCCCCCTCCCCGCTCCCCGGCGGCCCCGACCACACGACCGCCACGCGATCCTCCGGCGGCAGGTCCGGCAGCGTCGCGCGGCCCGCCAGGAGGATGGCGGCCGTGAGCGCGGCCCCATGCAGCGACACCGCCGCCCACAGGGGCCACGCCACGTTCCGGTCCCGCCGCGTCCGCACCCGCCACACCGGGTCCAGAAAGGGGGGGATGCCCCCGGCCCCGGCCGCCGCCCTCACAGCACGAGCACGCCGGAGTGCTTCGCCTTCCCCTCCGGCTCGACGTGGATCGTGATCGTGGCGGGGCCGAGCAGGTCGCGCAGCGCCGTCTCCACCCGATCGCAGATGTCGTGCGCCCGGGCCACCGGCATCTCCCCGGGGACGACGAGGTGGAACTCCACGAAGGACTGCCGCCCGGCACGGCGGGTGCGGAGGTCGTGCGCCTCGATCGCGCCCTCCGCGGCGGTCGAGACGGCGGTGCGGATGCGGGACAGGGTCTCGGGCGACACCGCCTCGTCCATCAGCCCGCCGACGCTCTCCCGCAGCAGCCGCAGCCCCGACAGGAGGATCATCCCCGCCGCCGCGACGGCGAGCGCCGGGTCGAGCCACAGCAGCCCCGTCGCCACCACCAGCACGACGCCGAGGATGACGGCGCCGGAGGTGATCACGTCCGCCATGAGGTAGCGCGCATCCGCCAGCAGCGCCGGCGAGTTCAGGCGACGCCCGCGTCGCCGCAGCACCGTCGCCCAGACCGCCATCACCGCCGTGGCGGCGGCGGAGAGCGCGACGCCGACCACCGGCTGGTCCGGCGCGCGCGGCGCCCCGAAGGCGTTCCACGCCTCCTGCGCGATCAGCAGGGCCGCGACGATGATGAGCGACCCCTCCAGCACCGCCGAGAAATACTCGGCCTTGTCGTGGCCGTAGGGGTGGTTCTCGTCCGCCGGCATCGCGGCGTAGCGCACGGCGGCGAGCGCGGCGGAGGAGGCGGCGACCTGCACCACCGTCTCCAGCATGTCCGCGAACAGCGCGGCGGAGCCGGTGAGCCACCACGCCGCGCCCTTCAGGCCGAGGACGATCAGCCCGACGAGGAGGCTGACGAGGGCGGTCCGTGTCGCCGTCACGCGCGGAGGAGACGGCCGGCCGCGACGAGGAGTCCCAGGCCCAGGGCGGCGGCGAGAAGGGTCGGCATGGCCCGACCCTACCCCGCGTCCCGTCAGACCGTGAAGTACTTCGCCTTGGGGTGGTGCAGCACGATCGCCGAGGTGGACTGCTCCGGGTGCAGCTGCCACTCGTCGGAGATCGTCACCCCGATCCGCTCCGCGCCCAGCAGCCGCAGCAGCGGCTCCTGATCCTCCAGCTTCGGGCAGGCCGGATAGCCGAAGGAGTAGCGCCCGCCCCGATACCCCTGCGACAGCATCTTCTCCATGTCCCGGTCGTCCTCCCCGGCGTAGCCGAGTTCGGCGCGGATGCGCTTGTGGACGTATTCCGCCATCCCCTCCGCCATCTCCACGCTCAGCCCGTGGAGGTAGAGGTAATCCTGGTAACGGTTGTCCTCGAACCATTCCCGCGCGACGTCCGACGCGTTCTGGCCGACGGTGACGACCTGCAAGCCGATCACGTCGCGCGCCTCCGGGCCGTCGTCCACGTCGCGGACGAGGTCGGCGATGCACTCCCCGTCCTCCTTCGGCTGGCGCGGCAGGTTGAAGCGCGCGGCTTCCGTCGTGCCGTCCTCCTCGAACAGGATGAGGTCGTTGCCCTGCCCCGCGCACTTCCAGTAGCCATAGATGGCCTGGGGGTTGAGGATGTTCCCGTCCTCCGTGATCTTCAGCATCCGCTTGAGGACCGGCCGCAATTCCTGCTTCGCCCAGCCGAGGAAGTCATCGAGCGAGCGGCCCTGCTTCCGGAAGCCCCACTGGAATTGGTAGAGCGAGCGCTCGTTGATGAACGGCACGATCGCCTTCGGCGGCGCCGACAGGACGCGCGCGCCCCAGAACGGCGGTGTCGGGACACCTTCCTCCGCCGTGACGCGGCGGCGGCGGCCCTGCGCGTAGGCCACGTCCACCGGCGCGAAGCCGCGGACGTCCGCCACGCCCGGCGCGCGCTTGGAGGACTTGCCCTTGCCCGTCCGCTTCGCCTGGATCGCCGCGAGGTAGTCGTCGAACCCGTTCCCCATGACCTTGTCCATGAGGTGCAGCCCGTCGAAAGCGTCGCGCGCGTAGGCGACGCGCCCCGTGGACTCGCCGGCCGCGTAGGCGCGGACGCAGTCGTCCTCCACGTAGTTCCGCGTCAGCGCCGCACCGCCGAGGATGACCGGAACCTCCAGCCCGATCCGCGCCATCTCCTCCAGGTTCTCGCGCATCACCACCGTGGACTTCACGAGCAGCCCGGACATCCCGATGGCGTGCGCCCGATGCTCCTTCGCCGCCTCGACGATGTCCTTCAGCGGCACCTTGATGCCGAGGTTGACCACCCGGTAGCCGTTGTTCGTGAGGATGATGTCCACGAGGTTCTTGCCGATGTCGTGCACGTCGCCCTTCACGGTGCCGAGGACGATGGT
>CAXVWQ010000121.1:0-17624 GCA_964263755.1 Roseomonas sp. | reverse complement strand
CCCCGGGGCGGCGCGCGTGGCGGCGACGAGGTCGGCGGCGCTGCGGTAGGGCGCCCCGGCGCCGGCCAGGAGGAAGACCGGCACCCGCACCACGCCGGACACGCCGACGAGGTCGGCCAGCGGGTCGTAGGTCAAGCGCAGCAGCGCCGGCGCGACGGCGTGGGAGAAGACGCCGTAGAGGAGGGTGGTGCCGTCCGGCGCGGAGCGGGCCACCGCCTCCGCCGCGATGTTCGCCGCGGCGCCGGGGCGGTTCTCGACGATCACCTGGGTGCCGAGGATCGGGCCCATGCCGGCGGCGAGGATGCGCGACATGGTGTCCACCGTGCCGCCCGGCGCGAAGCCGACGAGGAGGCGGATGGTGCGGTCCTGGGCGGGGACGGGCACGGCGAGGGCGGCGCCGAGGGTGGCGAGCGCGGCGCGTCGGGAGAGGGGGGTCACGGGCGGCTCCGGGGGCGGGTGCCCGGAGCCGACCACCCCGGCCCGCCGCCGGTCAAGCGCGTCGGATCAGCGCGCCGGCATCCGGGACAGCATCGCCCGCATCTCGGCGATCTCGCGTTCCTGGTCGCGGATGACCGTCTCGGCGAGACGCCGCAGCTCCGGATCACGCGCGTGGGTCAGGGCGGTGCGGGCCATGTCCACCGCGGCCTGGTGGTGCGGGATCATGCCGGCGAGGAAGTCGCGGTCGGCGTTCCCGGTCGGGCGCGGGGTGTCGCGCATCATGCGGTCCATCGCCTCGCGGTAACCGCGGGAAGCAGGGGTCTCGTTCGCCGGGGCGGCGCCGTGGGCGCCGTGGCCGGCGTGCTGGGCGAAGGCCGGCACCGCGAGAAGCGCCGCGAGCGACAGGGCGAGGGGGATGGATCGCATGGCAGGGCTCCCGTCGGTCCGCTCGGGCGAGGCGGTCACGCCCGGCGCCACGTGGTGCCGGTCTTGGAATCCTCCAACACCACGCCGCCAGCGGCGAGATCGGCCCGGATGCGGTCGGCCTCCGCGAAATCGCGTCGCCCGCGGGCCGCGAGGCGGGCGGCGATGGCCGCCTCGATCGTCGCGTCGTCACCCCCGCCGCCGCGGCGCCACGCCGCGGGGTCCGAAGTAAGGAGGCCCAGCACCGCGGCCGCCTGCCGCAGCGCCGCCGCGGCCTGTCCGGGGACGGGCTTCCAGCCGCGGGACGCGCGGTCCAGCACCACGGTCGGGGAGCCGCCGACGCTCAGCGCGTTCTCCAGCGTCCTCAGGTCGCCGAGGCGGGAGAGGGCGAGCGGGGTGTTCAGGTCGTCGGCCAGGGGTTCCAGCGCCCAGGCCGTCATGTCCGCGGTGGTCGCGTCGTCGGCCCCGGCCGTCGGCAGGTCGCGGGCGAGGAGGGCGTAGAAGCCGTCGAGTTCCGCCCGCGCCTCCCGCAGCCGGTCCTCCGAATAGTCCAGGGCGGCGCGGTAGTGGGTGCGGAGGAGCAGGAGGCGGAAGGCCTCGCCGGCCCAGGGGCCGAGGGCGAGGATGTCCCGCACGGTGAGGAAGTTGCCGAGGGACTTCGACATCTTCTCGCCGTTCACGAGAAGCATGCCGTTGTGCATCCACGTCCGCGCGAAGCCCGAGCCGGGGAAGGCGCAGCGGGACTGGGCGACCTCGTTCTCGTGGTGGGGGAAGAGGAGGTCGGCGCCGCCACCGTGGATGTCGAAATCCTCCCCGAGATGGCGCCAGGACATGGCGGAGCATTCGATGTGCCAGCCGGGGCGGCCGTACCCCCAGGGGGAGTCCCAGCCGGGGTCGCCCTCGCCGGACGGCTTCCACAGCACGAAGTCGCCGGGGTCGCGCTTGTAGGGGGCCGTCTCCACCCGGGCGCCGGCCAGGAGTTCGTCGGGGGAGCGGCCGGACAGGCGGCCGTATTCGGGGAAGGAGGAGACGGCGAAGAGAACGTGACCCTCCGCCTCGTAGGCGTGGCCGGCGGCGATGAGGCGCTCGATGATCGCCACCATGTCGGCGACGCTCTCGGTGGCCCGCGGCTCCACGTCCGGGGGATCGATGCCGAGGGCGGCCATGTCGGCGTGGAACTCGGCGATGGTCGCCGCGGTGATCTCGCCGATCGTCACGCCGCGCTCGCGGGCGCGGGCGTTGATCTTGTCCTCCACGTCCGTGATGTTCCGGGCGTAGGTGACGCGGGGGAAGTGCCGCCGCAGCAGCCGCGCCAGCACGTCGAACACCACGTTCGGCCGGGCGTTGCCGAGGTGCGCGAGGTCATAGACCGTCGGCCCGCAGACGTACATGCGGACATGGCCGGGATCGATCGGTGCGAAGGGCTCGCGCTGCCGCGTCGCCGAGTTGTGGAAGTGCAGGGTGGTCATCGGTGGTCCTGGGGTCGCGGCGAACGGGTCGCTGCCGGGCGGGCAGCGGGAGCGGCTCAGCGGCGACAGGACGTCCGGGTCATGCGGCGCTCCATGCGTCAGTTCGGCCCGGCGTTCAACCCGGCGCGCAACCGGCGCTCCGCACGGTCCCGCCCGATCAGGGGGAGGAGGGCCTTGAGGTCGGGGCCGTGGTCCTCCCCCGTCAGCGCGCGGCGCAGGGGCAGGAACAGGGCCTTGCCCTTGCGCCCCGTCGCCGCGCCGACGGCCGCGGTCCAGGCGGGCCAGGTCGCCTCGTCCCAGGGCTCGGCGGGCAGGGCGTCGCGCGCGGCCGTCAGGACAGCCTCCTCCCCGGGCTGCGGCGGCACGGTGATCTCGCCCCGCGTCACGTCGAGCCAGTCCCGCGCCTCCGGCAGCATGTCGAGGTTGCCGCGCACCGTGGCCCAGAACGTCTCGTCGGCACCCTCCGGCAGGCGGTCGCGCACCGCCTCGAACGGCATGGCGTGCAGCAGGCGGCGGTTCAGCGCGAGCAGCGCCCGCGTGTCGAAGCGCGCCGCGGAGTGCGAGACCTTCGAGAGGTCGTGCGACGCGACGAGGTCTGCCGGCGTCCCCGCGACCGGGTCGTTGGAGGTGCCGAGGGCGGCGAGGTAGCCCGTCAGCGCCGCCGGCTCGATCCCGTCCCGCCGGAAGCCGCGGAGGGAGACGGAGCCGAGGCGCTTCGACAGGGGGCCGCCGGACTCGTCCGTCAGCAGCGGCAGGTGGGCGAAGCGGATGGTGCCGGGGCGGCCGGACAGGGCTTCGAGGATGTCCAGCTGGATGCCGGTGTTGGTGACGTGGTCCTCGCCCCGGATGATGTCGGTGACGCCCGTCTCCAGGTCGTCCACGACGGAGGTGAAGGTGTATAGGAAGGTGCCGTCCGCCCGCGCCAGCACGGGGTCGGAGATCGCGGGCAGCTTCACCTGCCGCGCGCCGAGCACGCCGTCCCGCCACGCCACCGTGCGGTGCGACAGCTTGAAGCGCCAGTGCGGGTGCTTGCCGTTCGCCAGGGCGCGCGCGAGCTGGTCCGCCGTCATGGCCAGGGCCGCGCGGTCGTAGATGGGGGGCTTGCCCTGGCGGCGGCGCTGCTCGCGCTTGGCGCTCAGTTCCTCCTCGGATTCGAGGCAGGGGTAGAGGTGCCCCGACGCCTTCAGCCGCCCCGCCGCCGCCTCGTAGGCGGCGACCCGATCGGACTGGCGGAAGGTCTGATCCCAGTCGAGGCCGAGCCAACGCAGGTCCTCCTCGATGCCCGCAGCGTATTCGGGCTTGGAGCGTTCGAGGTCGGTGTCGTCCAGCCGCAGGGCGAAGGCACCGCCGTGCTTGCGGGCGTGCAGCCAGTTCGCCAGCGCCACGCGGGCGTTGCCGACGTGGAGGTATCCCGTGGGAGACGGGGCGAAGCGGACGTTCATTCCGCGTCCTCCTCCGGTTCGTCGCCCTTTTCCCGCCGCGGATCGAGGGACCGCCAATCCCGCTCCGCCTTGCTCCGCGGCGCCTTCGCGGCGAAGCCCTGCACGTCGGCGGCGGAGGACCAGCCCTGCCCCGTCGCGTCCCGCGCCTCCGCGTCCTCCCCGAAGGCGAACCAGGCGCTCATCACGTCCTCGGCGGAGGCGCCGGGTACGCGGCACCGCTCCACGCTGTCGCGCACGTAGCGCCGGGCGAAGGTCGCGGCGTCGGCCAGCGAGGCGAAGCCGCGCACCTCCTCCACCTCCTCGTTCGCGCCGGACAGGTCGCGGATCGTCACCACCGGCCCCGGCGGCGGGGGCTCCCGCACGAACTCGCTCACGAGACGAGCGCCGTGAAGCCGTTGGTGATGGGGTAGCGCCGGTCCCGACCGAAGGATCGCGGGCCGACCTTCACCCCGGGCGGCGCCTGCCGCCGCTTGTATTCCGCGCGGTCCAGCATCTTCCACACCCGCACCACCGTCGCCCGGTCGTGCCCGCGCTCCACCATCGCGTCCACCGACCGCTCCTGCTCCACCAGCCCTTCCAGGATCGCGTCGAGTTCCTCGTAGGGCGGCAGGGAATCCTGGTCCGTCTGGTCGTGCTTCAACTCCGCCGAGGGCGGCTTGGTGATCACCCGGTCCGGCATGACGTCACCCTGCGGCCCCAGAAGGTCGTGCCCGTGCCACGCGTTGCGCCAGCGGGACAGCCCGAACACCGTCGTCTTGTAGAGGTCCTTCAGCACGGAATACCCGCCGCACATGTCGCCGTAGAGCGTGGCGTAGCCCGTGGACATCTCGCTCTTGTTGCCCGTCGTCAGCAGCATGTCCCCGAACTTGTTGGACATGGCCATGAGGGTGACGCCGCGGATGCGGGACTGGAGGTTCTCCTCCGTGATGTCCGGCGGGCGGTTGCCGAAGGAGGGGGCGAGCATCCCGGCGAAGGCGTCCATCGCCGCGCCGATCGGCACGCTGTCGTAGCGCACCGACAGGAGGCGGGCGCACCCCTCCGCGTCCTCCAGGCTTTCGCGGGAGGTGTAGGGAGAGGGCATCATCACGCAGCGCACCCGGTCCGCGCCGAGCGCGTCCACGGCGCAGGCCGCGGTCAGCGCGGAATCGATCCCGCCGGACAGGCCGAGGACGACGCCGGGGAAGCGGTTCTTGTCCACGTAGTCGCGCAGGCCGAGGACCATCGCCCGCCAGATCTGCTCCTCCCGCGACAGGGCAGCGGGGATGGGCTGCGGCGCGCAGGTCCAGCCCCCCTCCCCGCGCGTCCAGTCGGTCATCACCAGCGCCTCCCGGAACCCCGGCATCGCGACCGCCAGCGAACGGTCGGCGTTCAGCACGAAGGAATGCCCGTCGAACACCACCTCGTCCTGGCCGCAGACCTGGTTGAGGAACACGAAGGGCAGCCCGTTCTCCACCACCCGCGACACCGCGAGGTCCATGCGGTGCGTGGACTTCCCCGCCTCGAAGGGCGAACCGTTGATGGAGAGGAGGATCTCCGCGCCGCTCTCGGCCAAGGTCTCGGAAACCGCCTGGAACCACCAGTCCTCGCAGATCATCAGCCCCAGCCGCACGCCGCGGAACGCCACCGGCCCGGGGGATGGCCCGGGATCGAACACCCGCTTGTCGTCGAACACGCCGTAGTTCGGCAGCTCGTGCTTCGCCCGCCGGGCGCGGACCTCGCCGTCCTCCAGCAGGAACAGGGCGTTGTGCAGCTTCCCGCCGTCGCGCCACGGCCCGCCCACCACCAGCGCCGGGCCGCCATCGGCGGTGGCCGCGGCCAGCCGGTCCAGCGCCGCATCGCACTCGGCCTGGAAGGCGGGCTTCCGCACCAGGTCCTCCGGCGGGTAGCCGGCGATGGAGAACTCCGGCGTCAGGATCAGGTCGGCCCCGGCCGCCGCCGCCTCCGCCCGGAGTGCCAGGATGCGGTCGGCGTTCGCCCGCACCGCTCCCTCGTGCGGGTTGAACTGGGCGAGCGCGATGCGGAGCCGGTCGGGCATGATGCGACGAACCTAGTGCGTCCCCCGCGCCGCGGAAACCGGCCCGGCCGCGCCCACCGCAGCGACCCCCAGCACCATCCCCGCCGAGACGATGAGCACGCCGAGCAGGCCGACCGTCCCCAGGGGTTCCCCCAGCAGCGGCCAGGCGCCGAGGGCCGCCAGGGCGGGGACGGCGGAGGTGATGGTGGTCGTCGCCCCCGGGCCGAGCGCCGCCACCGCCCGGGCGAACAGGAACCCCGCCAGCACCACCGCGACGCCGCCCTGCCACGCGAACTGGAAGGCCAGCACGCCGCCCGGCACCGCCGCGATGTTGGAGGGCAGGGTGAGCCACCAGACCGGGAGGAAGAACACGGCCGGCCAGACCGCCACCACCAGGGTCGCGTCGAGCGCCGGCACGCGCCACCGCCGGATCAGCACCGTGAAGACCGCCCAGCACGCCCCGGCCCCGAGGAAGAGGATGTCGCCCCGCCACGCGCCCGGGTGGTCCCGCCACGTGTCGGCCGCCAGCAGGGCGATGCCGAGGGCGACCACCGCGAGGGACGCCATCCGCTGGCGGGTCCAGGCATCCCCCAGCACGATGGCGGCCAGTGCCGCCGTCCAGAACGGCAGCATCCCCGGCATCATCACCCCGGCATGCGAAGCGGGGGCGAAGGAGAACCCGGCATAGGCCAGCAGCGGGAATCCGAACCCCGCCGTGGCCACGAGCGCCGCGCCGCGCCACGGGCCCACCCGGGGGAACCGCGTCATCGCGATGATCGGCAGCGCCACCACGAGGGACCCGCCGTAGCGCAGCGCCGCCATGTCGCCCCAGGTCAGCGCCTGATAAGTGCCGAGCCGCCCCGTCAGCAGGAAGCCGGCCCAGACGAGGAGAAGGGCGAAGGCGCAGGTCAGGCCGGTGCGGCGCTCTGGGTCGGAGGTGGGCATCGGGGACAGGCTAGGGCGGGGGCACGCCCCTGTCGCCGGGCCGGGACCGGGGGGCTGGCCCGACGCCGGGGAATGGGCCGCGCTTCACCATCGGGCGAGCGGACGGGGCGACCGCGGCGCCCGCCCCATCTCGGCGCGGCACGGCGGGGAGGGCCACGACATGACCTACCCGCGACGCGACGCGCCGCCCTCGTGGCGATCCTGGGCCTCCCTGCCACCGGCGCCGCGGCCCAGGCGCCGGCCGTCCCGGGCGTGGAGGGACGCGTGACCGCGGCCAACTTCCCGGCGCTGGAAGCCTTCGTCACCCGCCACTTGGATACGGTGGTCCGGGTGTCCCTCACCTCCGGCACCGAAGCGGAGACGCGGGGCATCGTGACGGAGGAGACGGGCGGCATCCTCGTCGCCTACCGGCCGGGGACGCGGGTCCAACTCTCCGTCACCCACGGCTTCACGCGAACGGCGAACGGCCACGCGGTGGAAGGGTTCTTCCGGGTCCGCTACGCCGGCATGGGCCAGGGCATCGAAGCCTACGCGCTGGAACCCGCCCCGGCCCCCGCCGGCGCGCGGGTCGGGGTCACGCCCCTACCCTGACCTTCCCGCCCGGGCCCAGCAGGAACTCCCGCCCCACCTTCACGCGCGGCACGCCGTCGTAGGCGATGATGTCGGCGGTGGCGTAGGTCTCCGCCCACGCGTCGGGGATGAAGGAGCCGGTGCCGACCACGTCCACCGGCGCCTTCGCTTCCGCCATGACGCGGCACTTGCCGACGCCGAAGCCGGAGGAGGCGACGATGCGGACCTTCGGGAAGCCCGCCTCGTCCAGCGCCTCCCGCATGCGCCAGATCGCGGCGGCGGAGACGCCGGTGCCGGTCAGGTGCCGCAACTCCGTCTCGGAGCGGTAGCGGCGGATGGCGCCGGGGACGTGGCGTTCCAGCACGGCGTAGGATTCCGCGGGGTCCAATCCCTCCAGGAACCGGCCGCCGTGGGTGTCGAGGCGCACGGAGAGGAGGCCCGCCGCGGCGATCTCGGGGAAGCGGCCGCAGACCGCCAGTCCGTCGGTGATCTCCTGGCCGAAGTAGTCGGTCAGGACGGTCAGGGGCTCGTCCGGGAAGGTCTCGTGGAACATCTCCGCGGCGCGGACGGTGGAGCCGGCGTAGCCGATGAGGGCGTGCGGCATCGTCCCCGCACCGCGGGCCGCGCCGAACAGGTGGGCCGTCGCGTCGTTGGCGTTGCCGAGGAAGCCCCGCGCGCCCTCCTCCCGTGCCGCCGCGCCGCCGACGGACGCGGCGTAGGCCATCATCCCCTGCATCTCGGCGCCCGCGCAGTGGCGGGCGTCCATCGCGAGGAAGGGCACGTGGGGGAGGACGAGGCACATCTGGTAGGCGTTGTGTGCGGCCACGCAGGCGGCGCCGAGTTTCTGCAGCAGGAGGGTTTCGAGGTCCGACAGGTGCTCGAAGGACCCGGTCACCGTCAGGATCGGGTCGCCGGCGCCGACCCATTCTCCCTCGGGGTGCAGCAGCGCCACGTCGAAGGTCGTGCCCCGCAGCGCCTCGACCTCCCGCAGCCAGTCCAGCATCAGCCGCGGGGCGGAGACCACGGGGCGGCGCAGGAAGATGGCGTAGGTGACGCGGCAATCGCCGAAGCGGGCGACGATCGCCTTCGTGCGGCGGAAGTAGGAATCCGTGCGCGCGGCGATGTCCGCCTCGCTCGCGGGGGCGGCCATGGCGTGGGGGACGACCGCCCCGTCCTCCGCCGCGGGGCGCCCGGCGCCCCCGTCCGCGGCCACCCCGCCTACTCCGCCGCCCGCATCGGCAGGCCGGTGACGTCGGCCCGCCGGGATTTCAGTTCCTCCGCCAGCAGGAAGGCGAGTTCGAGCGACTGCTCGGCGTTCAGCCGCGGGTCGCAGAAGGTGGCGTAGTTGCCGGACAGGTCGGCCTCGCTCAGCCGGTGCGCACCGCCGAGGCATTCGGTCACGTCGCGGCCGGTCATCTCCACATGCACTCCGGCGGGGATCGTGCCCTCGGCGTGGTGGACGTCGAAGAAGGCGCGCGTCTCCTTCAGGATCGCGTCGAAGGAGCGGGTCTTGTAGGCGCCGGCGGCGTGGGTGTTGCCGTGCATCGGGTCGCAGATCCAGGTCACCGCCCGCCCGGCCCGCGCCACGGCGCGCGCCAGCGGCGGCAGCTTGTCGCCCACCCTGTCCGCGCCCATGCGGGCGATGAGGGTCAGGCGGCCCGGCTCGTTCCGCGGGTTCAGGCGTTCGGTCAGGCGGATCAGGTCGTCCGCCTCCTGGCTCGGGCCGACCTTCATGCCGATGGGGTTCGAGACGCCGCGGAGGAACTCGACATGCGCGCCGTCCAACTGGCGCGTGCGGTCGCCGATCCAGAGGAAGTGCGCGGAGGTGGCGTACCACTGCCCCGGATGCGTCGAGGGGTCGCGCGTCATCGCCTGCTCGAACGGCAGCAGCAGCGCCTCATGGCCGGTGTAGAAATCCGTTTCCCGGATCTGCGGCGCGGTGAGGGAGTTCATGCCGCAGGCCGCCATGAAGCGCAGCGTCTCGTCGATCCGCCGGGCGATGTCGGCGTAGCGGTCCGCCAGCGGTGAACGGGCGACGAAACCGAGGTTCCATCGGTGGACCTCGTGCAGGTCGGCGTAGCCGCCGGTGGCGAAGGCCCGCAGCAGGTTCAGCGTCGCCGCCGCCTGCATGTAGGCGAACTCCATGCGCGACGGGTCGGGCGTCCGCTCCGCCGCCGTGAACCCGGAGGCGTTGACGATGTCGCCGCGGTAGGAGGGGAGCGTCACCCCGTCCCGCGTCTCCGTGTCGGAGGAGCGGGGCTTGGCGAACTGGCCGGCCATGCGGCCCATCTTCACCACGGGGATGCCGCCGCCGAAGGTCAGCACCACCGCCATCTGCAGCAGCACCCGGAAGGTGTCTCGGATGGTGTTGGAGGTGAAGTCGGCGAAGGATTCCGCGCAGTCCCCGCCTTGCAGGACGAAGGCGCGGCCCGCCGCCGCCGCCGCCAGCTGCGCCTTCAGGCGGTCCGCCTCGCCGGCGAAGACGAGGACGGGGTAGCGGGCGATCCGCGCCTCCATCTCGCCCAGCCGGGCGGCGTCCGGGTAGTCCGGCATCTGGCGGACCGGACGGTCGCGCCAGGATGCGGGGTGCCATTTCAGGTCGTTCGGGCGGGAAGTCATCGGGACGATCCGTGCGGGGGGCGCGCCGCCGGGATGGAGGCGGCGCGGTCGACGACCTTTACCCGCGTGGGGCCCATGGGCGCAAAGGGTGCGGGCCGGCCATCAGTCCACCACCGCCCCGGTCGCCCGGATCACCGGCCGCCAACGTTCCGTCTCCTCCGCCATGAAGGCCTCGAAGGCCGTCGGCGTGCCGGGGCGCGGGACGGAGCCGAAGCCGGTGATCCGCGCCGCCACCCCGGGTTGGCGCAGCGCCGCGTTCAGTTCGGCGTTCAGCCGCTCCACCACCGGCCCCGGCACGCCGGCCGGTCCCGCCAGCCCGAACCAGCCGGTGGAGGTGATGTCCAGCCCCTCCTCCCGCAGCGTCGGCACCTCCGGATAGGCCGCGAGCCGCTCGGTGCCCGTCACCGCCAGCGCCCGCATCAGCCCGGTGCGCGCGAGGTCGGCAATGGAGGAGACGGAGACGAACATCACCTGCACCCGGTTCGCCAGGAGGTCGGCGTTGAGCTGCCCGGCATTGGCGTAGGGGACGTGGACCATCTCCGCCCCCGTCGTCAGCCCGAACTGCGCGCCGGCGAGGTGCTGCGAGGAACCCGCGCCGATGGAGCCGTAGTTCACCGCCCCAGGCCGCGCCCTCGCGTAGCCGACGAACTCCGCGACGCTCCGCACGGGGAGCGAGGGCGGGACCACCATCATGTTCGGCACCACCGCCAGCAGCCCGATCGGGGAGAAGTCCCGCACCGGGTCGAAGGGCAGCGTGCGGTAGAGGGAGCGGTTCACCGCGTGGCTCGCGACCGAGGCCAGCCCGATCGTGTGGCCGTCGCCCGGTGCCGCGGCGAGCATCGCCATGCCGACGTTGGTCGCGGCGCCCGGGCGGTTCTCGATCACCACGGGCTGCCCGAGGGCGCGCCCCATCGGCTCGCCCACCAGCCGGCACAGCACGTCGGCCGCCCCGCCGGGGGAGCCGGGGCAGATCAGCCGGATCGGGCGGGACGGCCAGGCCTGGGCGCGTGCGGGACCGGCCGCGAGGGCGACGCCCGCGGCGAGCAGCCCGCGGCGCGTCCGGCCAGAGGATCGTCGCATCGTGCACCCCAGCGATCAGGTGGGCGCAGGGTGGCCCATCGGGGTGGCGGGGGAAACCCGCCGGGTCAGGCGGCCTTCGCCGCCTCCCCCACCCGCCGCGCCGGGGTCCGCAGCGTCACCCACTCCTCCGCGATCGTCGGGTGGATGCCGATGGTGGCGTCCCATTGCGCCTTCGTCAGCCCGTTCACCACGGCGATGGCGAGGCCCTGCATGATCTCCGGAGCGTCCTCGCCGAGCATGTGGGCGCCGAGCACGCGGCCGCTCCCGGCGTCCACGACGAGCTTCAGCAGGGCGCGCCGACCCTCCCGGCGCGTGATGGTGTGGCGCAGGGGCGTGAAGCGGGCGGTGTAGATGTCGGCGGGGCCGCGGGCCATCGCCTGATCCTCCGTCAGCCCGACGCTCGCCAGCGGCGGCGTGGTGAACACCGCCTTCGGCACGTTCCCGGGCGAGACCTTGCGCGGCCTGCCGCCGAACAGCGTGTCCGCCAGCGCGTGCCCGGTGGCGGTGGCGTAGGGGGTGAGGTTCACCCGGTCCGTCACGTCGCCGAGGGCGTAGATGTGCGGCACGTTCGTCGCGTGGTCGTCGTCCACGGGGATGGCGCGGCCCTCCCGCGCGGTCAGGCCGGCGGCCTCCAGCCCCAGGCCCTTCGTGTTGGGGGACCGGCCGGTGGCGAAGATGACGGCATCCGCCTCGACCTCGCGGCCCGAGACGAAGCGCACCAGCCGCGCCGCGCCGCGTGCCTCCACGGCGGTCGGCGTCTCGCCCGGCAGGATCGTCAGGCCGTTGGCCGTCAGCGTCTCCGCCAGCGCCTCCCGCAGCTCCACGTCGAAGCCGCGGAGGGGGAGTTCCTGGCGGAAGGCGACCGTCACCTCCGCGCCCAGGCCGCGCAGCAGGGAGGCGAACTCCAGCCCGATGTAGCCGCCGCCAATCATCAGCACCCGCTCCGGCATGGCCTGGAGGGTGAACAGGTCGTCCGACACCAGCCCGAGGTCCGCGCCGGGGATGTCCGGACGCGACGGCGTCCCGCCGACCGCGATGACGATCCGCGCGGCGGTCACGCGCTCCCCGCCGACCTCGATCTCGTGCGGGCCGAGGAGGCGGGCCTGCGCGTCGTAGGGCCGGGCGCCCGCGCCCCGGAGCATCCGGGCGTAGATGCCGGAGATGCGCGCGACCTCCTCGTCCCGCGCGCGGACGAGCGTGCCCCAGTCGTGCGAGCGTTCCCCGAAGGACCAGCCGAAGGCCGCCGCGTCCTCCGCCCAGTGGCCATACTCCGCGGCGTTCACCATGAGCTTCTTCGGGACGCAGCCCACGTTCACGCAGGTGCCGCCCCAGAACCGTCCCTCGGCGATGCCCACCCGGGCGCCGTGGGTGGCGGCGATCCGGGCGGTGCGGACCCCCGCGGACCCACCGCCGATGACGAAGAGGTCGAAGTCGTGCTTGGCGCTCATGCCCCGAAGGTCGGGCGCGGCGGCGGCCGGCGCAAGGGATCGCGGGCGATCCGGAAGGGCGATCTAGAAGTCGGGGTCGGCGTAGTGGTCCGGCGGCGGCTCCCCGCTGACCCGGTCCGCGAGCAGCGGCCGGAAGGAGGGCCGCGACTTCATCCGCGCGTACCAGTCGCGGGCCGCATGGCTGGCCGTCCAGTCCACGTCGCCGATATAGTCGAGGGAGGACCGGTGCGCCGCCGCCGCGAGGTCCGCGAGCGACAGGGTCTGCCCCGCCAGCCAGGGGCGGGTCTCGGCGAGCCAGCCGAGGTATTCGAGGTGCGGCTTGAGGTTGGCGTAGCCGGCGCGGAGGGAAGCGGCGTCCGGATGGCCCCGGCCGAGCTGACGCTTCATCTGCTTCTCGTAGAACAGGTTGCGCGTCACCTCCGCGCCGAACTTGCCGTCGAACCAGGCCACGAGGCGCCGGACCTCCGCGCGCTCGGCATGCGTGCGGCCCAGGAGCGGGACGTCCGGGTAGGCTTCGTCGAGGTATTCGCAGATCGGGTAGGAATCCGCGAGGACGAGGCCGCTCTCCTCCTGCAGCACCGGCACGGTGGCCGCGGGGTTGAGGGCGAGGAACTCGTCCCGCCGCTCCCACACGCGCTCCGCGCGCAGCTCGAACGGGATGCGCTTCTCCGCCAGGGCCAACCGGACCTTGCGGGAATGCGGGGAGAGGGGGAGGTGGTAGAGGACGCGCACCGCGCGGCGTGTGCCAGCCGGTCCGTGCGCGGACAAGGCGCCGCGGGAGCGTCCCGCGGCGTCGTGATGGGTTATTCCGCCGCCAGCGGCTGGTCCTGCATCGGGCGCGGCAGCAAGTTCGCGTAGTCGCGCGGGACGACGTGCCAGAAGCGGTCGCGCTCGGTGTCCCAGTCGTTCAGGAGGCGGGCGGCGAGGCGCGATCCCGTCTCCGTGGCGTGCCGCCCGATCAGCGCGTGCAGCACGCCCTCCCAATGACTCGACCCGAGGCGGGACCAGAGCAGCGTGTCGGTGTTCAGCCGCTGCTCGAAGGTGCGGTCCGCGTCCCAGACGAAGGCGTGGCCGCCGGTGAAGCCGGCCCCGAAATTGTCGCCGACCGCGCCGAGGATGACGACCGTGCCGCCCGTCATATACTCGCAGCCGTTGGCGCCCACGCCCTCCACCACCGCCGTCGCGCCGGAGTTGCGGACGGCGAAGCGCTCGCCCGCCTGCCCCGCGGCGAAGAGTTCGCCCGCCGTCGCGCCGTAGAGGACGGTGTTGCCGACGATCGTGTTCTCCTCCCACACGTAGTTCGCGGCGCCCGACGGGTGGACGACGATGGTGGCGCCGGACAGGCCCTTGCCGACGTAGTCGTTCGCGTCGCCGATGACCTGCAGCTTGAGGCCGCGCACGCCGAAGGCGCCGAGGGACTGGCCGGCGTTGCCGCGGAGGCGGACGGTGAGGTGCCCGGGCTGCAACCCCGTCATCCCGAACTGCCGCACGATCATCGAGGAGGTGCGCGTGCCGATGGCGCGGTGCGTGTTCCGGATGTTGTAGCGCAGCTCCATCTTCTCGCCGCGGGAGAAGAGCGGGGCGGCGTCGCGGACGATCTCGCCGTCCAGCGTGTCGGGCACCTCGTTGCGGCCCTCCAGCGTGCAATAGGCGGGAAGGCCACCGGCATCCGCCCGGACCAGCAACGGATTCAGGTCGAGGTCGTCGAGGTCGTCGGCGCCGCGCGAGACCTGCTTCAGCAGGTCGGTCCGGCCGATGATGTCGGCGAGGCGACGGATGCCGAGGGAGGCGAGGATCTCCCGCACCTCCTCCGCGACGAAGGAGAAGAGGTTGATGACCTTCTCCGGCGATCCCGCGAACTTCCCCCGCAGCGTCTCGTCCTGCGTGCAGACGCCGACGGGGCAGGTGTTGGAGTGGCACTGCCGCACCATGATGCAGCCCATGGCGACGAGCGACGCCGTTCCGATGCCGAACTCCTCCGCGCCGAGCATCGCGGCGATGACGACGTCCCGCCCCGTCTTGATGCCGCCGTCGGTCCGCAGCTTCACGCGGTGGCGAAGCCGGTTGAGGAGCAGGACCTGGTGGGTCTCGGACAGGCCCATCTCCCAGGGCAGCCCGGCATACTTGATGGAGGACACGGGGGACGCGCCGGTGCCGCCGGAATGGCCGGACACGAGGATGGCGTCGGCCTTCGCCTTCGCCACGCCCGCCGCGATGGTGCCGATGCCCGAGCGCGCGACGAGCTTCACGCAGACCGTCGCGTCCGGGTTGATCTGCTTCAGGTCGTAGATGAGCTGCGCGAGGTCCTCGATGGAGTAGATGTCGTGGTGCGGCGGCGGGGAGATGAGCGTCACCCCCGGCGTCGAATGCCGCAGCTTGGCGATGAGACCGGTGACCTTGAAGCCGGGCAACTGCCCACCCTCCCCGGGCTTGGCGCCCTGGGCGACCTTGATCTCGATCTCCCGGCAGTTGTTGAGGTATTCCGCCGTGACGCCGAAGCGGCCGGAGGCGATCTGCTTGATCGCGGAGTTCTCGTTGTCGCCGTTCGGGCGGGGCTTGGCGCGTTCCGGGTCCTCGCCGCCCTCGCCGGAATCCGACCGCGCGCCGATGCGGTTCATGGCGATGGACAGGGTCTCGTGCGCCTCGGGGCTCAGCGCGCCGAGGGAGATGCCGGGGGCGAGGAGGCGCTTGCGGATCTCCGTGTTGCTCTCGACCTCCTCCAGCGCGATGGGCTTCGCGAGGTCGGTGCGGAAGTCCAGCAGGTCGCGGATGGCGACCGGCGGCTGGCGGCGCACCGCGTCGGTGTAACGCTTGAAGGTGGCGTAGGAATCGTCGTCCACCGCGCGCTGCATCAGGTGGATGAGGCTGCCCTCGAAGGCGTGGGATTCGCCGCGACGGCGCAGCTTGTAGAGGCCGCCGACGGGCAGCGCCGGGATCGCGGCGCTCCAGGCCGCCCGGTGCATGGACAGCACGCGCCGCGCGATGCCCGTCAGCCCGATGCCAGAGATGCGGGACTGCACGCCCGGGAAGAACTCGGCGACGAGCGCGCGCGACAGCCCGATCGCCTCGAAGTTCATGCCGCCGCGGTAGGAGGACAGGACGCCGATGCCCATCTTGGACATGATCTTCAGCAGGCCCTTGTCCACCGCCTTCTTGTAGCGGGCGACGCAGTCCTTCAGCGACAGGCCGGGGAACAGGCCGCGGCGGTGCCGGTCCGCCACGCTCTCCTGCGCGAGATAGGCGTTCACGGTGGTGGCGCCCGCCCCGATCATCACGGCCACCGTGTGCGTGTCGAGGCATTCCGCCGACCGCACGTTGAGCGAGGTGAAGGTCCGCAGCGAGGTCCGGACGAGGTGGGTGTGCACGCCGCCGACCGCGAGGATGACGGGGATCGCCGCCCGCTCCGGCCCGATCGCCTCATCCGTCAGGATCACGTGGGCGCAGCCGGACCGCACGCCCTCCTCCGCCTCGCGCCGGATGCGCTCGATGTGGCGGCGCAGGCCGGACTCGCCTTCCTCCGCCGGGAAGGTGGCGTCCACGACGCAGGCGGTGTCGCCCATGTAGGCGCGCATCGCCGCGAACTCGGCGTTGCTCAGCACGGGGGAGTCGAGCATGAGCATGTCGCACTGCGTCGGGTCCTCGTCGAGGATGTTCCCGAGGTTGCCGAGGCGGGTCTTGATCGTCATCACCCGCGTCTCGCGCAGGGAGTCGATCGGCGGGTTCGTGACCTGGGAGAAGGTCTGCCGGAAGTAGTGGTGCAGCCCGCGATACTGGCCCGACAGCACCGCCACGGGCGTATCGTCGCCCATCGATCCGGTGGCCTCGGCGCCGTCCTCCACCATCGGGTGCAGGATCGCCTCCAGGTCCTCCAGCGTCACGCCCATCGCCAACTGACGGCGGCGCAGCGCCTCGCCCTCCAACGTCGCCGCCTCCACCGCGTCGGCCTTGACGATGTCGTCGATCCGCGTCGTCCGGTTGATCCACTGGCCGAAGGGTTTGCGGGAGGCCAGCTCGTCCTTCATCGCGCCATCGAGGTAGAAGCGCGCCTCGTCGAGGTCCAGCGCGATGGCCTGTCCCGGGCCGACGCGGCCGCGTTCCAGCACCACCTCGTCGGCGACCTTCACCATTCCCGTCTCGGAGCCGACGATCAGCAGGCGATCCGACGTCACGGTGTAGCGCATCGGCCGCAGCCCGTTTCGGTCCAGCCCCGCGACGACCCAGCGACCGTCGGTGGCCGCGATGGCGGCGGGGCCGTCCCACGGTTCCATCACCGCGTTGCAGTAGAGGAAGAGGTCGCGGTGCGCCTCCGGCATCGTGGCGTTGGAGCCGATGCTCTCGGGGATGAGCATGGACTTGGCCATCGGCGCGTCACGCCCGGCGCGGACCAGCAGTTCGAAGACGTTGTCGAGGGTGGCGGTGTCGGAGCCGCCGGCCTGGACGATGGGCTTCAGGTCCTCGATCCACGGGTCCAGCAGCGGGTGGGACAGGCGCGTCTCGTGGCTCCGCATCCAGTTGGCGTTGCCGTGGATCGTGTTGATCTCACCGTTGTGGGCGAGCGTGCGGAAGGGCTGCGCCAGCCGCCACGTCGGGAAGGTGTTGGTGGAGTATCGCTGGTGGTAGATCGCGAAGCGCGACACGAAGCGCGCGTCCAGCAGGTCCGGGTAGAACTCCGTCAGGCTCTCCGCGAGGAACATGCCCTTGTAGATGATGGACCGGCAGGACAACGAGCAGAGGTAGAGGTCGGGGATCTGCGCCGCGATAGCCGCCTTCTCGATGCGGCGGCGGATGACGTAGAGGTCGCGCTCGAAGGTCGGAGCGTCGCGTTGCTCCGGGTCGTAGATCAGGATCTGCTCGATCTCGGGCCGCGTGGCGCTCGCCTTCTCCCCGATGCAGGTCACATCGATGGGAACCTGGCGCCAGCCGTAGATGGCGTAGCCGGCCGCGAGGATCTCCGTCTCCACGATGGACCGGCAGCGCTCCTGCGCGCCCAGGTCGGACTTCGGCATGAAGATCATGCCGACGCCGATCCGGCCCGGGCGCATGCGGTCACCGCCGTTCGCCACCGCCTCCGCGAAGAAGTCCTGCGGGATCTCGACGTGGATGCCCGCGCCGTCGCCGGTCTTGCCGTCGGCGTCCACGGCGCCGCGGTGCCAGACGGCTTTCAGCGCATCTATCC
>CAXVWQ010000120.1:0-17175 GCA_964263755.1 Roseomonas sp. | reverse complement strand
ACGGAACGTCTGGCGAAGGCCGGGCTGCACGTCCTCTGCGAGAAGCCCATGGCGAACACGCCGGAGGAGGCCGAGGCCATGGTCGTGGCCTGCGCCGCGGCGAAGGTCCGGCTGATGATCGCCTACCGCTGCCAGTACGAGCCCTTCCACCTCGCCGCCCGGGACATCGTGGAATCCGGTGAACTCGGCCGCCTCCGCTTCGTCGAGGCGGTCAACGTGCAGTCGGGCGGCGACGCGGACCAGTGGCGCTACTCGGGCGCCGTCGCGGGCGGCGGCGCCCTGCCGGACATCGGCCTCTACTGCCTCAACTCCACCCGCTTCCTCGTCGGCGAGGAACCGGCGGTCGTCACCGCCCTCTCCCACTCCCCGCCGAACGACCCCCGCTGGGCGCAGGTGGAGGAGAGCATGGCCTTCACCCTCCGCTTCCCGTCGGGCGTCATCGCGACCTGCCTCACCTCCTACGGCGCGTTCAACAAGAAGTCCTTCACCCTGCACTTCGAGGGCGGGACGGTGGAGGTGGAGAACGCCTTCTCCTACAAGGGCGCGCGCCTGTTCGTGACGCGGCGCGACGGCGACGTGGCCGCACGGATCGAGCGACGCATCTCCCCGAAGAACCACTTCGCCGCGGAACTCGACCACTTCGCGGAATGCGTGCGGGACGGCACGGCGCCGAAGACGCCGGGGGAGGAAGGGCTGCGCGACCAACGCCTTATGGCCGCGATCTACCGCGCCGCCGCGGAGGGGCACCCCGTCGGCGTGGCCTGAGCGGCAACGCCATCAACTCCCCCCGCGTTCCCGACCGGGATTCAGCGGGAGGCGAGGATGGTCGGGCGGGATGGCGGCACGCGGCGGGGCCTGTTCCGCGCGGCAGGACTGACGGCGGCGGGCGCCGCGCTCGGCGCCGCCGGCGCGCCGGGATATCCGGAGCCGTCGGAGACCGATGTCGGGCGCACCGCGGAAGGCCGCGTGACCTTCCCCGAATGGCGCGGCGAGGCCGAACCCCCGTCGCGCCCGCCGCCGGCCCCGCGTCCGCCGTCGGAGCGGACCGGCTACGCCATCATCGGCCTCGGCCGCATCTCGCTGGAGGAGATCCTCCCCGCCTTCGCCGAGTGCCGGGAGAGCCGCCCCGTCGCCCTCGTCACCGGTTCCGCCGAGAAGGGTCGCGCCGTGGCGCGCCAGTACGGCATCGCCGAGGACGCGGTGATTCCCTACGAACGGCTGGAGAGCCTTGGCGACCGTCGCGACGTGGGGGCCGTCTACATCGGCCTCCCGAACGCCATGCACCGCGAATACACGGTGCGCTCCGCCGCCATCGGCAAGCATGTCCTCTGCGAGAAGCCGATGGCGAACACCGTGGCCGAGGCGGAGGAGATGGTCGCCGCCTGCGCCCGCGCGAACGTCCGCCTGATGATCGCCTACCGCTGCCAGTACGAGCCCTTCAACCGCGCGGCCATCGAGATCGTCCGCTCCCGCGAACTCGGCCGCCTCCGCTTCGTCGAGGCGACGAACGTGCAATCCGCGGGGCCGCCGCCGCAGTGGCGCTACTCCAAGGCGCTCGCGGGCGGCGGCGCCCTGCCCGACATCGGCGTGTACTGCATGAACGCCGCCCGCTACGTCACGGGCGACGAGCCGTCGGAGGTCTATGCCTTCCAGACGCCGACGACGGGCGACCCGCGCTTCGCCGAGGTGGAGGAGAGCGTGTCCTTCATGATGCGCTTCCCCTCGGGCATCTGGGCGAACTGCCTCACCTCCTACGGCGCCTTTCCGGACAAGACGCTGCGGCTCCACTTCGAGCGCGGCACCGTCAACATGCCGGAGGCCTTCGCCTATCGCGGTCACCGGATGGAGGTCTCGAAGCGCGAGGGCGGGGTCACCACCCGCACGACGCGCGTCATCCGCCCGCGCAACCAGTTCGCGGGGGAACTCGACCACTTCTCGGAGTGCGTGCGGGAGGGCAAGGTGCCGCACACCCCCGGCGAGGAGGGGTTGCAGGACCAGCGGATCACCGAGGCCCTCTATCGCTCCGCCGCCGAGAACCGTCCGGTCGCCCTCCTCCGTCCGGCGCGCCCGACCCGCGGGCCGGACCCGACGGGGCCCTGACGCCCCGAACGGGCACTCCGCGTCAGAGGATGAAGTCGCCCGCGGCGAAGGTGACGGCCCCGGCGACGGCGATCGTCATCTCCGCCGTCGTCAGCACGCCATCGGTGTTCGCCGTGATGAACGTCGTCTCCCCGACGATCCGTGCGCGGACCTGCCCGACGGCGGTGAAGGCACCCGCGCCGATGAAGGCGAAGGCGTCGTTCGCCCCGCCCGGGACGGCGTCGATTGCCGAGAGGTCGATCCGGTCCCGGTCCGCGCCGCCGGCCGAGATCGCCGCGAGGTCGGTGATCCGGTCCCGCGCCGTCCCCCCGCTGTCGGAGACGGCGAGATAGCGGAACACGTCGTGCTCGCCGCCGCCGACCAGGACGTCCGACCCCGCGCCGCCGGTCCCGGACAACAGGAAAGGGCGGCGGGTTGCCCCGCCGCCCTCCCGATGGTCCTGCCGGGAAGGGTCAGTGATCGGCGACCGCCAGCCGCCGTTCCACGATCTGCTGCTTCATGTTCTTCTGCAGCTTCTCGAACGCCCGCACCTCGATCTGCCGCACCCGCTCGCGGGAGATGTTGTATTGCTGGGACAGCTCCTCCAGCGTCGTCGGCTCGTCCTTCAGCCGCCGCTCGATGAGGATGTGCCGCTCCCGCTCGTTCAGCGTCTTCAGCGCGGTGTCCAGCAGCTGGCGGCGGTTGGTCATGTCCTCCCGCTCCGCCAGCTCGCTCTCCTGGCTCTCGGTGTCGTCCACGAGCCAGTCCTGCCACTCCCCCTCGCTGTCCGCGCGGATCGGCGCGTTGAGCGAGTTGTCAGGGGAGGCGAGGCGGCGGTTCATGGACACCACGTCCTGCTCCGGTACCTGCAGGGTGTGGGCGATCTTCGCCACCTGCTCCGGCTTCAGGTCGCCCTCCTCCAGCGCCGCCATCTGTCCCTTGAGGCGACGGAGGTTGAAGAACAGCTTCTTCTGCGCGGCCGTGGTTCCCATCTTCACGAGCGACCAGGAGTGCAGGATGTATTCCTGGATCGCCGCGCGGATCCACCACATCGCGTAGGTGGCCAGCCGGAACCCGCGGTCCGGGTCGAAGCGCTTGACGGCCTGCATCATCCCGACGTTGCCCTCGGAGATGAGTTCGCCGACCGGAAGCCCGTAGCCGCGATACCCCATGGCGATCTTCGCCACGAGCCGCAGGTGCGACGTGACGAGGGTATGGGCGGCCTTCTCGTCGGCCACGTCTCGCCAGCGCTTCGCCAGGTTCAATTCGACCTCCGGCGTCAGCATGGGGAACTTGCGGATCTCCTGCAGGTAGCGGGAGAGGTTGCCCTCGGGGGCGATCGGGATGCTCAACGCGGAAGCCATGGGTGCTTCTGCCTCCTCTGCCGGACGGGCCACCCCCCTGTTGAAGGCGGGGGGCCGCCGGACCATGTGCAGCACGGACGATCCGTGCCCCGTTCCCGCGACGCGGGCCCTGGTGTCCTGTCCCTAACGTCACCGGTGTCCCGGGGTTTGCGCCCCGGCGGGTTCGTTCCGGACCGACGCCGTGCGGCGCCCTGTCGCGTTAACTGACAGCCTTGTAATGTTTGTCAGCCGTCATGGCAAGCGGAATCCAGACCGTCACGGTATGGTTATCACCGTAACGTCCGGTTACGAATTCCGGTCCAGCGCCGCGATCAGCGCGGCCATGTCCGCCGGCAGCGGCGCGGAGAAGGACAGGGCGGCGCCCGTCACGGGATGGCGGAACGCCAGGGTCGCGGCATGGAGCGCCTGCCGCGGAAAGGCCAGTAGCGCCTCCCGCGACGCATCCACCAGACCCCGCACCGCCGCCGGCATCCGCCGCAGGTAGACCGGGTCCCCCACCAGCGGGTGCCCCAGATGCGCCATGTGGACCCGGATCTGATGCGTCCGCCCGGTCGCCAGCCTGCACCGAATGAGGGCGCAGGCCGTTCCCCAGGCTCGTTCGGTCGCGTAGCGGGTCAGCGCGTGCTTGCCGCCGCGCGACACCACCGCCATCCGCTTGCGATCGATCGGGTGGCGCCCCACCGGCGCTTCCACCTCCCCCGCGGCCGGGGCGGGGACCCCCCATGCCAGGGCGAGATAGGCCCGGTCCAGGTCACGCTCGGCGAAGGCGGTGGACAGCGCTTGGTGCGCGACGTCCGACTTGGCGACGACCATCACCCCGCTCGTGTCCTTGTCCAGGCGATGCACGATGCCCGGCCGCTTCTCCCCGCCAATCCCCGACAGCTCCTCCCCCGCATGCGCGAGGATGGCGTTCACGAGCGTCCCGTCCGCGTGCCCCGGTGCGGGGTGCACCACCAGCCCGGCGGGCTTGTCCAGCACGATGAGGTCGCGGTCCTCGAACAGGATCGTCAGGTCCATCGCCTGCGGCCGGGGCGTGGCCGGCTCCGGCGGCGGCACGTCCAGTGCGTACACCATGCCGGCCCGCAGCGATTCGGCGGGCTCCCGCACGACCACCCCGTCGCGCGTCGCGCGCCCCGCCTCGATCAGCGCCTTGACGCGGGATCGCGACAGGCCGCTTACGGCGGCCAGCGCCCGGTCGAGGCGCTCCCCCGCCCGCTCCGGGCCGGCGGTCATCTCGAAACGGCCGGGGGTGTCCGTGGGTGCGCTGAAGGTGCTCGTCGTGGTCATGGGGGTGCTGATCGTCGGGGGCACCGTGACGGTCGGCGTCCTCATCGTCCAGCGGGCCAGTGGCGCAGCGGGAGTCCCGCCGCCGATCTCCGCCGGCCTCGGCCAGCCCGCGGGCACCCGGATGCTCGGCATCGCCGCGGCGGGAGAGGGGAGGGTGGCGATCCTCCTCCAGCGCCCCGACGGCGACCGCCTCCTCGTTCTCGACGGCCGCACCGGCCGCGTGGTCGGCGAGGTTCGGCCGGGCGAGTGATGGCGCACCGCAAGCCGCACCTGCCGGAGAAGATCTGCGCGACCTGCGCCCGACCCTTCGCGTGGCGGAAGAAATGGGCGCGCGACTGGGAGAACGTCCGCCATTGCTCCGACGCCTGCCGCGGCAACCGATGGAAGAATGCGGAAGCGGCGCTTGATCCCCCGGGCGGGCGCGGCTAGACACCGCCTCCCGGCCTTGTCCCCATCGTCTAGAGGCCTAGGACACCGCCCTCTCACGGCGGTAACAGGGGTTCGAATCCCCTTGGGGACGCCAAGGACTGGCGGGTCAAGGATTGGCGGGGTCCTGAAAGGGCTCGGCGGGGTGGCGTTGGGCCAGGATCGCAGACGCTGCGTGGCAGTCGCCCTGGTCGTCCGCTACCATCCCGTTCCGCGCAACCATCGCACGGCCTGGGCCGCGCCGCCGCCCGCGTGACCGGATCGGCTCCACAGGACGCCGCATGGACCAGACCGCCTTCCCCTGGCGCGACCCGCCCGCCGACTCCCTTCTCTCCCGATTGCTGAACGGCCCCGTCCGCCCGGGCCGCGTCGCCTGGATCGGCCTTCGGACGGCGAGGCGTGAGCCGGTGGTCACGGTCCGGGAGGTGATGGCCGACCCTGCCCACGGCCTCCTCGGCGACCGTTACGGCAGTCCTGGCGGCGCGCGTCAGGTCACGCTCATCGCGGCGGAGGACCTTGCCGCCACCGCCGCCTTCCTCGGACGGGAGGCGATCCCGCCGGAACGGCTGCGCCGCAACCTGCTGGTGGCCGGCATCAACCTCGCCGCCCTGCGCGGCCGGCGGTTCCGCGTGGGCGACGCCGTGCTGGAGCACACCGGCGACGCCCAGCCCTGTTCCCGCATGGAGGAGGAACTCGGCCCTGGCGGCTACAACGCCGTCCGCGGCCACGGCGGCATCACCGCACGCGTCGTGGAGGGCGGCCTGATCCGGCTGGGCGATGCGATCGCGAGGATCGCGGCCAGTCCCTGACTGGCCGCGGGGCGCGTCAGCCCCCCTTCGCGTCGTGCCCCGGCTCGCGGGTCAGGGCGCCGGCCATCGCCTTCGTGTAGCCGGGCATCACCCGCACATCGACGAGAACGGAGGCCCCGCCCTCCACCTGCCGGATCGCCTCGTCCAGCACCGTCCGCAGCGAGGCCACGTCCCGCACCGGCCCGTGCCCGATCAGCCCCAGCCCGCGCGCGGACACCGCCAGGTCCGGCTCCGGGTCGCGGATCGCCTGGCCGATCCACTTGTTTCCCACCGGCCGCCCGCGCTCCTTTGCGACGCGCTCCTGGTGCACCTCGTCGTTGAAGAAGGAGTTGTTGTTGGCGACGAGGATGAGGAGCGGGATGCGGTAGCGCGGCGCCGTCCACAACGCCGACAGGCCCATGAGCGTGTCGCCGTCGCCCAGCACCGCCACCGGCAGCCGCCCGGACCCGCGCAGCGCCAGCGCCGCGCCGACGGCCATGCCGGGGCCGGAGCCGATGCCGCCGCCGCCATCCTGGCCGATGTAGTCCATCGGTTCCCGGAACGGCCACAGCGCGGCGTCCCAGGACAGCGGCACGCGGAGCAGGGTGGTGGGGCGGTCGCCCACCGCCTCCCGCAGCGTCACGGTCAGGCCGGCGACGGTGAGAGGGCCGGAGAGGTCCGCCACCGGTGCCGCTGCGCGCGCGGGCAGCGGCGCCGGCGGCTTCACGGGCAGCGACGCCAGGAGCCCGTCCACGACGAAGTCCGGGTCGTTGTCGAAATACAGGTCGGTCGGCGGCAGTCCCTGATGGTCGAAGGACCAGCCGTTGTGGATGCGCTGGTCGGGCGAGGCCTGGATGATCGTCACCGCGTCCCCCGCGCCCGCCATCTTCAGCGTACCGCCGAGGTCCACCCAGTCGAGGCTCAGCACGACCTTCGCCGCCTTCACCGCCGCGAGCGTCGTCGGGTCCGGGAAGGATCCGGGCACGCCGACATGGAGCGGGTGGTCCATCGGGAAAGTCGCGGCCGTCTTCAGGTCGGTGGCGACCTTCGCGCCGAGCCGTTCCGCCAGCGCCACCCGCGCGTCCCAGGTCGCGCGCGACCGGCCGACGCGCCCGACGAGGATCATTACCTCCCCCGGCCCCGCGTCCGCCAGCAGCGACGCGGCGCGGGCGAGCAGTCCCGGGTTCGGCGCAGCCGGCGGCGGCGGCGCGTAGCGCGAGACGTCCGGCGCGGCCGGCAGACCCTCGATCTGCATCTCCTGCACCGCCGCGTCGAGGTTCACGTAGACCGGCCCGCGCGGCGCGGTGTTCATGATCTGCCACGCCCGCAACATCGCCTCCCGCGCCGCGGGGACGGAGGCCGGCTGCGCGTCGAACTTCACGTAGGGCCGCACGAGCGCGCCCTGGTCCTGCGTCGTGTGGATCCAGTCGATCCACGGTCGCCGCTTCGCCGCGTCGACCGGGCCGGTGGCGCCGAGCACGAAGACCGGCGCGCGGTCGCACCACGCGTTGAAGATCGCCATCGTGCCGTGCATCAGCCCGACGTTGGAGTGCAGCGCCGCCGCCATCGGCTTGCCGCACGCCTTCCAGTAGCCCTGTGCCACGGCCACCGCGTGCTCCTCGTGCAGGCACACGAGCATCTGCGGCGATTCGTTCCCGAGCTTGTTGACGAGGCTGTCGTGCAGCCCGCGGTAGGACGCGCCGGGATTCAGCGCGATGAACGGGATGTCGAGCGCGCGCAGCACCTCGGCGATCGCGTCCGATCCCCAGGCCCGGTTGTCGGGCGCGGAGGGCGTCGGCCGCTCCACCTCCTCCGCGGAGACGGCGGCTCCCTCGGTGACGATCGCGGGGTGGGTGTCGGGCATCGCGTGTCCTCCGGGACGATCTTGGGACGTCTCAGGCGGCGGCCCTAACCGGGTCGGCCGCCCATGTCGAGGCAAGAAGGGCCTCCACGGCCCGTGTGGCGGTGGCGGCGTCGGCCGCGGGGATCGCGGCGGCGACGTAGTGATCGGGGCGGAGCAGCAGCGCGTGCCCCTCGTAGGCCGTCATGGCGGCGTCCAGCACGCCGTCGGCCACCACGACGGCGGTGACCGCACCGTTCGACGGGACGCCCCCCGATGGAAGGACCGCGATGCGCGCGACGTCCAGGGCATCCCACACCGGCCCGCGCAGCGCGTCCAGCGCCGCCGCCGCGCCGTCGCCGCGCGCGACGAGCGCGAAGCGATGCCCCAGCACCTCGTCGAGCAGGAGGTTCGCGCCGTCCGCGGTGCGCACGCGCGGCTGCGGCAGCAGCCGCCCGACCATCGAGGCCCGCCCGCGCCCATCGGGCAGCAGGAACCCCCCGTCGAAGCGCGGCGGCGGCTTGTAGCGCTGCTGCGCCACGTAGTCGCGCGCCCGCGGCCAGAGGTTCAGGGCCCGGAACATCGCCCGCGTCGCCGCGCCGTGCAGGACGGTCGCCGGCGCCATCACCCGCCCCATCCGCAGGGCGAGGTCCACCATCTGCCAGACGTGGCCCTTCCGCTCGCGCTCGTAGGTTTCGAGCAGCCCGGGCCCGATCCGCCCCCGCACCACCGAGGCCAGTTTCCAGGCGAGGTTGTGCGCGTCGCGGATGCCCGAATTCATTCCCTGACCGGCGAAGGGCGGCGTCAGGTGCGCCGCATCCCCCGCCAAGTGCACCCGCCCGAAGGACCACCGCGGGGCGACGCGCGCGTGGAACCGATACACCACCTTGCGCCGCAGCGTCGCGCTCGGATCGGCGCCGTGCGTCCGCATCAGCCGCGCCACCGTCTCCGGCGCCAGCATCGTCTCGTCGGTCTCGCCGGGCAGCAGCTTGAACTCGAAGCGCCGCGTGTTCTCCGGCCCGGGCAAGGTGATGCACGGCCGCCCGGGGTCGCAGAACACCTCGGTGTGCTTCGTCGTGTTCTCGTTGTTCTCCAGGTCGAGGATGAGCCAGCGCTCGTCGAAGGTCGTGCCTTCCAGTTGCACGCCGTGCCGCGTGCGGATGGGGGATGCGGCGCCGTCGCAGGCGACGAGGTGCTCGCACGTCACGCGCCGCGTCTCGCCGTCCGGGCCGGTCAGGTCAAGCGTGACGCGATCATCCCCCGCCACGTGACCTTCGAGCCGCCACCCGAACAGCGTCCGCACGTCGCCGAATCGGAGAAGAGCATCCCGCAACTGTCCTTCCAGCACGGGTTGCCGGAACGCGTTGCGGCGCGGGTAGCCGTAGGGCTTCTCCGTCGGCTCCACCTTCGCGAAGCGCGATGCGCCGGGTGCGCGGTAGTAGTGCGACCCGTAGCCCGGGATCACCGCTTCCAGCACCCGGTCCACCACGCCGGCGGCCTGCATCGTCCGCAGCGATTCATCATCGATCGAGACCGCGCGCGGTTCCTGCACCGTCGTCGCGTTGCGCTCGACCAACAGCGTCCCCACCCCCATCACGCCCAGCAGGTTGGCGAGGGTGAGGCCGGTCGGGCCCGCCCCCACCACCACGACCGGGACGTGATCGGGCATGGCCATCAGGCCGCTTCGTCGGCGACGCCGTTCCGCAGCAGCCCGACCTTCTCGATCTCGACCTCGACGGTGTCGCCGGGCTTCAGCCACAGCGGCGGCGTGCGCTTGGCGCCGACGCCGCCCGGGGTGCCGGTGGCGATCACGTCGCCCGGTTCCAGCCGCGTGAACGAGGAGCAGTATTCGATTTGGTGGGGGACGTCGAAGATCATGTCGCCGAGGGCCGCTTCCTGCACGACCTCCCCGTTCACCCGCGTCCGCAGCATCAGCGGCGCGAGGTCCCCCACCTCGTCCGGCGTGACCATCCACGGCCCGAAGCCGCCGGTCTCCGGAAAGTTCTTGCCGGGGGTGAACTGGTGCGTGTGGCGCTGGAAGTCGCGCACCGAGCCGTCGTTGTAGGGCGCGTAGCCCGCGACGTGGGACAGCGTGTCGCCGCGCGGGATGTAGCGCCCGGGCTTGCCGATGATGACCGCGAGTTCGCCCTCGAAGTCGAAGTCGGTGGACACCTTCGGGCGCAGCAGCGGCGCGTCGTGCCCCGTCTGCGAGTTGGCGTAGCGCGCGAAGATCGTCGGGTTCCCCACCTCCGAACGCCCCGTCTCCTTGCGGTGCGTCTCGTAGTTCAGGCCGACGCAGAGGATCTTGTCGGGGTTGGGGATCACCGGCAGCCAGGTGATGGCGGAGAAGGCGTGCCGCTTCGCGCCGGAGGCTTCCGCGCGCAGCCCGTCCAGCGCCCCCGCCGCGATGGCGGCCTTCAGGTCCGGCAGCCGCCCGCGGAGGACGGCGCCGACATCCACCACCTCCTCGCCTTCGACGAGTCCCCAGGTCGCGGTGCCGCCGACCGCGAAGGATGCGAGTTTCATCGTGCTTCTCTTTCCGCTGCTGCTCAGGCGCGCAGGATGCCGCGGCCCCAGAGGTTCAAACTACGCTCCTCGTGCGGCCAGTCCATCGGGGGTCGGCCGTACATGATCTCGAGTTCGGCGGAGATCTCGATCCAGTTGCCGTCGGGGTCCTCGATGAAGACGAAGAGATTGTTCCCCGGCCCGTGCCGCCCCGGCCCCCACATCAGCGGAATGCGACGGTCGCCCATCCGGTCGCACCAATCCTTGATCACCGACCAGTCGCCGGCTTCGTAGGAATGGTGATCGATCCCGATGCGGGTGTGCCGGAAGCAGGCGAGCGTGTGGTGCTCGTGGTTCGAGCGCATCCAGATCGTGAGGATGCGCCCCTCCGCGTCCCGCACGTAGTCGCTCGTCACGAAGCCGAGGACTCCGACGTAGAAATCCTCGATGGCCTCGGGCGACAGCGTGGCGAGGGTCAGGTGCTGGATCGGCCCGCGCAGCCCCGTCCGCGGCGGCTCCGCCCCGCCCAGCCCGAAGACGATGAGGTTGCCGTCGGGGTCGCGCACCCCGAACGCCTCCCCCCCGAACAGCGGGGAGGGGGAGGGGAGGATCGTCGCCCCCTTGCCCTCGGCCCGCGCCCGGATCGCCGCCAGTCCCTCCGCGTCCCGCGTGCCGAAGGCGGCGTAGCCGAGCGACTTGTCGGCGCCGGGGGTGAAGATGATCCGCCGCAACGGTCCCTCGCAGAGCCAGTCGCCGCCGTCCAGGCGCCGCGCCGTCATGTCCATCGCGTCGGCGTAGAAGCGCGCAAGCCGTTCCGGGTCGCCGCTGCCGAGTTGCATGTGGTGCAGGTAGCCGCCGGCGCTCACGGTCGTGGTCATGGTGTCTCCAGGGCGCCAGGGTCGGCCGCTCGTTCTGTGCTGAAATGCCAATATGTGATAAATACGGGGTCTGCAAGGGCTTTCTGATCGCTTCCCGCGCGCACCGTCACGGTGCCCCGGGCGGCCCTCACACGACGTCGGGACCCCGCATTGACCCCTGCTCCGCCCGGCCATACTCCGCGTCCGTCGCCACGCGGCGACGTTCCCGAACCCGGCGGACCCGATGACCGACACGCTTCGCGCAGAGATCGCCCTCGCCAACCGCATCCTCTACCGCCAGGGCGTGGTGGACGCCTTCGGCCACGTCTCCGCCCGCCATCCCGACCGCCCCGACCGCTTCTTCCTCTCCCGCAACATGGCGCCCGCGAACGTCACCGCCGCCGACGTGCTGGAACTGGACGAGGGGGGGGAGACGGTGACCCCCGGTGCTCCCTCCACCTACCTCGAGCGCTTCATCCACGCCGCGATCTACCGCGCCCGCCCCGACGTCATGTCGGTGGTCCACAGCCACTCCCCCTCGGTCGTTCCGCTGAGCGCGGTGAAGGGCATGACGCTGCGCTGCCTCTGCCACATGGCGGGCTTTATCGGCGACGGCGCCCCGGTCTTCGAGATCCGCGACCACGCGGGCGACGCGACCAACCTCCTCATCACCGGCAACTTCCTCGGCGACGCCCTGGCCAAGACCCTCGGCGGCGCGGAGATCGTCCTCATGCGCGGCCACGGCTCGACGGTGGTCGGCACGTCGCTGCGGCAGGCGGTGTTCCGCGCGGTGTATGCGGAAACCGGCGCGAGGATGCAGTGCCAGGCGATGGCCCTCGGCGAGCCCATCTTCCTCACGGCCGCGGAAGCCGCCGCCGCCAACGCCGCGAACAACTCGCAGATCGCCCGCGCCTGGGACCTCTGGGCCTCGGAAGCCACGTAGCGTGTCGGGCTTCCGGCGCTACGCGGACATCCTCCGCCTGTTCGGGGAGGAGCGGCACGACTGGACCATCCCCGACATCTCCGCGACGCTCGACGTTCCGGCCTCCACCATCTACCGGACGGTGCGCGAACTCGTGGCCGAGGGCTTCCTGGAACCCGCGCATGCCGGCCACTACCGCCTCGGTGCCGCCTTCATCGCCTACGACCGCATCATCGGCGCCACCGACCCCATCATCCGCATCGGCAGCGGGCTGCTGCGCGACGTCGCGGCCCAGGCGCGCGTCCCCTGCGTCGCGGTGCTGGCCCGCCTGTTCGGGGACCGGGTGATGTGCGTCGCCGACGCCCGCGCGCCCGGCGAGGCGGCGCGCACGAGCTACGAGCGCGGCCGGCCCCGCCCCCTGACGCGCGGCGCCACGTCCAAGGCCATCCTCGCCCAGCTTCCCTCCCGCCGCCTGACCCGCATCCTCGACGCCGCGGCCGACCCGCACCCGCACGCGCCCTCCATCGCGGAACTGCGCGAGGAACTCGGCCTCATCCGCCGTCGCGGCTACGTCGTCTCGCGCGGCGAGGTGGACCGCGGCATGGTCGGCATCGCCGCCCCCGTGTCGCTGCCGGAGCGCGCCCTCCTCGCGAGCCTCTCCCTCGTCGTCCCCGCCGCCGCGCTGGACGACGCCACGGAGCGCCGCCTCGTGCTCCTCGCCGTCTCGACGGCGAGCCTGCTGATGGAGGAGCTGCGCCGCATCGACGCCGCACCCGCGGCGGCCGAACGGCGGGCCGGGGGAACGGGCGCATGATCGCCCGCGGCCGCACCGACCTGACGCGGGCGGTGCGGGAGGCCGACATCACCGCCCGGTAGCCCGCGCGCCGGATACCGAATGTCACGCGGCGTCACGCCCCCGGGGCGCACGATGGGGTAGGAACGGTTCACGGGCCCGCCGCGCCCCGGGAGCCGACACGATGCCCCTGCTCGCCACCCCGCCCCTCGGCCGCCGCCGGTTGCTCGTCGGCGTCGCCGCCCTCGGCGGCTGCGGCACCGGCGCCACGGCGCGCGACGGCGCCCTTGTCCCCACCCCCGCCCAGACCCGCGGCCCCTTCTACCCCCTCGCCTTGCCCGACGATGCCGACGCCGACCTCGTCGCCGTCCGCGGCGTGGAGACCCGGGCGGCCGGCACCATCGCCCACCTCGCCGGCCGCGTCCTCACCACCGATGGCACCCCCATCCCCGGCGCCCGCGTCGAGATCTGGCAGTGCGACGCGCGGGGCGTCTACCTCCACCCCCGCAGCGACCGCGCGAGCGCCCGGGATCGCGCCTTCCAGGGCTACGGCCGCACCGCCGCCGCGGCCGACGGCACCTACGCCTTCCGCACGATCCGCCCGGTGCCCTACCCCGGTCGCACCCCGCACGTGCATTTCGCGGTCGCGTCCCCCGGCCGCCCGGAACTGGTGACGCAGATATACGTCGCCGACGAGCCGGCGAACGCCCGGGACGGCCTCTACCGCAGCCTCGGCGCGCGCCAGGCCGCGGTCACGGTGCGCCTCGACCCCGCGAACGGCGTGGAGCCCGGCGCCCTCGCCGGCCGCTTCGACATCGTCCTGGCCTGACGCGGTGATGCCCGGCGCGACGGCCGGGACTACTCCGGCCGGATGTTCCCGATCCGCGCCGTCTCCTGCCACAGCGCCACGTCATCCGCGAGGAACCGCCCGAACGCCGCGGGCGACAGCGCCGGCGAATCGCCGCCGCCGAGCGACACCCGGTCCGCGAAGCGCGGGGTGCGGGTGGCGGCCTGGACCGCGGCGTTCAGCGCCTCCACCGTCGCCGCCGGCATCCCCGCCGGCCCCAGGACGCCGAACCATGCCGCCGCGGTCCGCACCCCGGGCACGCCCTCCGTCAGGACGGGCACGGCGGGCATGGAGGCCAGCCGCGCCTCCCCCGTCACCGCCAGCGCCCGGATGCGCCCCTCCCGGTTCAGCGGCGCCGCGCCGTCGAGCGCGCAGAACATCGCGTCCACGTGCCCCGCCACGAGATCGAGGAGGGCGGGGGCCGTGCCGCGAAACGGCACCTCCGGCCCGGTCAGCCCCAGCGCCGCGCGGAACAGCACGGTCTGCATGTGCAGCGACGACCCGACGCCGCCGACCGCGAAGGAATACCGGTCCGGCCGCGCCCGCGCCGCCGCGACGAAGGACGCCAGGTCCGTCTCCCGCACGCCCGGCCCCACCGCCAGCACGCTCGCGTTCAGCCGCGCCAGCAGCGCCACGGGGGTGAAGTCCTCCACCGGGCGGTAGGGCAGGGTCCGCATCAGCGCCGCGTTCAGCGTGTGGCTCGTGAAGGCGACGAGGAGCGTCCCGCCGTCCGGCGCGGCCCGGGCGACCGCGGTGGCCGCGACGTTGCCCCCGGCGCCCGCGCGGTTCTCCACCACTACGGTGCGGGACAGGCGGTCGCGCATCGTCTCGGCTGCCTCCCGTGCCAACGCGTCCGTGGTCCCTCCCGGCGTGGCGCCGACGATCATCGCGATCGAGGCCGGCAGCGCCGGCTGCGACCGGACGCGGCGCGGCGCGGACAGGGCGGGCGCCGCGAGGGCGGCACCGATGGCGGCGCGGCGTACGATCATGACGTGGTCCTCCCGGCGTGTCCGGACGCTACCGCGCGCGGCCCGCGCCGCCCAGGCTCGGCCGGGGCCACCTGCGGGTGCCCGCCGGCGGCGCGGGCCCGGCGTCCGGACGCGGGTCCGGCGCGTAGAGGTTGGCGGGCGCGGTCGCGGCGGTGCATACCGCACCCCGCGGACCAGGGGGACAGCGATGGCGACGATCACCGGCACGCTCGGCGCCGACAGGCTGGCGGGCACGAACGGCGGCGACCTCATCACCGGCCATGCGCCGCTGGAGGCGACGGCGGGACCGGTGACCTTCACCACCGTCACCGCCAACCTCGGGCGCGGCTCGCTGTTCGCCGCGGCGGCGCCCGGTGATTCCGGGAACCTGCACGTCGCCTACAAGGACGGGTTCGTCCGCATCGTCGATGCGGAGAGCGGCGCGGTGAATCCCACGCCCTTCCTGGACATCTCCGGAGAGGTCGCGACGGCGGGCGAGCAGGGCCTGATCGGGATGGCCTTCCATCCGGACTACTGGACCAACGGCAAGCTCTACGTCTTCTTCAGCGGCACCGACGGCGACACCCGCCTGCGCGAATACCGCGTGGACCTCGCCAGCCCGGACACCATCCTTCCGGGCTCCGGCCGCGACATCCTCACCGTCCCCCAGCCCGGCACCGCGACGAACCACAAGGGCGGCTGGATCGGCTTCGGCCCGGACGGGATGCTCCACATCGCGACCGGCGACGGTGGCCCCGGCAACGACCCCCGCGGGACGGGGCAAGACCCGACCGACCTCCTCGGCTCCATCCTCCGCATCGACGTGAACGGCGACGGTTTCCCGGCGGACCCCGCCCGGAACTACGCCATCCCCGCCGACAACCCTTTCGCGAACGGGCCCTTCGCGAACGGGGTGGACGGGGCGCCGGAGGTCTGGGCCTACGGCCTCCGCAACCCCTACCGGGATTCCTTCGACCGCGGCACCGGCGACCTGTGGATCGCCGATGTCGGCCAAGCCACGGCGGAAGAGGTGAACATCGGCGCCCCCGGCGCGAACTTCGGCTGGCGGACCTACGAGGGCGGCACCGGGCCGGTCCCGGGCTTCACCTTCCCGGTCCACTCGTACGGCCGGCAGGACGGGGACCGTTCGGTCACCGGCGGATACGTGTCCCGCGGCCCCGATACCGGGCTGTTCGGGGAATACGTCTTCGGCGACTTCGCCTCCGGCCGCGTCTGGAGCCTTGCCGACCGCGACGCCGATGGCGACCTGGACCGGACGGTGCTGGACGGGGGGGCGACCTTCGGCGCCCAGTCCGTCGTCTCCTTCGGGGAGGACGGGGACGGGACGCTCCATGTCGTGACCCTCAACGGCCGCTTGGTCCGGATCTCCGGCGGTGAGGCCACCGGCGCCCTCGACGGCGCCGACGTCATTGCGGCCGGGGGCGGCGACGACCGCGTCTTCGCCGGGGCCGGGAACGACAGGGTGTCGGGCGGCACGGGCGACGACCTCCTGTCCGGGATGGAAGGCAGCGACGCGCTGGCCGGCGAGGACGGCGACGACCTGCTGATCGGCGGCCGCGGCGCCGACCGGCTGGACGGAGGGGCGGGCGCCGATTCCCTCCTCGGTGGCCTCGGGGACGACCGACTGGTCGGCGGGGCGGGGGCAGACCTCCTCCTCGGCGGCGCCGGCGCCGATGCCCTGACGGGCGGCGACGGGGCCGATCGTTTCCGTTGGACCGCCGTCTCGGACAGCGCCTTCCGCGTCGCCGCCGACCGCCTGACCGATTTCGACGGTGCCGAGGGCGACCGGCTGGACCTCTCCGCCCTCATCGGCGGCACCTTCGCCTACGTCGGCGACGATGCCTTCACGGCGACGGGGGCGCAGGTGCGCGTCCTCACCGCCGGCGCGAACCAGCGCGTCGAGGTCTCGCTGGATGGCGGACCCGCCGACATGGTGTTCGTCGTGGCCGCGGCGGCCCCGCTGACGGCGGCGGACTTCATCCTCTGAACGACGAAGGGGCCGGCCCGCGGCGCGGACCGGCCCCCCTCGCGTCGTCCGGACCTCGTCAGACCGAGTAGTACATCTCGAATTCGACGGGGTGCGGCGTGTGCTCGAACCGATAGACGTCGAGCCACTTCAGCTCGATGTACGACTCGATCTGGTCCTTTCCGAACACGTCGCCGGCCAGCAGGAACTCGTGGTCGGCCTCCAGCGCCCCGAGCGCCTCGCGGAGCGAGCCGCAGACCGTCGGGATGCCTTTCAGCTCCTCCGGCGGCAGGTCGTAGAGATCCTTGTCCATCGGGTCGCCGGGGTGGATCTTGTTCTTGATCCCGTCCAGGCCGGCCATGAGCATCGCGGAGAAGGCGAGGTAGGGGTTGGCGCCCGGATCGGGGAACCGCACCTCGACGCGCTTCGCCTTCGGGGACGTCGCGTAGGGGATGCGGCAGGAGGCCGAGCGATTGCGTGCGGAGTAGGCCAGCAGCACCGGCGCCTCGAAG
>CAXVWQ010000119.1:0-7321 GCA_964263755.1 Roseomonas sp. | reverse complement strand
GGTGAAGCGGGAGCCCGCGCGGCTGCGGGCCGTGACGGTGCCGCCGCGGGTGGTGATCGACAACCACGCCTCCAACACCCACACGGTCATCGAGGTGAACGGGCGCGACCGGCCGGGGCTGCTGCACGACGTCACCGCCGCCATCTCCGATCAGGGCGTGCAGATCGCCTCGGCGCACGTCACCACCTATGGGGTGCGGGCGGTGGATGTGTTCTACGTGAAGGACCTGTTCGGGCTGAAGCTCGGCGACGGGCGGAAGGTGGAGGGGTTGCGGAAGGCGGTCCTCGACGCCCTCACCCCGGCGCGGCCCGTTCCGGCTTGATGAGAATGGCGGTTCCAGCCGTGGAAGGTCCGGCGCGCGCTGTATCGACAGCGCCTCGACGCGCTGTGAGCAGCGCTGCTGGGCACTAACCCGAATGTCAGCCCTGTTCACCAAGTCGGTCGAAGCGATCACGGCGACCGATGCCGAAGCACTCGTCGGTTGGCCAGAGACGCTGACCGTCGAATTCAAGAAAGCCCTGCCCGGACGCGATGGCCGCTCGGATGGCTGGCTATCCGGGCGCGAGGTCGAGACCTATGCGAAGGAGAAGCTGTTCAAGGAACTGGTCGCTTTCGCCAACACGGTCGGCGGGCACCTCGTGCTCGGAGTCGCGGAGACGGACGAGGGGCCGCCCGCGGCGGCGTCCGTCGCGCCCGTGCCGCGGTGCGTGGACCTCGCGGAGCGCCTCGGCCGCGCCGCGGCTCAAGTGATCGATCCGCCCATCCCGCTGCTCCTGGTCCGCGGCGTGCCGACTGCCGCCGACGGCTCCGGGATCGTGGTGTTCCGCGTGCCTGCGTCGCGGCTCGCGCCTCACAGGGCGCCGGATTTGAACTGCTATGTTCGGCGAGGGACGAACTCGATGCCGATGGGGATGCGGGAGATCCAGGACATGACCCTCGCGGCTGGCCGCCGCGAGGAGGTAACCGACGCGCGCTTCGAGCGGGCCACGGGCGCGTTCGGACGCTGGTTCGTCGAACGACAAGCGGGTGAGACGGGCCCCGGGGCTGTCGCCTTCCGCATCACCGCTGTGCCGGTCGGGGCGCGGTTCGACCTCGGTCGCCTTTACGGTCGGGAGGGACTGGTGAAGCGCCAGGAGTGCCACCGCATACGGATCAGCGGCCGCGAGATGGATGTGGCTGTGGTGCGCCTGCCGGATCAGAGGCGGCCCATCCTCCGCGGCGTCCGCTGGTCATCTGGCGAAAACATGGGCTGTTACCTCGACGTCTACGGCGACGGCGGCATCGAGCTGGGTTGGCGGGCGCCTCCGCGCCCGGATGGCGGCCGGCCGGTCATGGCGATCAGTTGGATCGTCGCGCATATGGTGAACGTGCTTCGCACGGCGGACGCGATGCGGGCGGCGGCCGGCGCCGCCGACTGCGAGTACGGCATTGAATTGGAACTGCGGTGCTCCGACCCCGATCCGGCGGTCAGCCTCGTGTGGGGCGACGGTAGAAGGTTCGACACCGGCCTCGGCCTAGGCTTTCAACACTTTCCGTTGCGGCTCCCGCGCCTAAGTTTTGGAAGTCTTTCCGAAATGGACGTGCTGCTGAGCCTCGTCGTTAACGACCTGTCCGATGCGGCGGCGTCGCACCAGGACGAGCCCTGGTTAGTGGAACTTGTCGGGTGAGCGCCCCTGGCGCGCAGTGACGTGCGGAACGCCTTCCTAACCCTGCCTGACAACCCCGCCCCCTCCCCCGCGTTCCCCGCGGGAGACGAGGAGGGTGCCATGGCCGATGAATCCACCGAGGGGCTGAAGAACTGGGGCGGCGGGACGAAGACCGCGCGACCGACGAGCGTCGGGCCGCACGACCGCAAGGCCGATCAGGAGGATCCGGGCAATCCCGGCCTGTCGCCGGAGGCCGACTACAAGCCGGGCCCCGGGACGAACGAGGGGAACTCCGCCTCAACGGGCGCGGCGAAGCCGGAGATGGTGGCGGGAGCCGGGGTGAAGCCCGCGGACCACATCGAGCCGGGCAAGGAGCGTGACGCGCCGCCGCTCACCGGGACCGCGACGGAGTAGGCTGCGCCGCCAACCGCCGCGCGATCTCGGCGAGGGCGAGGGGCGGCGACGCGAGCACGCGGCGGCCCGTGGCGGCGGCGAGATCCTCCGCGAGATGGGCCATGCTGGCCTGGGCCAGGACGATGGTGTCCGAGCGGGGGGCGAGGTCGGCGGCGGCCTCGCGCAGGAGGGTGTCGTGCGTCGCGCGATCCCCGGCCGATAGGGCGGTGAAAGCCGGCGCGACGAGCCGGACCTCGATCGCGGGGGCGGTGCCGAGGCGGGCGGCGTGGGCGCGCAGCAGGGCCTCGGACGGGCCGGCGGTGGAGGGGGTGGTGCAGAGGATGGCGATCCGTTCGCCGGCTCCCGCGGCGGCCTCCATCAGCGGGTCGTCCACCTTCAGGATCGGCGTCGCGACCACCTCCCGCGCCGCGTCCACTGCGGGGGAAGTGGAGGAGCAGGTGAAGAGGATGAGGTCGGCGCCCGCTTCCTCCGCGCCGCGCGCGAGGGCGACGACGCGGCGGGTGACGCCGGGCGAGGGGCCGTGGCGCATCAAGTCCTGCAACAGGCTCTCGTCCACCATGTGGAAGTGGTCGAGGTCCGGGTGCGCGTCCCGGATCGCCGCGCCGAAGCGGTCGGCGAGGGCGCGGACGGTGTGGAGGAGGGCGAGGCGGCGGATCATGGTGGGTCTCCGTCGCCACCAAGTCCGCGGACGACCTCGGTGACGCGCGCCAGCAGGATGTCGAGGCGTGGAAGAAGGGCGCGAACCTCCTCCACTTCGACCGGAGGCGCGTCCATCACGTCGGGGTAGCGCGGCGCGACGGCCCAATCCGTCAAGTGCACCAGCGGGGCGGCCGCGGCGCGCAGGTCCGGGGCGCGCGCGACCACCGCCTCGGCGAGGCGGGAGATGTCGTGCGTGCGCTCGGGACGGACGCCGTGCCGGACGAGGCACGCCTTCAGCATCTTCTCCGCCGCCTGCTGACAGAGGTAGGCGGCGGGGCCGGCCGGGCCGTGTCCCGACACGACCATGCGGGCCGCTTCGAGATCGTCGGTCGCGTGCGCGAGCCACGCCCTCGCCGCGATCTCAGGACCGCTCATAGACGACGACACCCTCCAGCCAGGCCTCGTGGGCGAGGGTGCCCGGCACGTCGGCGAAATCGATCATCCGCCGGGCACGGCAGGGGATGATGTCCACGGAACCGTCGTAGCCGCGTCGTGCCCGGGTGGCGGTGCCCCAGCGCAGCAGGTCGGGCGCCACGTCGTCGTCCACCTCCACGATCAGGTCCAGGTCGCTGTCCCGCCGCGCGTCGCCGCGGGCGGTGGAGCCGAACAGGATGATGCGGCGCGGCGCGTAGGTCGCGACGATGCTGTCGATGAGGTCGGGGGGGACGGCGGGGTGGCCGATCTCGGTCCGCATGGCGGGTGACCCTATCACGGGGTTCAGGGCGCGGTCACAGGTGCCGGCCGCCATCCACCACGATGGTGCTGCCGGTGGTCAGCCGCAGGTGGGTCACCGCGGCGAGGATGGCGAGCGCCACGTCGTCCGCCTCCGCCACCCGTTTCAGGGGCGTGGCGGCGGCTTGCCGCTCCACCGCCTCCCGCCCGCGGCCCGGGACGAAGTCCGTCGCGACGGCGGCGGGGGAGACGCCGATCACCCCGACCTCCGGGCCGAGGATTCGGGCGAGCGAGAGGCCCATCGTGTCGAGCGCGGCCTTCGAGGCGCAGTAGGCGATGGAGGACCCGAGGCCGGTGGTGGCGGAGAGGGAGGAGACGTTGACGATCACCGCGTCCCCCGAGGCGCGGAGGAGGGGGGCGAAGGCGCGGATGGTGGCGAAGGGGCCGCGGACGTTGACGCGGAGGATGCGGTCGAAGGTGTCGTCGTCCATCGCGTCGAGGTCGGCGTGGGGGACGGCGCGGGTGGTGCCGGCGGAGTTCACGAGGATGTCGGCGCGGCCCATGTCGCGCGTGATGGTCGCGGCGGCGGCGCGGATGGCGTCCGAATCCTCCATGGGGAGGGGGATCGCGCGGTGGCCTTCGCCGGACAGGCCGGCGACGACGGCCGCGGCCCGGTCGGCGCCGCTGTTGTAGCCGACGGCGACGCGGGCACCGGCCTCGGCCAGCCGGTGGGCGGTGGCGGCGCCGATGCCGCTGGAGCCGCCGGTCACGACGGCCACGCGGCCCTCCAGCCGATAGGGGCCGTCGCCGCCGGGTCGCAGGCCGCTCATGGCGTCGTCTCCTTCGTGGTGGGGTGGTGGTCGCGGGGGGGGGGGGGGGGGCGACACCTTGCGCCCCGGGCGGGGGCGGCCCGATCCTGCGGGGAACACGGGGACGGGAACACGACCATGCGCGCCATCGCCGCCGCCTGCCTGCTGGCCGGGGCGCTCCTCGCCGGTCCGGCCGCCGCCCAGATCGCGGCGCCTTATCCGGAACGCCCGGTCGCCCTCGTCCAGGGCTTCGGCGCCGGGGGGAATGCCGACACCATCGCGCGGGT
Source organism: Roseomonas sp. (assembly GCA_964263755.1). Classification (GTDB taxonomy): domain Bacteria; phylum Pseudomonadota; class Alphaproteobacteria; order Acetobacterales; family Acetobacteraceae; genus Roseomonas. Next base: position 2,794 of record CAXVWQ010000119.1, on the reverse strand, counting down.
CATGGCGGGGCCGCTCGCCGCCGCGCTCGGCCGCCCCGTGGTGGTGGAGGGGCGGACCGGGGCGGGGGGCAACATCGCGAGCGAGTTCGTCGCCCGCTCCCGGCCGGACGGGCACACGCTCATCCTGCTGACCGGGGGGCACACCGTCTCCGCCGCGCTCTACCGCGCGCTGCGCTTCGATCCGGTGGAGGATTTCGCCTTCATCTCCACCGTCTCGGTCTTTCCCTTCGTCGTCGCGACCCGGGCGGAGAATCCCATCCGGACGCTGCCGGACCTCATCGCGGCCGCCCGGGCCCGGCCGGGGGAGATCACCGTCTCCTCCGTCGGCGTCGGCTCCACCCAGCACCTGACGGGGGAGATGCTCGCCCAGGCCGCGGGGTTCCGCTGGACCCACGTGCCCTATCGCGGCGGCACCGCGCCGCTGGCCGACCTGCTGGGCGGGCGGATCGACGCGATGGTGGACAGCATCACCGTCACCGGCGGGGCGATCCGGGGCGGCACCGTGCGGGCGCTCGGCGTCACCTCCGCGGCGGCGTGGCCAGGGTTGGAGGCGTTGCCGGTGGGGGCGGCGGTGCCGGGGTTCGAGGTGCTGTCCTGGGTCGGCCTCGCCGCGCCGGCCGGCACGCCGGCCCCGGTCATCGCGCGGCTGAACGCCGACGTGAACGCCGCGCTGGAGACGGCCGAGGTCCGGCGGGCGCTCGAAACCTTGGGGTCGCGGCCCAGCGGGTCCACGCCGGAGGGAATGCGGGCGATGGTAGCGAGGCAGGTGGCGCAGTGGCGCCGCGTGGTGGAGGCGGCGGGGATCGAGCGGCAGTAGGCCCCTTGCGGCGCGGGGCGATCCCGCGCCACCTGCCACCATGATATCAGACGCGGACGAGCCGCGGTGATCGCCGACGCGGACACGGTGGAGCACGGCTCCCGACTGGAATGCGACCTGTGCATCGTCGGCGGCGGCGCGGCAGGAATCACGGTGGCGCTGGGATTCCTGCGCTCGCCGCTGCGGGTGATGCTGCTGGAATCCGGGCGGCCGAAGCACGACGCGGTGACGCAGTCGCTCTACGCCGGGGAGGTCGCGGATTCGGACCTGCACGCGCCGACCGACACCTACCGGGTGCGGCGCTTCGGGGGGTCCACGGCGCTGTGGGGCGGGCGCTGCATCCCGCTCGACCCGGTGGACCTGACGCGGCGGGACGCGGTGCCGCATTCCGGCTGGCCGATCGGGTGGGAGGAACTGGCGCGGTGGTATCCGGCGGCGAACCGGCTCTGCGAGGCGGGGGCCTTCGACTACGACGCGCGGACGGCGGTGCCCGGCGGGATGCGGCCGATGATCGCGGGCTTCTCGCCCGCGCATTTCGGCGGGGACGGGATCGAGCGGTTCTCGCTCCCGACGAACTTCGGGGCGCGCTACGGGCACCGCCTCGCGGCGAGCGCGTCCGTGCGGGTGGTCCTCGGCGCGAACGTCACGGAAGTGGTGACGTCGCCGGACGGCGGACGCGCGGAGCACCTGCGGGTCGCGACCCTCGGGGGGCGGAACTTCACGGTGGCGGCGACGCGGGTGGTGCTGGCGCTCGGCGGGCTGGAGACGCCGCGGCTGCTCCTTGCCTCGCGCGGGGCGGGCGGACGGGGATTGGGCGATGCGAACGGGCTCGTCGGGCGGTTCTACATGTCCCACGTGGCCGGCACGACGGGGCGGCTGCGGCTGGCGGTCCCGGCCCGTGCGGTCGCGAACGGCTACGAGGTGGCGGAGGACGGGACCTACCTCCGCCGCCGGCTGCGTCTGACCGATGCGGCGCAGGCGGCGGAGGGGGTCGGCAACGCGGTGCTGCGGCTGCACTTCCCGCACATCCCCGACCCGTCGCACGGCAGCGGGGTGCTGTCGGGCCTGTATCTCGCGCGCTTCCTCCTGCCCTACGAATACCGCAAGCGGCTGACGGCCGAGGGACCGGCGGGGGCGCGGCACGCGCTGCGACATCTGCGCAACCTCGTCGCGGACCCGTTCTCCGCGACCTCCTTCGCCTGGACGATGCTGCGGAAGCGGCGGCTGGCCGCGCGGAAATTCCCCTCGGTGATCGTGCGGCCGCCGGGGAACGTCTTCACGCTCGACTACCACGGGGAACAGGCGCCGAACCCGGAGAGCCGGGTGACGCTGGGCGACCAGCGGGATTCCCTCGGCATGCCGCGGCTGCGGGTGGACTGGCGGCACTCGGAGGGCGACGTCCGCACGGCCCAGGTCGCGTTCCGGTTGCTGGGCGACGACCTGGCGTGCTGGGGCCGCGGCTTCCTCGACGCACCGCCGGACCGCGTGGCGCGGGACATGCTGCGCGACGGCGCCTATGGCGGGCACCACCTCGGCACGGCGCGGATGTCGGAGACGGCGGCGACGGGGGTGGTGGACCGGGACGGGCGGGTCCACGGGATGCACAACCTCTACGTCGTCGGCGGCGCGACCTTCCCGACCTCGGGGCAGGCGAACCCGACGCTCACGATCGTCGCGCTGGCGCTGCGGCTGGCGGAGCATCTGCACCGTTCCCGACCTTTCCGCCGCTAGAGGAGCGCGCCAACCTCCCTATAGCCCCGTCGAGCTGCCGCACGGTGGATCGGTAGGGAGCGTACAGACGGCGATGGCCACCCCCAGCGACCAGTTTCTCGACGAGGATGCGCCGCCCGCACTGCGCGGGGCGAATGCGTCGTGGCGCGATTTCTTTCCCGATCCGCGCACGCTGTGGATGATCCTGCGCCGCAACCTGCGGCTGTTCCTCGCGGTGTTCGCGCTGATCGTGGCCGCCGTCGCGAT
>CAXVWQ010000118.1:0-7008 GCA_964263755.1 Roseomonas sp. | reverse complement strand
GCCGCGGCCGTCAGCACCGCCTCCCGCGAATACGGGGCGAAGGAGGCGAGGACGACGGCGTCGCGCGGGTCCAGCGCGTCGAGGTCCATCTCCTCCGGTCCCTCGGCGCCGATCAGGCGGACCTCCGGCCGGAACAGCCGCAGCTGGTAGTGCAGGAGTTGCGCGACGGAGCGGCAGGAGCGGAACCCCGCGCACCAGATCCGCCGGGCACGGTGCAGGTCGCGCGCCGCGGCGGCCACCGGCGCGGGATCGAGGGCGGCGAGGATGGCGGCGTCGGCCGCGAGCATCGCGGCGGGCAGATCGGCGCGCGCGCCGCGGGTGGCGCGGGCGGAGAAGGGCGCGGGCGGACGGTGCGCCTCCACCAGCGCGGCGCGCAGCGGGTCCCAGCCGGCGTAGCCCAGCGCCTGGGCGAGGCGGGTGAAGGTCGCGGGGGTGGCGCCGGCGGCCTCGGCGATGTCGCGCATCGAACGGGTGGTGGCGTCGAAGGCGTGGGATTCGAGGTAGCGGGCGGCGTCCGACAGGCGGGGGGACAGGGTGGGAATGGCGCGTCGCAGGCGCGTCAGGGGCGGGTCGGGCAGCACGAGACGGATGTTGCGGGACCGCGGCGGCGACTGCAACGTTTGTTTCAGGGCTCCCCGCCGTTAACCCGCCCTCCCCCGCACCGCAGCATCGCCGCATCCTCCGGAATGCCGCCCATGCCGATCCCGCGCCGCGCCGCGCTCCTCCTCCCCGCGACGCTCGCCGCGCCCCCCGTCCCCGGGGCGCTCGCCCAGGCGCCGGGCCGTCCGATCCGCATCGTCGTGCCCTTCGCGGCGGGCGGCTCCACCGACATCTCCACGCGGATGCTCGTGCCGCGGATGACCGAACTGCTCGGCCAGCCCGTGGTGGTGGAGAACCGCGCGGGCGCGGGCGGCACCATCGGGTCGGACGCGGTGGCGAAGGCGGCGCCGGACGGGTCCACCTTCCTCATGGGCACGGTGTCCACGCACGTCCTCGCCGTGGGCCTCTACCGCGATCGCCTGCCCTATGACCCCGAACGCGACTTCGTGGCGGTGGCGCCGACCGTCCTCGTGCCGATCTGCATCACCGTGCATCCCTCGCTCGGCGTGACCGACTTGCAGGGCTTCATCCGCGTGCTGCGTGCCAACCCCGGGCGCTACGCCTACGGCACCGGCGGCAGCGGCGGGTCGGCGCACATCGCCGCGGTGTCCTTCCTCAACGCCATCGGCGCGGAGGCGACGCACGTGCCCTACCGCGGCTCCGCCCCGATGCTGTCGGACCTGCTGGCGGGGCAGGTGATCGCGGGGTTCGACACGCCCGCCCTCATCGCCCCGCACCACCGGGACGGGCGGCTGCGCTGCCTCGCCATCGCGACGGATGCCCGATCCACCCTCATGCCGGAGGTGCCGACGGCGGCGCAGGCCGGGCTGCCGTCCTACCGCGCCTACTCCTGGTTCGGCCTCTTCGCGCCGGCGGGCACGCCGGAGCCGGTCGTGACGCGGATGAACGCCGCGGTCCGCACCGCCCTGATGGAACCCGCGACGGTGGCGCGCCTGAACGACCTGGAACTGCCCCCGATCGCCGAGGGCAGCCCCGCCGAGTTCCGCGCCTTCCTGCGCCGCGAACTGGAGCTGTGGGTGCCGCTGGTGCGCGCCAGCGGCGCGACGGCGGACTGATCGCGGCGTACTGACCACGGCGGAAGGCGCCCGGCTTGCGTGGCCGCGCCGCACGGGGGACGGTCGGGCCATGCGCGTCGCCCTCATCCACGCCCTCCGCCATTCGCCGCCCCCCATCGAGGCCGCCTTCGCGCGGCTGTGGCCGGAAGCGACCCTCGCGAACCTGCTGGACGACTCCCTCTCCGCCGACCTCGCGCGCGCCGGCCGTCTGGACGACGCGATGGCCGCCCGCTTCCTGCGCCTGTCGCGCTACGCCGTGGACACCGGCGCCGACGGCATCCTCTTCACCTGCTCCGCCTTCGGCCCGTGCATCGAGGCCTGCGCGGAAGACCTCGCGCCGATGCCCGTCCTCAAGCCGAACGAGGCGATGATCGAGGAGGTGGTCGCCGCGGTCGGGCCGCGCGGGCGGGTGGGGCTGCTCGCGACCTTCGCGCCGGCGCTCGATTCCCTGCCGCCGGAGTTCCCCGGCGGGATCACGGTGGTGCCGTGCCTCGCGGAGGGGGCGCTGGCGGCGCTCGACCGCGGCGATGTCGCGGAGCACGACCGGCTGGCGGGGGAGGCATCGCGCCGGCTGGCGGATTGCGACGCGGTGGCGCTCGGGCAGTTCTCGCTCGCGCGGGCGGCGCCGCTGGTGGAGGCGGCGACCGGCAGGGCAGTGTTCACCACGCCGGATTCGGCGGTGCGGGCACTGCGGCGGCGGTTGGGTGCGTGAGATTCCGGCGTCGCGGCTTCATCGGGGCGTCGGCGACACGCGGTCTGACCGCTGCTCGGGTAGGGCGCGACTTCTCGGCCCGGCAACCCGTCGGTGAGCGCGGGAACTATCGTGCGTCGTGAATCCGATCGCGCCCTGCAACTAACGGTTGCTAGCCGGTCACCACTTCGATAGCTTGCCCCGGTGAGATCGCTTTTTTAAACGAAAGGCGTGTTATGAGCTTCGTAGCGCCGACCAAGGATAGTTTGGTGCCGCCCACCCGCCTGGTGGGAAGCGAGACCGAGCTGGCTTGGCAAGTCAGTCCCGAGGTCGAACCAGAGCACGCCATCGCCCGGGATCGCCTGACGCCCCGGATGGCCGCCTGGTTCATCGTGCCGACCTCGATCGGCCTCTGGTGGCTCATCGTCATCGCCCTCCGTGCAATCACGGGCTGAGCGGTCACCCCTTCTCGGTTTCACGGCCTCATCAGCCAGCCTGACAGACCGGGGACCGGTGCCTCGTGGGGACGCACCGGTGCCCCCCTTCCATCGTGGAAGTGATCCTCTACCACGACTTCCGGGCATGGGCCGACAAGCGCCATGTCGCCGCGGATGACGTTCGCGAGGCTCGGCAGGTCGTCGAGGCGAAAATACCGAACCCACCATCCCACCGAGGACAACGTCGCCTTCGTGCCAAGACCCGCGACGCGCGAGGTCCGGAACCCGAGTAGCCCGAAGGGCCTCCCATGCGAGCCGATAGATCGCCTCGACGAGAAGATGGGGCCTCGATCGCCGAGACGGATGGCCGCGGCCGCGAGGATCAGCACCGGCGCCGTCAAGACGAGGATCGAGATGGCGCCCGAGACGTCGATGCACCGATGGAGGGCGTGGGTAGCCCCACCGGCGAGGCGAGATGATGGCCGAAGCGGCGTCGGCGCTGGGGTGGGCGGCGAAGACGGCTCCGCCTCCCGGCGGATGGTCGTCGAGGCGTTGTCGAGGTGGGCTGGGGGCATGGGCTTGGGCACCGACTCCTGCATCCGGTAGCCGCCGTGAACCAAAACTATGGGTTAATGTCTAGTAAATAATACTCGTCTCGCGATTTTACGAACAAGACAGGCGCGAGCGATTCCGGCTCCTCCCTCCGCGACGCGGTGTGTTCCAGCATCCGCTCCACGGTAGGAATACGGGCGCGTGGGGATGAGGGGTGTTGGTCGTACCCCCGAAGATGGAGGTAGCCCTGCCCCCCTTACCGGCGGCATATCTTGCTGGTCCCGCGATCTCTCGGAGTGGGGGTCTCGGATGATGTCGCGCCGCTACGGGGCCCGTATCCTGAGGAATGGATTCGACGTCGCATGAGAATCGGAGTGTCGGGGCCTACCCCCGGGGCCGCGACAGGCTGATCCCCGCCGCGGCCGCCGCGAAGCCCGCGCCGAGCCAGAGGGCGAGGGACGGGGCGGCCGTCATGGACTCGCCCGCCCGGGCGAGGACGAGGGCGACGAGCACGGCGCCGAGGGTCTGCCCCGACAGCCGCGCGGTGGAGAGCATCCCGGACGCCCCGCCCGCCCGGTCCCGCGGGGCGGCGGTGAGCATCGCCCGGTTGTTCGGCGTGTTGAAGAACCCGAACCCCCAGCCGCACACCGCCATGCGCCACGCGATGTCCAGCGGGTGCGGGTCCGGCGGCAGCAGCGCCAGCGCCGCGAGCCCGACCGCCACCGTCGCCAGCCCCGCGGCGCAGAGCAGGCCGACGGGGTAGCGGTCGGACAGGCGGCCCGCGAGGGGGGCGGCGATGGCGGTGGTGGCGAACCACGGCGTCGTCAGCAGCCCGGCCGCGACGGGGGAGAGGCCGAAGCCCACCTGGAACAGGAAGGTCAGCGCCGCGAAGGCGAGGGACTGCGCGACGAAGGTCGTGACGGAGGTGAGGATCGCCATCCGGAACGGCGGCAGCCGCAGCAGGTCGAGGGGGAGGACCGGGCGGGCGGCCCGGACCTGCCGCCGGACGAGCCAGGTGCCCGCCAGCAGGCCGAGGGCGAGCCAGGCGATGATCGTGGCCGTGGCGTGGCCGTGGGCGATGCCGTCGAGGCCGAGGATGAGGCCGCCGAGGGAGAGCGCGGAGAGGAGGGAGGAGAGCCAGTCGAAGCGCCCCGGGGCGCGCGGCGTGTGCGGCAGGGTCCGCGCGGCGATGGCGAAGGCGCCGAGGCCGAGGGGGATGTTGAGGAGGAAGATCCAGGGCCAGTCGGCCACCGCGAGGATGAGCCCCCCGACGGTCGGCCCGGCCGCGGCCGAGATCGCGACGGCGGTGGCGACGATGGCGATGCCGCGCCCCAGCCGGTCCCGCGGCTGGATGAAGCGGACGAGGGCGGAGTTCACCCCCATGATCCCTGCCGCGCCGAACCCCTGGAGGGCGCGGGCGGCGGCGAGGGTGGGGAGGGAATCCGCGAGCGCGCAGGCGAGCGAGCCGAGGGTGAAGACCGCGAGGCCGGAGAGGTAGATGCGCCGGAACCCCACCCGCTCCCCCAGCGCCGCGAGGGGGAGGAGGGCGACGGTGATGGCGAGCTGGTAGGCGTTGACGACCCAGATCGTGCCGGAGGGGGCGACGCCGAGGGCCGCGCCGATGCGGGGCAGGGCGACGTTGGCCACCGTGCCGTCGAGGACGGAGGCGGCGACGGAGAGGAGGAGGGCGCCCATCGCCCAGGCGCGGCGGGGGTTGGGGAGGCCGTCAGGGTCGGGCGGGGGCGCCGAGGGTTCGGTCACGCGGCCACGTCGGCGCGTCGGCCGCCGGTGAGGCGGAGGAGGGCGTCCGGCGTCGTGCCGAAGACGTGGCGGGGGGACCCGGCGGCGGCCCACACGGCGTCGAGGGCGAAGAGGGCGTCATCCAGCAGCACGAGCGGCGGGACGACGTGCCCCACGGGGGCGACGCCGCCGATGGCGAAGCCGGTGGTGGCGCGGACCCAGGCGGGATCGGCGCGGCCGATGGCGAGCCCGGTGAGGGCGGCGACCTTCCCCGTGTCCACCGTGCCGGCGCCGGAGGCGATGACGAGGACGGGGGCGTCGCCGGCGCGGAAGACGAGGGACTTGGCGATCCCGGCGACGGTGCAGCCGATGGCGGCGGCGGCGTCCGCGGCGGTGCGCGTGCCCTCCGGGAACTCCTCGACCGCGTCGGGGTGGCCGGCGGCGCGGAGGGCGGCGCGGACGCGGGCGACGGAGCCGGCGGCGCGGTCGTCGGCCGGGCGGTCGCCCGTACGACCGCTGGCGGCGTCGCCGCGGGTCGTCGCGATGGTCGTCCGCGGCGGGGTCGTGCCCATATCGCGTGCGTGTCCCCTGTCCTGACCGAAGCGCGGCCCGCCGCTGCGCCCCCCTCCGCGCCCGCTTCCGGGCCGGGGGGCGGCGAGCCGCTCGCCCTCTATGTCCATTGGCCGTTCTGCGCGGCCAAGTGCCCTTACTGCGATTTCAACTCCCACGTCCGCGCGGGCGTGGACGCGGCGCGATACGGCCGGGCGCTGATCGCCGAACTGGAGGGGGAGGCGGCGCGTCTCGGCGCGGATGGGGCGGGGCGGCGCCGCCTCGGGTCCGTGTTCTTCGGGGGCGGGACGCCGTCGCTCATGCCGCCGTGGGTGGTGGGCGCGGTGATCGACCGGGCCGTCGCGCTGTTCGATCCCGAACCCGACCTGGAGGTGACGCTGGAGGCGAACCCGACCTCCGTCGAGGCGGGCCGGCTGCGGGCGTTCCGCGCGGCGGGGGTGAACCGCCTCTCGCTCGGCGTGCAGGCGCTCGACGCGGCGGCGCTCGGCTTCCTCGGGCGGAACCATTCGGCGGGGGAGGCGGTGGCGGCGCTGGAGGGCGCGCGGGCGATCTTCCCGCGGCTGTCCTTCGACCTGATCTACGCCCGCCCCGGCCAGTCGGAGGCCGCGTGGCGGGCGGAGCTGCGGCGGGCGTTGGCGCTCGCCGCGGACCACCTCTCGCTCTACCAGCTGACGGTCGAGCCGGGCACGCGCTTCGCGACGGAGCACGCGCGCGGCGCCTTCGCCCTGCCGGAGGGGGAGGCGGCCGCGGCGCTCTACGCCGCGACGGCCGAGGAAGCCGGGGCCTTCGGCCTGCTTCCCTACGAGGTGAGCAACTACGCCCGGCCGGGCGCGGAGAGCCGGCACAACCTGACCTACTGGCGCTACGGCGATTACCTCGGGATCGGCGCGGGGGCGCACGGGCGGATGACCGTCCGCGGCCCCGGGGGCGATTCGGTCGTGGCGACGCGGCGGCACCGGGCGCCGGAGGTCTGGCTCTCGATGGTGGAGGGCGCGGGGCACGCGCGGGTGGAGGAGGTGGCGCTGTCCCCCGTCGAACGGGGACGCGAGGCGATGCTGATGGGGCTGCGCCTGAGCGAGGGCGTGGACCCCGCCCGGATCGCGGAGCGAGCTGGGCAGGGCTGGGAGGCGGTGGTGGATCCGGCGATGCTGGAGGCGCTGCGGGAGGAGGGTTACCTCGAATGGCTCCCGGATGGCCGCCTGCGGGCGACGCCGGAAGGACGGCTGCGGCTGGACGCGCTGCTCCCGGTGCTGCTGCGGTAGGCCGCGGGGCAACGGGGCGGCGCGGCGGTGACGTTGCGTCGATTCCCGGTCGGCATGATGACCCGCGCGACGGCCGGATC
>CAXVWQ010000117.1:0-7324 GCA_964263755.1 Roseomonas sp. | reverse complement strand
GGGGGGGGGGGGGCGGGGGGGCCCGGGGGGCGCGGGGGGGCCCCCCCCCGCCCCCCCCCCCCGCGGGGCCCCGGGGGGGCCGCGGGGGGGGGGGGGGGGGGCGGGCGCCACGCCCGGGGCCCCGGGCCACGAGCGCAACCCCCGACCGTGGCGGGACCGGTGCGGGCTGCTAGGATGGGCGCGTCACCCGCCGGGAACGTCGCGATGCGCCCCTTGCTCCTTCTCCTCGCCGCGCTGGCCGCGGTGCCGGCCGCCGCGCAGACCGTCCGCGTCGGCACCTTCGAGGATCTGGAGGTCGTGGACCCCGCCACGAGCCGGGTCTTCGCCGGCCTGCAGATCCTGTCCACGCTCTGCGACAAGCTGCTGGACCTGAACCCCGACCTCTCCGTCGCGCCGGCGCTGGCGGAGCGGCACGAATGGGCCCCGGATGGCCGCGGGCTGACGCTGCACCTGCGGGAGGGCGCGACCTTCCACGACGGCGCGCCGGTGGATGCGAAGGCCGTGCGGTTCAACATGAACCGCTTCATGACGATGCCCGGCTCCTTCCGTCGCGGCGAGATGCCGGCGGTGCGGGGCGTCACGGTCCTGGGACCGCGGACGGCGCGGATCGACCTGTCGGAGCCCTTCGTGCCGCTCATCTCCGTGCTCGTGACGCGCGGAGGGATGATGGTGAGCCCGCGCGCGGCGTCGGAGGGGCGGTTCGCGGACAACCCCGTCTGTTCCGGCCCCTTCCGGCTGACGGAGCGGGTGGCGCTCGACCGCATCGTACTGGACCGCGTGCCGAACCACTGGAACGCGGCGAACGTCCACGTGCAGCGCGTGGTGTTCCGCCCGATGCCCGACGCCAACGTGCGCGTGCAGAACCTCCGCGGCGGCGCGCTGGAGATGATGGAGCGCGTCGCGACCTCCGACGTCGAGACGCTGGCGCGCTCGCCACGGCTGCGGACGGCGGGGGCGCCGGAACTGGGCTACTCCTTCATCCGGTTCAACGTCGCGAACGGGGCGGGGGCGAACGGACCCTTCGCGCGGGACGTGCGGCTGCGCGCGGCCTTCGACGCGGCGCTGGACCGCACGGCAATCAACCAGGTCGTGTTCGACGGGGCCTTCGTGCCGGGGAACCAGTGGGTCGCGCCGGGCAGCCCGTTCTACGCGGCGGCGCTGCCCGTTCCCGCGCGCGACCTGCCCCGCGCCCGCGCCCTGCTGGCCGAGGCGGGACAGCCCGCGCCGACCCTGCGCCTGACCGTGCCGAACGCCCCGGACGCCCTCCAGGCCGCAGAGGTGATGCAGGCGATGGTGCGGGAGGCCGGCATCAACCTCGTCATCCAGGCCACCGAGATCGGCACCGCGAGCGGGGCGTCGCTCCGCGGCGACTTCGAGGCGTTCCTGAACTTCTGGGGCGGACGCTCCGACCCCGACGGCAACGCCTCCTTCCACCTCACCTGCAACGGCCCGAACAACGACGGGAAGTACTGCGTGCCGGAGGTGGACGCGGCGCTCGCCACGCCGGACGTCGCGGAACGCCGCCGCCTCTCCGCCGAGGCCGCGGCGCGGGTGCTGGCGGACAAGCCCTACCTCAACCTCTGGCACCGGCAGATCATCTGGGGCCTGTCGGACCGCGTGACGGGCTTCGTCCCCTACCCCGACGGCGTCCTCCGCAGGGGCGGCGTGCGGCTGCGCGGCGGGTGAGCGACGAGGCCCCGGAGGGCACGGCGGCCGTCGCCTCCGTCCTCATGGCGGTGCGGCTGCTGGAGGCGCTGGCGCTGGCGGGCCGCCCGCTCGGCGTCTCCGACGCGGCGCGGCAGCTCGGGGAACCCCGCGCGCGGGTCCACCGCCACCTCGTCACGCTCCGCAAGGCCGGGCTGGTGGCGCAGGACGCGGCGAGCGAGCGGTATCACCTGACGTGGCGCATGTTCCGCATCGGCCAGGCGGCGGCGGAACATTTCGACCTGCGCCGCGTGGCGGAACCCTTCATGCACGGCCTACGCGACGCGGTGGGGCAGACGGTGCTGCTGGCCATCCCGACGGGCGGCGAGCCGATGGTGGTCCACGCGCTGGAGGCGCCGAACAAGGTCTCCATCACCGTCCGGCCCGGCAACCGCCCGCCGCTGCACTGCTCCGCCCAGGGCCGCGTGATGCTGGCCTTCGCGCGGGAGGAGGTGCGGGACGCCGCCCTGGCCGCCCCGCTGGACACGCCGACGCCGGAAAGCCTCACCGACCCCGCTGCGCTGCGCGCCCGCCTCGCGGCCGTGCGGGAGCGGCTGTGGGAGACGGCGCCGTCCGAGACGCTCCTCGGCATCAACGTGCTGGCGGCGCCGCTCTTCGCAGAGGGCGACGTCCTCGTCGGCTCGCTCGGCCTCGTGGGCTCCGTGCAGTTCGTGCGCGACCCGCCGGACGCGGCGATGCTGGCGGCGCTGCGCGACGCCGCCGCGGCGGTCAGCGACCGCCTCGGCTCGACGCGCTACCGCGATTCCGCCGGCACGAACCCGAGGCGGTAGCCCGGCGGGCCGTCGGTCATTGCTTCTCGATCCTCGCGAGCTGCGCCATGCGGCCCCACGCCTCGACCTCCTGTGGGATCATCGCGGCGAGTTCCTCCGGCGAGGACGGCTCCGGCAGCGCGCCGAGGTCGATGAGGCGGGTGCGGATCTCCGGGGCGGTGAGGGCGCGGCGCAGCGCCCGGTTCAGCGCCTCGACGTAGGGGCGCGGCGTGCCGGCGGGATAGGCGAGGGCGTTCCAGGAGCGGACGACGTAGCCCGGCAGCCCGCTCTCCGCCGAGGTCGGCACGTCCGGCAGCGACGGGAAGCGCGCCGGCGCGGTGATGGCGACGAGGCGGATGCGGCCCGCCTGCGCCTGCGGCAGGATGGGGGCGAGGAGTTCGCCGGCGACCTGCACCTCCCCGTTGGCGAGGGCGTTGATGAGTTCGGGGGAGGAGCGGTAGGTCACCGTCGTCATCGGCGCGCCGGACATGCCGCGGAACAACTCAACGCCGAGGTGCTGGGCGTTGCCCGCGGCGATGGAGCCGATGTTCAGCCGGTTCGGCTGCGCCTTCGCCAGCGCGACGAGGTCGGTGAGCGAGGTCACCGGCAGGGAGGGCGTGACGGCGATGCAGTGGTCGTACCAGACCATGCGGCCGACGGGCGTGAAGTCCCGCGCCACGTCGAAGGGCAGCGTGCGGTAGAAGGCGGGCGCGGCCATGTTGCTCGTCGTGAGGAAGTAGGCGGTATGGCCGTCCGGCGCGGCGCGGGCCACGGCCTCCGCCGAGACGATGCCGCCGGCGCCGGGGCGGTTGTCCACCACCACGGGCTGGCCGAGTTCGGCCTGCATCTGGGCCGTCAGCATCCGCAGCGTGATGTCGCCCGCGCCCCCGGCGGCGAAGCCGATGACGATGCGGACGGGCCTGTTGAACAGGGCCTGCGCGCGCGCCACCGTGGGCGCCGCCAAGGTCGGCGCCGAGATGGCCGCGCCGAGAACCAGCCTGCGTCCGATCATGGCCGGCGCTCCTCCCCTCGTTTCGTCAGGCGGGACCGTAGCCGCCCCCGCCCGGCGTTTCCATCAGCACCTCGTCGCCCGGCGCCATCACGAGTTTCCGCGCCTCGTTCACCGGTTCGCCGTTGACGAGGAAGCGGCCGGAGGCGCCGGGCGCGCCGCCCTCCATCCCCTCGGGCCCGATGACGGTGCGGGACGCCACGACGTTCAGCAGCCACGGGTCGTTCGTCCGCATCCGGAAGCCGATGAACTGGCCGTCGCCCCCGGGCTGCCGCCCGGCGCCGCCCGATCCGGGGCGGAGTTCCTTGCGGGTGAACTCGATGGGCATCGCGGCCTCCAGCACCTCCACCGGCACCGCGGCGACGCCGGTGGGGTAGCAGGTGGCGGAGAGGCCGGGCTTCTCCCGCCGCGCGCCCATGCCGCCGGAGTAGTTGAACATGGAGGAGGTGAAGGGCGCCCCGGTGTCGTCGCGGCCCTGGATCTGGATGGTCCAGACGGCGCCCGATCCTTCGGCCACCACGCGGTCCGGCATGATGGGGTGCAGCGCCTTCAGCACGGGGAAGGGGACGTACATGCCGACGACATGGCGGGCGTTGACCGGCGCCGGGTAGCGGCAGTTCACGATGCTCCCTTCCGGCGCGACCACGCGCACCGGCAGGAGCGAGCCGAAGTTGTTCGGCAGGTCGGGATCGAGGCACGCGCGCACCGCGAAGTTCGCGTAGGCCGCGGTGTAGTTCAGCACGACGTTGATGCCGATCGGCGCTTCGGGCGAGGAGCCGGCGAAGTCGATCGTCATCCCGCCGGCCTCGGCGTCCACCGTCACGGCGCAGCGCAGGATGATCTCCAGCCCGCCCGGCACGTCGAAGCGGCTCTCCCCGTGCGTCGTGCCGCCGGGCAGGCGGCGGATCGAATCGCGCGTCGCCGCCTCCGACCGCGCGAGGATGGCGGCGGACAGGGCCTCCACGTCGTCCAGCCCGTGGCGGTCGCACAGCGCGTTCAGCCGGTCCGCGCCCACCCGCCCCGCCGCCACCTGGGCCGCGAGGTCGCCGGCGACGTGGCCGGGGGTGCGGACGTTGCGGCGGATGATGTCGTGCAGCAGGGCGTTGGGACGCCCGGCCTCGTAAAGTTTGGCGAGGGGGATCCACAGCCCCTCCTCGTGCACGTCCCGCGCCCCGGCGCCGACGCCGTAGCCGCCGATGTCCGTGTGGTGGATCGTCGAGCCGAAGAAGCCGATGGGGCGGTCGCCGCGGAACACCGGCGTCATGATGGTGATGTCGAAGAAGTGCCCGGCCGAGAGCCAGGGGTCGTTCGTGATGAGCACGTCGCCCGGCACGAGCGATTCCGGCGGGAAGGCCGCGACGAAATGCCGCCCGGCCGCCGCGAGGGAGTTGATGTGGCCCGGCGTGCCCGTCACCGCCTGGGCGACCATCCGCCCTTCCCGGTCGAACAGCGCCGTGGCGAGGTCGCCCGCCTCCCGCACGATGGGCGAGAACGCGATGCGCTGCAGCGCGCGCGCTTGTTCCGTCACCGTGGCGATGAGGTTGGACCAGAGGATCTCCAGCGTGATCCCATCGAGATCCTGGGCCATGGCGCTCATGCCCCGCGCTCCGCGATCACCGCCCCGGTCTCGTGCACGCGCGCCGTCCAGCCGCGGAGGATGACGAGGGTCGTTTCCCGCTCCGCGAGGAGGGCCGGGCCCGCGCCGCGGGCGCCGCGGGGACGCGCCGGCGGGTCGTAGACCGGCACCTCCGGCGCCGCTGCCTCCACCGCCACGCGCCGGTGGGCGCGCGGCGCCGCGGCCCCGCCGCCCGGGACCGGCGGGGGGGACGCTGCCGGGATCGGCCCGCGGACGCCGAGGCGCCACGTCACCACCTCCACCTCCACGTCCGGCAGGCGGATGCCGTAGAGGGCCTCGTAGGCCGTCTCGAACGCCCCCCGCAGCGCCGCGGCGTCGCCAGCCTCCGCGATGTCCGGCGCGACCTCCGCGGTCACCTCGTTCTGCTGCCCGCGGTAGCGGCAATCCGCGGCGAGGGTCGTGGTCGCGGAGGACGCGGGAACCCCCGCCTCCGCCAGCGCCGCGCGCCCCTCCTCCGCCATGCCGCCGATCAGTCCCCGCACCGCGTCCCAGTCCAGCGTGGACAGCGGCGCGAGCGACGAGCGCACGAGGTCGAGCCGCACGGGGGAGACGAGCGTGCCGAAGGCGGAAAGCACACTGGCCAAGGGCGGGAAGATCACCTGCGGGCAGTCCAGCAGTTCCGCCACCCGGCAGGCATGCACCGGCCCCGCGCCGCCGAAGGCGAGCATCGGCAGCCCGCGCCAGTCGATGCCACGGTCGGTCGCGTGCGCCCGGGCGGCGCTCGCCATGCCCTCGCACACCACCTCGAACACGCCGCGCGCCGCGGTCGCCGCATCCACGCCGAGCCGTTCGCCGAGGCGGCCGAGCGCGGCCTCGGCACCCGCGCGGTCCAGCCGCATGTCGCCGCCGAGGAACCGGTCGGCGTCGAGCAGCCCGAGGACGACGTCGGCGTCGGTCACCGTCGGTTGCGTCCCGCCGCGGCCGTAGCACACGGGGCCGGGCTCCGACCCGGCGGAGCGCGGCCCGACCTTCAGCAGCCCCAGCCCGTCCACCCGCGCGATGGAGCCGCCGCCCGCCCCGATCTCGATCATGTCGACGGAGGGGATGGTGATGGGGAAGCCGGAGCCCGGCTTGAAGCGGTAGCGCCGGTCCACCTCGAACTCGCCGGCGATGAGCGGCTTGCGATCGAGGATGAGGCACGCCTTCGCGGTGGTGCCTCCCATGTCGAAGGAGAGGAGCCGGTCGAGGCCGAGAAGTTCCGAGAGGTGCGTTGCCGCGAGCGCCCCCGCGGCGGGCCCGCTCTCGATCATCCGCACGGGGAACGCGCCCGCGACGCCGGTGCCGACCACCCCGCCGTTGGAGAGCATGATGAGCGGCCGGTTGGGGAAGCCGCGCCGCGTCAACTCCTTCGCCAGCGCGTCGAGGTACGGCGCGACGATCGGTTGGGTGTAGGCGTTCATCACCGTGGTGGACGCCCGCGGATACTCCCGGATCTGCGGCGACACGTCCGACGAGATCGCGACGTGCAGCCCCGGTTCCGCCGCCCGCATCGCGTCCCGCGCCGCCCGCTCGTTCGCGCCCTCGCGGTAGGCGTTGAGGAAGCACAGCGCCACCGCCCGCACGCCGCGTCCGACGAGGTCGCGCGCCAGCGCCGCCGCCGCCGCGGGGTCCACCGGCACGGAGACGCGGCCATCCGCCAGCACGCGCTCCCGCAGCGAGAAGGTCAGCTCCAGCGGCACCAGCGGCTCGGGATACTCGATCTGCGGATCGAACATGTCGTAGCGGTGCTCGCCGCGGATGCGCAGCACGTCGCGGAAACCCTCGGTGGTGACGAGGGCGGTCGGCGGGCCGCGCCGCTCGATCACGGCGTTCGTCACGACGGTGGTCGCGTGCACCGTCACGTCGTCCACCGCCGCCGGGCCGATCCCGGCGCGGCCGAGCGCGAGGTCCACGGCGCGGAAGAACCCTTCCAGCAGGTCGCGGTGGGTCGTCAGGGTCTTGTCGGTGACGGTGCGGCCGTCGCGCGCGCGCAGGACGACGTCGGTGAAGGTGCCGCCGATGTCCACCGCCAGGGCGTGGCCGGCGCGGTCCGGGGCCTTCGCGTCCACCGTTTCCTCCTGTCTCGTCCTGAAGGACAACATCCTTCATGACGAGAGTGGAGGGGGGCCCTTCCCCTGTCAACCGATGCGCCCGGCCGGTGCCGGCGGCATCGGAGGATGCCGCGGCCGTCAGCCCCGCGCGCGGCGGCCGGGGCGGGCGTCCGGG
>CAXVWQ010000116.1:0-6814 GCA_964263755.1 Roseomonas sp. | reverse complement strand
GCCCGACCTCCGAATTGCCCATCTGGCCGGGGGGGAGGCCGACGTCCGGCCCGCAGGTGTGCAGGAACGCCCGGGGCCCGGCGGCCCAGAGGGCGTCGAAGGTGGGGGTGCGCGCCTGGGCGACGGCGTTGTCCGCCACCTCCTCCCGGTAGCCCCAGCCGTCGAGGATCACGAGCATGACGGGGGTGGGGCGGGGCATGGGGGGACTCTCGACGTGCGGCGCGCTGGATAGCGCCGCGACGCGCCCCGGGGAACCGGGCCCGGGGGCGGCCCGCGCTGGACGAGGCCTGGCGGGGGGCTTACCTCGCAGGGTGGCCGAGGAGCCGGCGGGAGGAACGGATGCAGGCGCCCGGGATGCGGCCCACCGTCGTCGTGCCGGACACCGCGCCGCTGATCCACCTCGCCGCCGGGGGGGCGCTGGACGTGCTGACGGGGATGGGGCGAGTCGTGATCCCCGACGTGGTCGTGATGGAGGCGACGCATCACGCGGCAAAACCCTGGGCCGCCGAGATCGCCGCCTGGATCGAGGCCGGCGCGCGACCGGGCAGCAACGCGGGCATTGAGGTGGCGGAGAGCGAGTTCGGCGACCTCTACCGCCTCGCCCTGCGGGAGGGGGCGCGGACGCCGCGCAACGCGGGGGAGATCGCGATCGCGGCCTGGCTCGGTGACAACCTGCGCGCGGTCGGCGGACCGGCGCTCGTAGTGTATGAGAACGGGCGGGTGCCGACCCTCCTGCTGCGGGAAGGGGTGGCCGCGGAGGTCGCGGTGGCGACCACGCGCAACCTGTTGTCCCTCGCGCAGGAAGCGGGCCTGCTCCCGGATGCCGAGGCTGTCTGGCTGCGCATCGTCGCGGCCGTGCCGACCGCGAACCCGGCCTCCGCCCTCACCCTCATCCAACCGGAGGCGCCGTAATGCCGCCCGTACACCCCGTCATCCTGCGCTACGCCGCCGGCGAGATCTCCGCCGAACGGGCCGCCGGCGCGCTCGGGCCGGAGGTCAGCGTATCGGAGGTCATCCTCATGCTGCGCGCGGCCGGGTTGCCGCCACCCGAGCCGCCGCCGGCGCGGATGGCGGCCGAACTGGCCCACGCGCGCCGCGTGCTCGGGATGGACGGGCCTCAGGCGCGCCCGGAATAGGCCCGGAACACCCCGAGGTCCGTCGCGACGCCGACTCCCGAGAACCCGGCCTCCCGCAGCGCGCCGAGGATCGTCTCCGCCGGCACGCAGGCGTCGATCGTTTCCCAGTAGTAGCGCATGAGTTCCCCGGACCGGGCCCGCGGCGCCGCGATCCGGCACAGCACGGGGATCACGCCGCCCATGTAGGCGCGCGCCACCGTGCGGGCGACGCCGCGTTCCGGCACGCCGATCTCCAGCAGCAGCACCGTCCCGCCGCGCTTCAGGACCCGCCGGTATTCCCGGAACGCGGCGCCGAGGTCGGCGACGTGGCGCAGCGCGTAGCCCATGGAGAGGAGATCGACGGCGGCGTGGGGCAGCGGGATGGCCTCCGCGCGGCCCTGGACGAGCCGCACGCCCGGCAGGGTGCGCCGCGCCTCCGCCAGCATCCCCTCGCTCGGGTCGAGGCCGGTGACGAGGGACGGGTCGCCGACGATCCGCGCCGCCTCCCGCGCGACGAGGCCGGTGCCGACGGCCACGTCCAGCACCGTCATCCCCGGCCGCAGGCCCGCTTCGTGCAGCGCCTTGCGGCGATACCAGGGACCGCTGCCGAGCGAGAAGATGCGGTCGATGCGGTCGTAATGCGCCGCCGTCTCGTCGAAGAGGGTCTTCACGAACCCCTCCCGCGCCTCGGCGGTGCCGTAGCGGTGGGGCAGGACGGGATGCGGGGCGTTCATGGGGTCGCCCTTCCGGCGCGGAATTCGGCGATCTCGGCGCGTAGCGCGCGGACCTCCGACAGGAGGGTCTGGCTGTCGAGGTGCGCCTCGGACCGCGCGGCGTCGGTCGCGACGACCGCGATTTCCGCGTCCGCGCTCTCCCGCTGCTCGCGCAGCGTCTGGATGCTCTCGACGATCACGCCGATGAAGAGGTTGAGGACGACGAAGGTGGCCACGAGGATGAAGGGGATGAAGTAGAGGTTGGCGAGCGGGTGCTTCTCCAGCGCCGGCTTCACGATGTTCACCCAGTCATCCAGCGTCATGAGCTGGAACAGGGTGAAGAACGTGGCGCCGAGGGTGCCGAACTGCTCCGGCATGTCCTCCCCGAAGAGCTTCGTGCCCATCACCGCGAAGACGTAGAAGATGAGGAGCATGAGGGCGAGGATCCCGCCCATGCCGGGCAGCGCCGCGAGCATCGCCTCCACCACGTTGCGCAGCGACGGCATGACGGAGGCGAGGCGCAGGACCCGCAGGACGCGGAGCGCCCGCAGCACCGACAGCTCGCCGGAGGCGGGCATCCAGGCGACGCCGATGACGATGAGGTCGAAGATTCCCCAGGGGTCGCGGAGGAAGCGCCCGCGGAAGGCATAGATGCGGAGGAGGAGTTCGGCGGTGAAGGCGTAGAGCAGCGCGTCGTCGAGGAGGTGCAGGAAGCCCCCGAACCGCTCCATGATGGAGTCCGAGGTCTCCAGGCCGAGGGTGACGGCGTTCAGCAGGATGAGCGCCGTCACGACCTTCTGGAATGTATCGGAGGTGACGAGGCGCGCGGCGCGGGCGCGGGGCGTGTCCGCGACGGCCTCGGCCGCGGTGAGCGTTTCCTGCATGGGGTCCCCCGGGGAGGCGGGACGGATGCCGCGCCCGCCCCCCGTCCGCAAGGGGGTGGGCCGCGAGGGGTCGCGCCGGACCCGTTTCAGATCGACTGTCGTGTCAGCGGACCCTCGCTTCGCGCGACGGCCGATCACTGCGGGGCGGTAGCAATCGCGGATTTACGGCAGCATTGCTGTTGACGCAAAGTGCAGCATTGCGGTATTCACCCGCGGTGCACAGCGTCCTCGAAACCCCGGTGTTCACGCGGCGCGCGGACGCGCTGCTGACCCGGGACGAGCGGGACGCGCTCATCAACCACTTGGCGTTCGATCCGGAGGCCGGCCTCGTCATCCACCGCCTCGGCGGGCTGCGGAAGATGCGGTGGGCGCCGGAGGGCCGCGGCAAGCGCGGCGCCTTCCGGGTGATCTACTATCTCTGGGACGAGACGCTGCCGATCCTCGCCATCTTCCTCTTCGCGAAGAACGAACAGGCCGACCTCACCCCGGCACAGGAGAAGGCCATCGCCGCGGTGGTCCGGTCCTACAAGGAGAACCGCCGATGACCGCCACCCCTCGCAAGCCCCGCGCCCCGAAGGTGAACGTGGCCGACGAACTCGTGCGCGCCGTCGAGGAAGGCGCCGCGATCCTCCGCGGCGACCTCGCGCCGGGTCGCATCCACCCGGCGCCCGGCGCGCCGGACGTGCGCGCGGTCCGGGCCGCCACCGGCCTGACCCGGCAGGCGTTCGCGGCGCGGTTCGGCCTGAAGGTCGGGGCCGTGCGGGATTGGGAGCAGGGCCTCCGCACCCCTGACCCGGCCGCCCGGGTGCTGCTGAAGGTGATCGCCACGGAGCCGGACGCGGTGGTGCGAGCCTTGGCGGCGTAGGGCGGCAGGGCCCGGGGTCGGCTGATCGCAGCCTACGCGGATCGGGTCTGACCCGTCGCGAGCCGCTTACCCGCCGGCGCGAGTTCCGCCCGGGCCTGCCGCACGATCCCCACCCCGCCCCAGAGACCGAGCCCGCCCATGACGGCCGCGACGATCACGTCGGGCCACCCCGTGCCCGTGCCGAACACGCCGAGGGCGGCGAGGAGGACGGCGAGGTTGCCGACCGCGTCGTTGCGGGAGCAGACCCAGACCGATCGCATGTTCGCGTCGCCCGTCCGGTAGCGGTAGAGCATCGCCGCCACCCCCCCGTTCGCGAGGAGGGCGGCGGCGCCGACCACGCCCATCACCTCCGCGTCCGGCAGCGTCCCGGCCGCGGCGTGCCACGCGGTGCTGCCGAGGACCCAGAGCGCGAGGGCGATCATCGTCCCGCCCTTCAGGATCGCCGCCCGCGACCGCCACGCCAGCGCCATCCCCGCGACGCCGAGGGAGATGGCGTAGTTCGCCGCGTCCCCGAAGAAGTCGAGCGCGTCGGCCATGAGAGAGGCGGAGCCCGCCGCCGCCCCCGCCGCGACCTCCGCGACGAAGAAGGCAGCGTTGACCGCCAGCGCGATCCACAGGGCGCGGCGCCAGGCCGGGCTGTCGAGGGCGGCGGGGGCGGGGTGGTCGTGGGCGCAGCAGGCCATGTCGAAGCCCTCGAAGCGGTGGGTGCGACGCCTCAGATGGGGCCTGTAGCGGCTACAGGGTCAAGGGGCATGGCGCTGACGATCGGCGACCTCGCGCGCGCGACGGGGACGACGGCGGAGACGATCCGCTACTACGAACGGACGGGGCTGATGCCGCGCCCGCCGCGGACCGGGAGCGGGTATCGCGCCTACGGAACCAGCGACCTCGGGCGGCTGAACTTCGTGCGCCGGGCGCGCGACCTGGGCTTCCCGTTGGAGCGGGTGCGGGCGCTGCTCGACCTGTCCGACGCGCGGGACCGGCCCTGCGAGGCGGTGGACGTCATCGCGCGCGACCACCTGGCCGAGGTGGAGCGGCGACTCGCCGACCTGGAGGCGCTGCGGCGGGAACTGACGGCGCTGATCGGCGCCTGCGGGCACGGGACGGTCGCGGAGTGCCGGATCATCGAGGCCCTGGCCCCGCCCCGGCGTCAGCCGTAGGGGAGGGGGGAGACCCCGAAGATGACGGGGTGCAGGTGCAGCAGCGCCGCCCAGGCGACAGCGCCGACCCCCACCGGCCAGAGCAGTTCGGACGCCACGAGCCGGTTCCGCCCCGCGACGATGGCGCCGAAGGGCAGGACGGAGGTGCGGGCCGCGAAGCCCGCCCACCCCGCGGGGTCGCGCGCCGCGACCTTGGCATCGAGCGAGGGCATCCCCGCCAGCCCCGTCACCGCGAAGGCGCCGAAGAAGATCGCGGAGGCCGGATCGCCGTTGCCGATCACGTGGATCAGCCCCCACAGCGCGAAGGACCAGAGCATCGGGTGCCGCGTCACGCGCAGCATCCCCCGCGGCTCCGCCGCCAGCGCCTCGTTCTGCCCGACGGAGGTGGCGTTCCGCGTCATCACGCTGCCGGCGAACAGGATGAAGGCGGGAAGCATCAGCGCCACGAGCGCCCAGCCCAGCCACCGCGGCGGCATCCAGAGCGGGGTCGCCGGCGCCGCCTGCCACGCCAGGACCAGCAACGTGATGGAGACGGCGGAGGCGACGGAGAAGCCGAGGGTGAAGCCCCGCTCCCCGACCCGGGTGACGAAGGCGGCGCGCACGGCGGTCCCGGCGATGCCGAGATGGAGGCCGACCCAGAGAAGGGCGGCCAGCAGGAGGGGGAGCATGGGCGGCACCGTGCGCCCCCGCGGCGGGCGATGCCAGCGTCGGTTCAGCCCGGCCGCCACGGCCGGTGATAGGGATGCCCGGCGTTGATGCTGACGGCGCGGTAGAGCGCCTCCGCCAGCAGCCCGCGGACGAGCATGTGCGGCCAGGTCAGTCGCCCGAGCGACAGGCGGTGGTCCGCGCGGGCCAGCACCGCGGGGTCCAACCCCTCCGCGCCGCCGATGAGGAAGGCGACGGGCCGCGCCACCTCCGTCCAGCGGGCAACGAGGACGGCGAGCCCCTCGCTGTCCGGCGCCTCGCCGCCGAGATCGAGGGCCACGGCGATCGCCCCCGCCGGGAGCGCGGCGAGGAGGGCCACTCCCTCCCGACGCCGCGCCTCCGCGGGGGCGCCGCTCCCCTCCGGGATCTCCCGGAGCGACAGGGGCGGGCGGAGCCGGGCGTTGAAATGCTCGAACCGGTCGCGCGCCGGCCCGGGGCGCGACCGTCCGACGGCGAGGAGGAGGGGCGCCCTCAGGCGGTCCCCGTCCCCGCGTCGTCCTTCGCCGGCACCACGTCCACGTAGTTCGGCTCCAAGTCCTCGCCGCTGATGCGGGAGAAGGAGAAGCCGGCGGGGCCGTCCAGCACCTCCCCGCGGGGCATGGCCGCGCCGCCGCCGGCGCCGCCGGGGCGGCCGTCGTGGTCGCCGTGCGTCACGAGGGCCTCGTCGGCATCCTCGGTGCCGGGGTCGCTCCGCGCGGCCTCGCGGAAGGCCGCGAGGTCGGCCTCGGTCGGGTTGGCGGGGTCGTAGTCGGCCCGGTCGGCGGGCGAGGTGTCTGGCGTGGTGGCGTCGGACATGGCGGCATCCCCTGGGGTGTCGTCCCCCAACGCCGCGGCCCCGGATAGGTCACGCGGGTCGTCCGCGGCGTCCTCGCCCGCCCCTTCCGCGTCAGCGGGCGGGGAGTCCGGACCCCACATCCGTTCCAGCCGCACCTCCGCGCGCTTCTCCGGCTTGAACAGGTGGATGACGATGTCGCCGGCATCCAGCAGCACCCAGTCGGGGGACGCCTCGGCCCGCAGGCGCTTGATGCCGTGCTCCGCCAGCGCCTCCTCGATGTGGCGCGACATCGCCTCGATCTGCCGTTCCGCGAGGCCGGTGGCGACGATCATGCGGTCCGCGAAGGCGGAGCGGGTGGCGACGTCCAGCACCACCACCGCCTCCGCCTTGTCGTCCTCCAGGCTCTTCACCACGGCGCGGACGAGGGTCTCCAGCCGCTCGGGCGGCGGCGGGGCGGGGCGGCGGGCACGGCCGGGGCCCGCGGCGGCGGCGGCCTTCGTGGCGTCCGCCTTCCGTGAGGCCGACCCGGGGGCGGGCCGGGGGGCGGAGAGCCGCAGCTGCGACGGGGCGGCGCCACGGGATGCGGTCGGGCGTGTC
>CAXVWQ010000115.1:0-22387 GCA_964263755.1 Roseomonas sp. | reverse complement strand
CGGCGCTGCGCGGGGAGGGCGTCGCGCGCGTCTCCGCCGCGCGGCTCGACGCGGCGACGCTCGCCGCGGACGACCTCCGCGCGCTCGGCGCCTGGGCGGTGGTGGACGCCTCGGGACCCTTCGTCGCGGGCAATTGGCGCGTCGCGCGCGCGGCGGTCGGCGCCGGGGCGCACTATCTCGACCTCGCGGACGGGCGGGCCTTCGTCGCCGCCTTCCCCGCGGCGCTGGACGCGGCGGCGCGGGACGCGGGCGTCGCCGCGATCACCGGCGCGAGCTCCACGCCCGCGCTCAGCACCGCCGCCCTCGACGCGTTGACGGCGGGCTGGACGCGGGTGGACACGGCGGAGGTCGCGATCCTCCCCGGGAACCGGGCGCCGCGGGGCCTCGCGGTGGTGCGCTCCATCCTCGGCTGGGCCGGGCGGCCGGTGCGCGTCCTCCTCGACGGGCGGTGGGAGGAGCGGCCGGGCTGGGGGATGACGCGGCGGCTGACCGTGCCGGGGCTGGGCACGCGGCTCGCCGCGCTCGCCGACACGCCCGACCTCGACGCCCTGCCGGCGCGCTACGGCGTGCGCCGCTCCGCGGTGTTCCGGGCGGGGCTGGAACTGCCGCTCCTCCATCTCGGGCTGCTCGCGGCGAGCCTTCCCGTGCGCCTCCTCCCCCGCGCCTCGCTCGCGCTCCTCGCCCGGCCGGCGCGGTGGGCGGCCGGGCTGCTCGACCGGTTCGGCACCGACCGCGGCGGGATGGTGGTGCGCGCGACGGGGGCGGACGCGGACGGCGACCCGGCCGCGGCGACCTGGACCCTTCTCGCCGAGGCGGGGGACGGGCCCTGGGTGCCGACCCTGCCGGCGCTGGCCGCGCTGCGCCGCCTCGCCGCGGACGGGGTGCCGCCGGGCGCGCGGTCCGCCGCCGGCCTCCTCACGCTCGCGGAGGTGGAGGCCACCTTCGCGCCGCACCGCATCGCCGCCGGCATCCTGCGGGAACGGCCCGCGGTCCCCGACCCGCTGTTCCGGCGGGCCCTCGGCGAGGCGGCCTGGGCGGCGCTGCCCGCGCCCGTGCGCGTCGTCCACGCCCCCGCGCCGTGGATCGCCCTGGAGGGCGAGGCGCGGGTGGAGGGCGCGGCGACCCTCCCGGCCCGGCTCGTCGCCCGCCTCGTCGGCTTCCCCGCGGCGACGGACCGCGTCCCGGTGCGCGTGACGATCGCGGCCGACGGCGCGGGCGAGACGTGGTCCCGCGACTTCGGGGGCGCCCGCTTCCGCAGCCATCTCTCGCCCGCCGGGCCGGGCCTCGTGTGGGAACGGTTCGGGCCGCTGCGCTTCCTCCTCGCCGTGCCGTCGGACGCGGCGGGCCTCGGGCTGGCGGTCCGGGGATGGCGCCTCGGCCCGATCCCGCTCCCCGCCCGCCTCGCGCCGCGGTCGGAGGCGCGGGAGGGGGTGGACGCGGCGGGCCGGTTCCGCTTCGACGTGCCGATCGCCCTCCCCCTCCTCGGCCGCGTCGTGCGCGACGTCGGCGACCTCGCCCCGGCCCCCGGACCGCCATGCCCATCACCACCCTCGGCCTCGATGCCGACGACACGCTCTGGCACAACGAGACCTTCTTCCGGGTGACGGAGGAGCGATTCCGCGCGCTCCTCGCGCCCTACGCCGACCCGGGCGCGATCGAGGCGGGCCTCGCGGAGGCGGAGACGCGCAACCTCTCGATCTACGGCTACGGCGCCAAGGGTTTCTGCCTGTCCATGATCGAGACCGCGCTCGAACTCGGCGGCGACGACCTCCCCGCGCGCGTGGTCCGCGACATCCTCGCCGCCGGGCGCGACATGCTGCGCCACCCCGTCGAGACCCTCCCGGGCGTGCGGGAGGCGGTGGAGGCGCTCGCCGGGTCCGTCCGCTTCGTCCTCATCACCAAGGGCGACCTGTTCCACCAAGAATCCAAGCTCGCGGCGTCCGGGCTCGGTTCCCTGTTCCACGCGGTCGAGATCGTCTCGGCCAAGACCCCCGACACCTACCGCCGCATCCTCTCGCGCCACGGCGCGGCGCCGGGGGAGGCGATGATGGCGGGCAACTCCGTCCGCTCCGACGTGCTGCCGATGCTGGAGATCGGCGGTCATGCCGCCCTCGTCCCCTACCCCATCGTCTGGTCGCACGAGGCGGCGGAGGCGCCGCACGGCCACCCGCGCTTCCGCGAACTCGCCACCCTCGCGGACCTGCCGGGCTGGATCGCGGAGATCGGGTGACGGGTCACCGCCCGCCGAGCCCGGCGAAGAACCGCGCGATGAAGGCGCGCGCCGTGGCCGACAGCGCCATCCCGCCCGCCAGCGCCGCGGCGCCGCCGATCGTTCCCTCGTAGCGCCAGACGACGCGCGTGCGGTGCGGGCCCGCGGGTTCCAGCACGACGGACGCCGTCGCCACGCCGCGGGCGAGCGCGCCGGAGGAGACGCCGGAGATGGCGAGCGCGATCGGCCCGCCCGGCGCCCGCGTGGCGGGGTCGGCGGACGGGGTGACGGTGATCTCCACGGTCTGCCGCACCCGCAGCGGCCCGACGCCGAGGGAGAGGACCGCGCGGTAGCGACCCTCCGCGACGCGCTCCACGACGTCGGCGCCCGGGATCAGCCGGCGCAGCGTCGCGGGATCGAGGAGGGTGGCGAGGGCGGCGTCCGGCGCGAGGGGGATGACGGGCGCCCCCTCGCCGTGCACGCGGCGTTCCACCTCTCAGCGCGCCCGGCGGCCCGGCGCGGCGGGCAGGTTGGTCCGTGGACCGGCGGCCTGGGCGCGCGCCGCGGCCCGCGCCGCGCTCTCCTTCCGGATGGGACGGCGAATCGGGCAGACCTGCTGCACGTAGCCGTCGAGCGCGTTGACGAGGTGGTCCGGGACGAGGCGGTAGAACACGAACTGCCCGCGCCGCTCGCCGATCACCAGCCCCGCCGCCTCCAGCACCGACAGGTGCTGGGAGATGGAGGGCTTGGACATGGTGAAACGCGCGGCGATGTCGCCCGCGCTCATCTCCGTGTGGGAGAGGTGGGCGAGGATCTGGCGCCGCACGGAGGAGGCGAGGGCTTCGAAGACGCGCTGCATCGCCGGATGTTTAGGGGTTGCGCTAAACCCCTACAAGTCTAGGATTAGCGAACTGCCTAAACATCGCCCGCCCGAACCTCGGAGATCGCGACCGTGGCCCTTCCCCCGGATGCCCCGTCCCCGGACCGCCCGGCCCCGACCCCCCTCCTCTCCACCGACCGCGTCCTCGCGGGCCCGGACACCTCCGCGACCGAGGGCCGGGTCCGCTGGGCGCCCGCACGGTCGCTCTTCGCGGGCGGGATGACCCTCGCGGCGCTCCTCCTCGCGCCGTTCCACGTCACCCCGGGGGCGGTGGCGCTGTTCCTCGTCGCCACCGCCGTGACGATCGGCGCGGGCCACTCGGTCGGGATGCACCGCCTCCTGATCCACCGCGCCTTCTCCACCTCACCCGCGCTGCGGAATCTCCTCGTCTACCTCGGCACCCTCGTCGGCATGGCGGGGCCGATGGGGATGGTGCGGCTGCACGACACCCGGGACTGGGCGCAGCGGCAGGCGGCGTGCCACGACCTGCACGCCCACCGCGCGCCGATGTGGCGCGACGCGTGGTGGCAGATGCACTGCCGCCTCGACCTGACGCACCCGCCCCGCTTCGTCCCGGAACCCGCGATCGCCGACGACCCGGTCCTGCGCTTCCTCGAACGCACCTGGATCCTGCAACAGGTTCCGCCCGCGCTCCTGTTCCTCGCCATCGGCGGGCTGCCCTGGCTCGTCTGGGGCACCTTCGTCCGCGTCGCCGTCTCCCTCACCGGGCACTGGCTCGTCGGCCACCTCACCCACCGCCGCGGCCCCCGCGCCTGGGTCGTGGACGGGGCGGCGGTCCAGGGCCACGACCTGCCCGCCGCCGCCTGGATCACCTTCGGCGAGGCGTGGCACGGCAACCATCACGCCTTCCCCGGCTCCGCCCGCCTCGGTGTCCTCCCGGGGCAGCCCGATCCGGGATGGTGGTTCCTCCTCGCCCTCCGCCGCCTCGGCCTCGCCTGGGACCTGCGGCAACCGGCGGATCTCCCGCCCCGCCCGGGGCTGCGGCGGCTGCCCCGGGCATCGGCCCGCCGGCCCGGCCGGCCGGCCGGCGCGCCGCTCCCGGAACCGCTGGCATGATGGAGCCCGTGATCCGCGTGGACGGGAAGGGTGCTTGCGCGGTGTCCGGCACCCCCGTCCTCGACCTGCCGAAGGCCGCCTGGAACGGCGGGATGCTGCTGGCCACCCTCGCCTTCGCGGTCCCGGCCTTCACCCCCGGCGCCTTTCTCCTGTTCCTCGGGACGACCTACGCCACCCTCCTCGTCGGGCATTCCGTCGGGATGCACCGCATGATGATCCACCGCGCCTTCCGCTGCCCGAAGCCGATCGAGCGCTTCCTCATCACCGTCGGCGTCCTCGTCGGCGTCGCCGGGCCCTTCGGCATCATCCGCGTCCACGACGTGCGGGACTGGGCGCAGCGCCAGCCGCGCTGCCACGACTTCTTCGCCCACACCCGGCCGCTCCTGCCCGACCTGCTCTGGCATCTCGCCTACCGCTTCCGGTTCGAGCATCCCCCGGCGGTCACCATCGAGGACCGCTTCGCCGCCGACCCATGGCACCGGTTCCTCGAACGCACCTGGCGCCTGCACCAGGTCCCGCTCGCAGTGGTGTTCTACGCCCTCGGCGGCTGGCCCTGGGTGGTGTGGGGCGTCTGCGCCCGGGTCATCGTGAGCGCCGCGGGGCACTGGACGATCACCTGGTACTGCCACAACCCGGGCGCCGGGCGCTGGCAGGTGCGCGGCGCCTCCGTCCAGGCCTCCAACCTCGGGGGCATGGGCCTGCTCACCTACCGGGAATGCTGGCACAACAACCACCACGCCTTCCCGGAATCCGCCCGCATCGGCCTCGATGCGGGCCAGACGGACCCGGGCTGGTGGCTCATCGCGGGGCTGGAGCGCCTCGGCCTCGCGCACGACGTCGGCCGACCGCGGCCCTTCCGGGAGCGCGAGGACCTCGTCGAGGCCCCGCCCCACGGGTAACGCGTCGTCGATCCCGCCACAGCGCGCCGCTCAAGCCAGGATGTCGGTCTACGCGCATCCCGGACCCTCGCGGCGCCGGGCCGCCCTGCACTGCGCGGTCGTCGCCCCGCCGACAGGCGGCTCCCACGGTCCCGACCACCCCG
Source organism: Roseomonas sp. (assembly GCA_964263755.1). Lineage (GTDB taxonomy): Bacteria > Pseudomonadota > Alphaproteobacteria > Acetobacterales > Acetobacteraceae > Roseomonas. The sequence goes on along the minus strand of CAXVWQ010000115.1, from coordinate 17,179 downwards.
CGCGCGCCGTAGCCTGACCCAACCCGGCAGGGGCCTCTCCGGGCCCCTGCCGTCCTACGCCGCCACCGCGCGCTGCCGCCAGTCCTGCGGGATCGGCGTCGCGTCGTGGACGGTCGCCAACGTCTCCAGCCACCGGGCGATGCTCTCCGGCACGGGTGCATGCCCGGCGGCCCACCGCCTGACCATGCGGTCGTCACAGGCCAGCACCTCCGCCACCCCCCGCTGAGTCCAGCGGAGGGTCGCAAGGCAGTCGCGGAACCGGGTCGGGGTCACGGCCCCGCCCCTCCGTAGAAGCGGGCGAAGGCGAACCCGGCGGCGAACAGGGCGGCACCCGCCGTCATGCCGGAGAAGGCGGCCAGGAAGGGCGCGTAGCGCATCTCCTGGCTCTTACGAGCCGCATCGGTCGCGGCCTGTACGATCTTCCAAGCCTGTTCCATCTGGTCCGCGTGGGTCTTGGTCGTGCCGCTCATCGGGAAATCCTCTCGATACCGCGGGGCCATCCCCTCGCCGTGTCCTCGATATGCGGAACAAGATGGTCGCCGTCAAGCATCGTTCCGCGATTTGCGGAAGAACTTCGCCGTCCTACGCGCCCGCCCGACGGCACGCCCGTTGCTTGCACCCGCGACAACCCCGGGAAACCCGCCATGACCATCAGCCGCCGCCACCTCCTCGTCACCGGCGCGCTCGGCACCGCCGCCCTCGCGGCGCCGCGCCTCGCGATGGGTCAGGCCGCCCTCACCCCCGTGCGCTTCTCCCTCGACTGGGCCTTCCAGGGCCCGCAATCCCCCTACCTCCTCGCCTTCGACCGCGGCTACTTCCGGGAGGAGGGGCTGAACGTCACGATCGACCGCGGCTTCGGCTCGGGCGACGTGCCGGTGAAGGTCGCCTCCGGCGCCTACGAGTTCGGGGTGGGCGACATCTCCCCCGTCATGCGCCTCCGCGCCACGACGCCCGGGTCGGACATCGTCACGCCCTTCGTGCTGCAGCAGGGCTCGCCGCTGGCGGCGATGACGCTGCGCCGCACCGGGATCACCGCGCCGAACGGGCTGGAGGGCAAGCGCATCGCCGCGCCCGAGACCGACGCGGGCCGCCAGATGTTCCCCGCCTTCGCGAAGGCGACCGGCATCAACCTCGGGACCATCCAGTGGTCCTCCGTCACGCCGCAGCTGCGGGAGCCGATGCTGGCGCGCGACGACGCCGACGCCATCACGGGCTTCGAGACCTCCGGCATCTTCTCCCTCATGACGCTCAACGTGCGGCGGGAGGACATCGTCTCCATGCGCTACGCCGACCACGGCGTGACCCTCCTCTCCACCGCGTTGCAGGTGCGCCGCCCCTACGCCGAGGCGAACCCGCGGGTGGTGACCGCGATGATCCGCGCGATCATCCGCGGCCACGTCGAGGCCTGGCGCGACCCCGACGCCGCCATCGCCGCGCTCCGCCGCCGCGATTCCACGACGCCGGTGGACCTGGAGCGCGCCCGCCTCGTCGCGAACTTCGAGTTCGTGCGGACGCCGGACGTGGTCTCCGGCGGCTTCGGCAACCTGCCGATGCCGAAGATGCAGGCGGCGATCGACACGGTGCGCGACGCCTTCAACGTGGCCGCGCCGCTGCGGGCGGAGGATTTCTACCTGCCGCAGTTCCTGCCGCCGGAGGAGGCGATGCGGTTCGGGGCATAAGGTCATTGCTTCGACGGCACGGCGCGCCATACCGTTGGGGTCACCGGACCAGGAAGGGCATGGCATGAACGTTCCGAATGATGACGAGGATCTCTCCGGCGCGAGCACAGAGCCCTTGATGCCGAACATGACGCAGGTCTCGCTCGTGGGCGATCAACTGAGGCTGGTCATATACCTGCTCGGCAAGGTGCTCTACCGCCAGACGAAGCCCGACTTCCGGGTGCTGGGCGACGAGGAGCTCCGCGTCCTGGACGTGATGCGGGACGATATCAGGGGCATGATCGCCTCGATGATGCCTCTCGGGGATGACGGGGGGAATGGCGGGGGCGGCGAATAGGCCCGGCTTAGGGAAGGCCAGCATCCTCCATGGCGCGGAGGACAGGTTCCTGCCGTCGTTGAAATTCTTCGGCCCGGGAGAGTGGATTCCGTCGAAACCAGTCTGCGCCGACTGTAGCGTCTGAGGCGCGTACTCGCGTGACCACAGCGACAACGTCCTCCGGCGCAGCGCCGCTTCTCTGCATCGCCGCTGCGAGGAGTGCCGTACGCGGGGCGACCGGCATGAAGGAACGACCTCCCATCGAGTCACGTAGATTGTCCACCGCTTCTGCCCAATTTCCGCGATGGAGTTCGGCCAGCCCGAGATAGGTCAGCCAAGTGTAACGGAAGGAGTGATCCGGGCGGGTGAGCGCCAGAGTCGCTTGCACGGGAGCGATAGCCTCATCGGGTTGACCAAGCAGGATGAGCATGAGAGCGGCATTGGCGCGTGAGGCATGTTGCGTAGGGCCTAGTTCGCTTGCGCGCAGGTAAGCGACCCGTGCCGCCTCCCAACGCCCTTGCTGGCGCAGCACTGCACCGAGGGCGGAGTGACTTGGCGCAAGGTTAGGACCGAGTGTGATCGCGCGTTCGGCGTGCTGCTCCGCCTCACGCAGGTCTGCGACAGGGTTCAGCGAGTATCCGTTCAGCACCATGTTCGTGTAGGTCGGCACGATCACGGCGTGTGACTCGGGATTGACGGGGTTCAACGCAATGGCGCGCTCGGCTAACGTGCGGGCGTTGAGCCAGTTGGTGCGCGCGTTCCCTGGAGCGGTAATCAGTCGCCGCGCCTCGTCGGTAAGCCGCGCGGCCTCTCCCCTCGGGTCGGGTGAAATCGGGGGAGGCGACCCCACGACCGATGTCGTGGGTGCCGCGGCTGGCGGTGCCGATGCGACCAGGGAGGGCCCGCGGAACGACAGAGCTAGGATCGCCGCCGCGACTAGGCCTACTCCCGCTGCTGGTAGGGCCCAGCGCGGCGTCGCTGCAGCGGATGATGAGATAGGCTCGATGGGTGGAACCGGCGCAGCCTCGGCGGCCGCTCTCTCCTCGACCCCCTCCCCCGCCTCCAACACATAACCCCGCCGCGGCAGGGTCCGTAGGAACCGCCCCTCCTCCCCCATCGCCCGCCGGATCTCGCCGACGCACTGGGTGATGCTGTCCTCCGTCACCGTCACGTCCGGCCACACGGCGTCCAGCAGCTCCTCCTTCGAGACCACCGCCCCCCGCCGCCCCAGCAGGTGCCCCAGCAGCGCCGCCGTCTTCGGGCGCAGCACCGTCGCGCCCCCGTCCGCCGCCTCCAGCCGCCCGGTGTCGGGGTGGAAGCGGAAGCCGCGGAAGGTCAGGGGCAGGGGCGTGCCGTCCATGGCGGCGACCTTGGCGCGGTTTCCCGCGGCTTTCCACGGCATTTCGGAGAAGCCGCAGCACGCTTTCGGGACCGAAACCCGCCCGGTGCCGTCCCCTCCGCCCACCCCGCCGCCCCATCAACCCGGCGGCCGGGGCGGAGATCACGGCCATGCCGCACCCCCAGACCCCCATCGGCCCCACCCGCCTCATCCTCGCGGCGCTCGCCATCCTCGCCCTCCCCGGCGCGGCGCGGGCGGACGACGCGGCGGGGCGGCTCGTCTTCCACGGCCCGCTGCCGGACGGCGGCGCGGTCGGCGTCACCATGCCCTTCGGCCACCCGCCCACCCGCGTCGTCGTCATCCTCCCCGACGGCCCCGCCGACCCGCGGCAGAACCTGCGCTACGCCGATGCCCTCCTCGACCGCGGCGCGGCGGTGGCGGAGGTCGGGATCGGCGACGACCCGGTCCCGCCGCTGGGCGACGTGTTCCGCACCCTCGCCGCCATCCCCGGCCTGGAGCGGGCGGAGGTCGCGCTCCTCGGCCTCGGCGCCGGCGGCCGCCTCGCCCTCATGGAGGGCCGGGGCCGCCGCGCCGCCCTCTACCCGGGCTGCGCGGGATCGCCGCCCGTCCCCCGCGGCGAGGCGCTCCTCGTGCACCCCCGCCTCTCCCCCGACGCCCCGGCCTGCGAGGATCTCGCGCGCGCCCATCCCTGGGTCACCCTCCTCGGCGTCCGGGCGGGCCGTGGCTGGGACATCCTGCCGCACGGGGAGGACGGCGCGGCCCGCGCGGCGCATCCCGACGGCGGACGGGTCGAGGCGCGGCCGCAGGGCGACATCGCCCTCGCCGTCGCGGAGGCGGTGGCGGACCACCTCGTCGGCCCCCGGGTTCCCGGCCCCGTGATCGCGGGCGGCGCGCGGTGAGAGGGACGGAAGCGGGCGCCGGGGCGACGGGGGTGACCCCCGCCCTTCTCGGCGGCCTCCTCGCGGCGGCAGGGCCCTGGCTGCCGCTCGCCGCGATCGGGACGGGGCTCGCCGTCCCGCCCCTCGCCGGCGCGGCGCGGGGGGTGCTGGAGCCGCTCCTCGTCGCGACGGTCGTCGCCACGGTCCTCGCCTTCCGTCCGGGGGAGGCGCCGCGGGGCCTCGCGGCGCCGGCGGCGATCCTCGCCACCCTCCTCTCGGCGGCCTGCGCCTGGGGGCTCGCCCTCGCCCTCGGGGCGGGGCCGGCGCTGCGGGCCTCCGTCGCCCTCGCCGCCGCGGCGCCGGTCGCGGTCGGCGCCCTCGGCTACGGGGCGTCGCTCCGCGTCGGCGGGACGGGAACGCCCTTCCTCGCGACCAACCTCCTCGCGCCCGTCGCCCTGCCGGCCATCGCCTGGCTCACGGCGACGGGGGCGGGGAGCGGGGGCGTGACGGCGGAACTCGTCGCGGGGCGGCTGGCGGTGCTGGCGCTGCTGCCCGCCCTCGTCGCGTGGCCGCTGCGGGGGTGGCTGGCGCCCGGGCCGGTGGCGCGGGGGCGCTGGGCGACGCTGGCGGTCGTCACGATCGCGCTCCAGGCGCTCGCGCGGATGGATGGCGCGCTCGGTCTCGCGGTGGACGACCCGACGGGGCTGGCGCTCGCGGCCGGGCTGGCGGTGGCGGTGCCCCTCCTCGGCGTGCTGGCGATGGCGTCCTTCGCGCCGGGGATGCCGCCCGGGGCGATGATCCTCTGCGGCGGCTTCCGCAACGCGAGCCTCGTCTGGGCGCTCCTGGCCCCGGCGCTCGGCCCGCGGGAATCGCTCTTCTTCGCGCTGCTCGCCATCACGATGTTCGCGATGCCCGTCGTCGCCGCCCACGCTCCCTTGAAGGGGGTTCCGCGGCAGCCATGAAGAAGATGAGGGGTCCGGGGAGAATTCCTTCTGCCCGGCCTTTTTCTCAGGTCGGCGGCGTCGCCGGCGCCCGCTGCCGCTCAATCGCCCCGGTCATCGGGATGAAGAACACCCCGACGTCGCGGCGCGACGACACCCGCCCGTCCGCGTCCTTCGTGTAGACGTAGAGCACCTGCCCCCGCCGGAACGGCTGGCCGATGGGGATGATCATCCGCCCGCCCGGCTTGAGCTGCCGGAACAGGTCGGGCGGCGCGAAGGTGGCGGCGCAGGTGACGATGATGATGTCGAAGCCGCCCTCGACCTCCGGCCAGCCGAAGTAGCCGTCGCCGACGCGGGACTTCACGTTGGCGTAGCCCAGCGGCTCGAAGATGCGCCCGACCGCGCGGCCGAGCGGCTCGATGACCTCGATGGAGTAGGACTCGCGGCAGATGCGCGAGAGGATGGAGGACTGGTAGCCCGACCCCGTCCCGATCTCGAGCGAGACCTCCCCCGCCTTCGGGCGGCAGACCTGGGTCATGTAGGCCTGCCCGAGGTAGTCCGAGAGGGCGGAGCCGTAGCCGAGGCCCCAGGGCTTGGGGTCGTTCTCGTAGGCGTTCTCCGCCTGGGAGGCGTTCGCGGTGTAGAGGTAGTGGTAGTACTCGCGCGGCACCTCGGAGAAGGCGCGCATCACCTCGGGGTCGGCGGCGCCGAGGCGGTCGCGCAGGTAGCGCTCGATGCGGGCGAGCGCCCCGGGGCGGCGGGCGTTGATGGTGGCCCAGGCGGCCGGGGAGAGGGCGGTGTTGCGGCCGCCCTTGCGCATGGCCTCGACGTAGGTGGCGTGGGTCCAGCCTTCGCCGGCCTTGGCGCCGGGGTGGCGGGCGACGGGTTGGGCGGGGGCCTCCGCCGCGGGCGGGGCGGTCTCGACGCGCGCCGGTTCGGACGGGGCCGCGGTGGGGGCTTCCCGCAGCGCCTCACCCTCGGGGATGCGCTCCCCGAAGCCCGCTGGGGCGTCCTGCGCCAGGGCGCGGCCGGTGAGCGCGAGGGCGGCCCCGGAGGCGAGGACGCTACGGCGCGTCGGGCTGGAGACGGAAGGTCGCATGGAGGGGTACCCGGACGGGGGAGGGGAAGGTGAGCAGGGCCGTCGCATAAAGTAACAAGCCCGTGAGGACAATCGCGTCGAGCCCGACCTCCCGGGCCATGAGGCCGGCGAGTGGGGTGGCGACGACGGAGAAGGCGCCGTTGAGGCCCCAGGCCCAGGGCAGCAGCCCGGCGGCGTCGCGGCGCTCGGCGATGCGGGCGAGGCCGAGGGGGAAGAAGGTTCCCAGCGCCACGGAGACGGGGGCGACCGCCACGAGCACGAGCGCGGCGCGGACCGCCCAGGGGAGGTCGAGGGCGGCGATGATGAGGGGTTCCGCGACGAGGATCATCGCGGCGCCCCAGAGGCCAACGGCGGCGGCGGAGGCCGCCAGCGCGCGCCCCGGCGCCGCCTCGAACCGCACCGCGAGGAGCGAGCCGAGGCCGAGGAAGATCAGCATCCCCGTCAGGACGATGGCGAAGCCGGCGGTGCGGTCGTTCAGGAGGAGGGAGGCGCGCTCGATGGCCACGATCTCCAGGAGGAGGAAGCCGAGGCCGAGGCAGGCGAAATAGACCATGGGGCGCATGATCCCGCCTTCCCCGCCCCGCATCCGGGCGCCGCCCAGCAGGGGCACGAGCAGCACGAAGCCGGCGATGAGGAAGGACTGCGCGAGGACCGCGAGGTTGATGAGCGCGCCGATCTCCTGCTGCGGCAGGAGTTCGAGGCGGTCCAGCAGCGCGCGGGCGTCGGAGAGGCGGAGGGCCGCGAAGAAGGCGGGGCGGTCGAGGGTGACGGGGCGGAGGGAGAAGGCCTCGCCGGTCGGGGTGGGGGAGCCGGAGAGGATGGCGCCGGCCTCCTCCGCCAGCGCGTCCTTCGTGTCCGACCCGACGGTGCCCGTGTCGAAGGCCATGGCCGGGAGCTCGTTGAAGACGCGGACGCGATCCGCGGGGGTGGCGCCGGGGAACCAGGAGACGTCGAAGGACCGTTCTTCCGCCCAGCGGCGCAGGGCCGCGATGTCGGCGGCGGCCCAGGGGCGGTTCGAGACGAGGACGCGCACGCTCCAGGCCGAGCGGTAGGCGATGACGTGGGCGGGCGGTTCCGAGACCCCCGCCGCCAGCAGCCCGGCGCGCACCGTTGCCAGGAGGCGCGGCGCGTAGACGGGGAACTCGCGGATGGAGACGGGGAGCGACAGGATGCCCCCGGGCGCCAGGGCGGCGAGGGCGCCGGCGACCGCCTCCACCGTGAAGGCGGTGCCGTTGACCTCCCCCGCCTCGAGGAAGTCGGCGGAGACGTCCACCACGCCCCAGCCGGCGCCGGGGCGCATCGCGGCGAGGGGGGAGGCGCCGGAGACGGTGAGGCGGGGATCGGCGGGAAGCGCGGGGGAGGTCGCGAGGCCGTCGCGCAGCGCGGCGCGGAGGACGGGTTCGGGTTCCAGCACCGTCACCGATCCCGCGCCGAGGGACAGCGCCGCCATCGGCCGGAAGCCGCCGGAGGCGCCGAGCATGAGGGTGCGGGCGGCGGGGCGCAGCGCGTAGGGGGCGGCGTCGAGGGCGGAGGGGGCGTAGCCGACCTCGATGCCGTTCGGCTTCGGGAGGGACGCGATGCGGTTGCCGTCGCGGTAGAGGCCGAAGGACGACGGCGGGCCGGGGAGCCCCATCATCCCCGCGTTGTTGGAGATGTCGGTGTCCACGCGTTCGAGGAAGTCGTCCAGCAGCATGTAGTGGCCGCGGGGGAGGCGGCGTTCCGCGAGGATGCGGGCGTCGGGGGTCTGGAGGGGGGCGTAGATCGCCTTGAACTCGTTGAACGCCGCGGGGGCGGAGAGGAGGAGGGCGGCGCCGCCCGCGAGCGCGACCATCGCCGCGACGGGCGCGCCGAGCCGCCACGCGCGGGGCCAGGTCGGCAGGGTGAACAGCGCCGCGACCGCCAGCGGGACCAGCAGCGCGGGCGCGAGGTGGAAGGGGTGGAGGACGAGCATCAGCGCCAGCCCCGTCACCGCCCCGGCGCCGGCGCCGAGGAGGTCGTAGCCGTAGACCCGCCCGACCTCGCGCGGGTTCAGCACGAAGCAGAGCGAGATGTAGAGGCCGGCGAGGAAGAAGAACGGGAAGAGCGCGGCGTAGTAGCCCGCGATGTTCCAGACCTCGACGCCCCAGGTCGTCGCGTTCTGCAGGCGCAGCGGGTTGAAGGGGTTGGCGACGGTGAGGTGGAAGCCGACCGCGGCGGCCACCACCAGCAGGGGCGGCAGCCAGGCCCGCATCGCCTCGCCGTGCCGCACGAAGAGGTCGCGGGCCAGGGCCATCGTCGCGCCGGACAGCGCGAAGCCGACCATCGCGATGGAGATGACCCAGTAGCCGTATTCGGACCACTGGGCGACGGCGAAGAACCGCGTCAGCGCGATCTCGAAGCCGACCGCGGCCATGGAGACGAGGAAGAGGGGCGCGAGGGTGGCGAGGCCGGCCCGCCCGGCCGTGGTCATCGCGCCCGACGGCGCGGGGCACCGTGCTTCCGGTCCGTCGGGCATCACGCCATCACCTTCCGCCGCACGAAGTCGGCCACCATCCCGTTGAACCGCGCCGCCTCGTCCGCGAACAGCGCGTGGCCCGCGGTCTCGAAGACCACGGTCTCCGCGTTCGGGTGCCGCGCCTGGAGGTTCGCGGCCTGCGCCGCCCAGCGGGGGCGGACGGCGTAGAGGACGGGGCGCGCGGTCGAGTACACCGCGTCCCGCCAGTAGGTCCGGGGGACGGGGTAGGCCAGCAGCGCCGCGGCGGCGGGGGCGGGGACGCGGAGCGCGTCCTCCGTCAGGCGCGCGAGGGTGGCGGCGGGCGGCGGGTCGCGGAACATGCCGCGCACGAAGTTCCGCATGAACACCTCCCGCGGCACGCGCGGGCGCGGCGGGCGGGGGCCGGCGGCGACGGGCGGCGGGTCCTCGCCGATGGAGTTGTCCACGAGGACGAGGGCCGAGACCCGCGAATCCCCGCGCTGCTGGACATAGGCGAGGGTGTCGAGGACGCCGAGCGACCAGCCGAGGATGACGGCGCGGGGCAGGCGCAGGTGGTCCAGCAGGTCGGCGATGTCGGCGCCGCGGCGGAGGTGGTCGTAGCCGTGGTCCGGGATGTCCGACCGGCCCTGGCCGCGGGGGTCGAGCACGATCACCCGGAAGCGGGAGGCGAGGCCGCGGACCTGCGGATCGAAGATCCAGGCGGGCATGCACCAGCCCGGGACGATCACGAGCGGCGGGAGGCGCCCGCCCCCGCTCGCCGTGGCGGTGTCAATGTAGTGGAGGCGCACGCCGTCAGAGGTCGCGAAGAACCGGCCCTCCGCGGCACGGGCTGGGAGGGCGGCGGACGCGCCGAGGACGGCGCCCGATCCGACGAGCAGGGAGAGGACGCCGCGCCGTGTCGCGCGGGCAGGGGCACGCATGGCGGCATAGGCGAGCCCGGGGGTGGGGGTGTCAACGCCGATCCGGCGCCGCGCCGCACGCGGATGCCACACTGTGTCCCCAGAGTTTCACGCACCCGGCTCCTAGCACCCGGCCCCCGGTACCCGGCTCCTGGCGTCGCCCGGCGCGGGCCCGCATCCGTTGGCTCCGCCCATCCGTCGCGGGATGCTGCCGCGATGACCGACCCATCGCCACCGGATCCCGTCGCCCGCCTCGAACGCGCGGCGCTCAACGCCGTGCCGGCGCCGCGCGTGGCCTGGGACGGGCCCTTCGTGGTGCGGGGCTTCCTCGGCGGGACGGGGCGGGCGAACGCCGCCTGCTCCCTCGATCCGTCCCCCGACGCCGGGCTGGCGGGGCGGGTGGCGCGGATCGAGGCGCACTACGCCCGTCTCGGCCTGCCGGTTCGCTTCCGCTGCACCCCCCTCGACCCGCCGGGGCTGGTGCCGCTGCTGGAGGGGCGGGGCTACCGGGAGGCGGAGGGCGCGGTGGTCATGGCCGGGCCCGTCCCGGCCGATGCCGCGGCGGCCGTCGAGACGTCGGCCGCGCCGACGGAGGACTGGCTCTCGGTTCTCGCCACCGCCGAATACCAGGGACCGGCGCGGCGGGCGGAGAAGGCGGAAGGGGCGTCCCTTCTCGCCCTCCCCGCGACCTGGGCGCTGCTGCGGGCGGACGGGGAGCCGGCGGCCTGCGGCCACGCGGTGGCCGACGCCGACCTGGTCGGCCTGTTCGATCTCGCCACCGCCCCGGCCTTCCGGCGGCGGGGCCTCGCGCGGCGGGTGATCGGGACGCTCGCCGCCTGGGGCGCGGCGCGCGGGGCGGCGACCGCGTGGCTGCAGGTGGCGCCGGGGAACGCCCCGGCGCGGGCGCTGTATGCGGCGATGGGACTGCGGGAGGCGTATCGCTACCGATATCTCCTGAAGGGGTGAGCGCCTCCGGGCACCATCGTTCGAGGGGGAACCGGCCGGGCGCGCGAGGCGCGCGTTCGCGCGGACATCGCCCGTGCGCCTCGGGCGCCTTCCGTCACGTTGGGCCAGAAGCGCATGGCCGCGACGGCCACGACCTCACACGACCCGTCGACGCTGAGGAATGGCGAGCGGCGTCGGGCGGCCTCATGATCTGGTTTCGCGAGAGTGGTGGTCCTCGGGTCGCGTGGACACTGACCGCAACCAGAGGATGGTGGCGGCGAGGGTGACGACGGGGAGGGAGTTGCGGGCGGTTTTCTCGTGGCGGGTGGCGACCCGGCGGAACTGTTCGAGCCTGCCGATGCGGCACTCGATGGGGTGGCGCTCGCGGTGGAGCCGCTCGTCGAGGGGATGCTTCTTCGTGCGCGACGGGTTGTCGGGGATGACGGTGCGCCCGCCCCTGGCGCGGATCACGTCGCGAAAGGGGTCGGCGTCGTAGGCGGCGTCCGCGAGGACGACCCCGGGTCGGTCCTCGCCGAGCAGGGCCGCGGCTTGGGGCGCGTCGCCCTTCTGGCCCGCGGCGAGGATGATCCCGACCGGGCACCACGGCGGAAGGCGTCGGGACGCAGGAGCAACTCCGCCATCTCATGCATGACGGCTGCGTCGAGGCGCAGGGCTACCTGTTCAGCAAGCCCCGTCAGGCGCGCGAGGTGCCCGGCCTCATCGCGCGGCTGAACGCCGGCACGGGACGGGCTGACAGGCAAGTGATGGACGCCGCCTGAGGCTGTCCAGGAGCACCGGGAGGACGCTCGCCGCGAACGACGGCCCAGCCGCACCGCGATCGCCCACCGCATGCCGGGGTGAGCGCCGTGCAACCGAAGTCGCTGTCGCGCGTCGCGCGGCCCCCGCCGGCCAAGTCGCGCGCGCTCGCGGCGGTGGCGGGGTCCCCGGCCCGAGCCGCGGGTCGCCGAGCCGGCTTCCCCCTGCCTTCGCCGCAGGCGGCGCCGCCTTCGTCCGCGCCGAGGCCGCCCGTGCTTCCTCCTCCGCGACGAGGGCCATGACGCCGATCGTCAGGCCGTTGGCGTAGGGCATGTCGGCCGCGGGGCCGCTCCGAGCCCGCATTCTCCAGGTCCAGCTCGAAGTGGGCATCGAGGGCGAGGCGGCCGAGCTTGGCGATCGGCAGCACCGCGCGCCGGGTGCGGCACTGGAGGGAACGCCGCGGCAAGCTGGGACCGGTCGCCGCGCCTTCTGCTCTCGACCTCCTCGAAAGCCGCGACCGCGGCGCCGCCCGACCCGGCCGCATGGCGGGTCACGGACTCGCGCCGGGCTTCCAGCCAGAGGCTGGAGCGACCCGGCCTGCCTGCGGAAATTCCGTATTCTGCAACGAAGCGCGATCGGGCCCGGACGACGATGGGGAACCCGGCGGTGCCCTCTCGCACCTTCCACGGCCGATGAGCCGCGCTGCCCTGCAGCTTCGGCATCCCTCTGTCGCGGGCCGCCCGGCCAGGGTGGGGAGGAAGGCGTCGGTCCACCGACCCGTCGGTGTCACCCAGGCGGCAGGTCATCGAACGTCACCAGCGCGGGATAAACGATATTGCATTTCATGAAACATGCGCTTCAGTGGGTCCATGCCGTCCCCTTCCGCGTCCATGCCGGCCTACGCCATCCTCCGCGACCGGTTCCGGACGGAGATCCTTTCGGGGGAATGGCCCGCCGGCGCCCACCGGACGCTCGCGGTCCTCGCGGCCCGCCACGACGTCTCGATCTCGCCCGTCCGCGAGGCTCTCCTGGGACTGGAGGGCGAGGGCCTGATCGAGATGCGCCGGCACCGCGGCGCGGTGGTCCCCCTGATGGACACGGCCCTCCTCTCCGACCTCTACGACGTCCGTGGGGCCCTGCAGGCCGTTCTCGCCCGACGCGCCGCCGAGCGCGCGAGCCCTGCGACCGTCACCATCATCGCTGCCCATGCCGAAGCTTACGCGGCTGCCGGCCGGGCCGGTGACCACGCCGCCCTCCTCGCCGCAAATGACCGTTTCCACGAGGCGATCGAAGCCGCCGCGGGAAACGCCCAGGCGAGCGCGCTCTACCGGGCCCGCTCCGCCTTCGTGAACACCGTGCGGCTGCGCCTGGGCTTCGGGCCCGACCGCATCGCCGAGGCCGATGCCGAACACCGCGCGATCTGCGCCGCGATCACCGGCCGACAGCCCAACGCCGCGGCGAGCGCCGCCTTCGCCCACTCGATGGGGGCCAAGGCTGATCTGCTGAAACGGCTCTGAGAGGGAGGAAGCAGGAATGATCGCGATCACGCGACGCGGTCTTGCGGCCGCCGCCTTCCTGCCGGTGCTGGCGCCGGCACGGTCCGGGGCGCAGCCGAGCTGGCGCCCCGACCGGCCCCTGCGATTGATCGTCGGCTTCGCGCCGGGCGGCACGGCCGACGCCGTCGCGCGCCTCGCCGCCGCCGAGACGGCCTTCGTCCCGCCGGCACGGGCCCAGGTCGTCGTTTCGGGCAACGACGCCAAGCGCGCCCTCGTCAACGGTGCCGCGGCGGTCGTGCCCGGCCCGCCGCCCGACACCGTCTCCCTCGTGGACCTGTCGCGCGAGCCGTTCCGGGTCGTGGACACCGCGACCGTCGGGACCACCGTCGAGGGCGTGATGGCGAGCCCGGACGGCCGCCACGCCGTCGCGGGGCCCATAACGGCTCCAGCCGCCCGGCGGGCCACCCGCTGCGCGGCCGCGCGATCGTGCGGCTCCTCCGCATCGAGGACGGCCGGATGCGCGTCGTCGGCGAGGCGCCGGTGGGCGACTGGGCGCAGGGCATGGCCTTCTCCCGCGACGGCCGCACCCTGCTGATCGGCCACATGACGGAGCGGACCATCGGGGTGTACGCCATCGCGGAGGACGGCATCCGCGATACCGGTCGCCGCATCCCCGTCGCGGGCGGGCCCGCGGCCCTCGCGACCGGCTTCTGGCCGCGATAGCGGATCCGCCCCGTGGGGCCGCCGCACCACGCACGAGAAACCGGCCGGCGATCGGCGGGGGCGTTCCCCCGCCGTGCCGGAGCCATCAGGAGCCGCGCATGAGGATCACCGGCGTCGAGACCTTCCTGCTGCGGGCGGGTCCTCCGCAAGGCGTCGCGGGCGCGACCGAGGGGGCGTCGGGAACGGTCGCGACCGCGACGGGCCTGCCGTTCGGGACCACCCGCCACTGGCTCTTCATCGAGGTCCACACCGATGCCGGGGTCGTCGGCGTGGGCGAGGGCAGCGGCTGGCCGCTCGTCGTCGAGGCCGCCATCCGCGACCTCGTCCCCGTCCTCGTCGGCGAGGACCCGACCCACATCGAACGCCTCTGGCTCAAGCTCCGCGCCGCCATCGGCTCGCACGGCGTGACGGGCACGGTGGGGGGAGGGGCGCTGAGCGCCATCGAGATGGCCCTCTGGGACATCAAGGGGAAGGTGCTGGACACGCCGGTCTGGAACCTGCTCGGCGGCAAGGTCCGCGACCGCATCCGGGTCTACGCGCATGCCAGCACGCCGGCGCACGCCCAGGCCTGCGTCGCGCTCGGCTACACCGCGCTCAAGACCGGCGGCGTCGCGAAGCCGCTGGAGAAGGTCGCCGTCCTGCGCGACGCGGTCGGGCCGGACGTGGACCTCATGGTGGACCTGCACGGCCCGCCGGACCTCACGACGAAGGACGCGATGGTGGTCGGGCGCGAGCTGGAACCCTTCCGCCTGCTGTTCTGGGAGGAGCCGGTCTCCTGCGAGAACTGGGAAGGCCTGTCGCGGCTGCGCGACGCCGTGGCGATCCCCCTCGCGACGGGCGAGCGGCTGGCGACCGTGTGGGAGTTCCAGCGCCTGCTGGCGGGCGGCTGCGCGGACATCCTGCAGCCCGACACCGGGCGCTGCGGCGGGCTCCTGCAGATGCGGAAGGTGGCGGCGCTGGCCGAGGCGGGCTTCGCCTCGATGGCCCCGCACTCCGGCTCCCTCGGCCCGGTGGCCGAGTACGCGGCCCTGCACCTGCTGGCGTCCATCCCGAACGCGCTCATCCTCGAACGCTTCTCCCACGACTGGCCGGGACGGGAGCTGGTCGCGACGCCGCCGGTGCGGGTGGTGGACGGGCACATCGCCGTCCCGGACCGGCCGGGCCTGGGGGTCGAGCTGGTGAAGCCGGAGATCGCCGGCTCCCCGCCCGGCCACAACGCGGGCATCCGGCCGAACGCGGGGTCGGGCACCTACGAGGAGGGAACCTTTTCCGAACACGTCGGGGTGCAGACCCGCTGGCGCCGTGCACGTTACTTCGGGGGCGGGGCATGATGACGATCGAGACCGTCGAGGCGCGGACCGTCCGGGTCCCGCTCGCGACGCCCGTCGCGTTCTCCACGCGCAAGATCGCCGCCCGCCACTACACCCTCGTCCGGATCACGACGAGCGACGGGGTCACCGGCTACGGCTTCTGCCATGGCGGGTCGCAGTTCGGCGGCCTCGCGACGACCGCGGTGCGCGAGATGCTGCGCCCGCGCCTGATCGGCCGCGATCCCCACTGCACCGAGGCGATCTGGGCCGACCTACTAGGAGACGCTGCTCAACGGCCGCGCCGGGGCGGTCATGCGCGCCATCAGCGCGGTGGACATCGCGCTGTGGGACCGCAACGCGCGGAGCGTCGGCCTGCCGCTCTGGCGCTATCTCGGCAGCTACCAGACCGAGACCGTGCCGGCCTACGCCAGCGGGGGCTACTACGGGGATGGCGGCACGGACGAGGTGCGGCGGGAAGTGGAGGGCCATGTCGCGGCAGGCTTCGATGCGGTGAAGCTGAAGATCGGCGGGGCGTCGCCGTCGGCGGACGCGGCCCGCGTCCGCGCGGCGCGCGAGATCCTCGGCCCGGACGGGTTCCTGCTGCTCGACGCGAACAACGCCTGGCGCGACGTGGCCCATGCGGTCCGGGCGTTACGCCCGCTGGTCGAGTTCGACCCCTACCTCATCGAGGAGCCGTTCGGGCCCGAGGACATCGAGAGCCATCGCCGCCTCGCCGAGGCCCTGCCGCTGACCATCGCCTCGGGAGAGATCGCGGGCGGGCGGCACGCGCACCGGGACCTGCTGGAGCGCGGCGGCATCACCGTGCTGCAACCCGACGTCGCGGTCTGCGGCGGCATCACGGAGTGGCGCCGGATCGCGGCGATGGCGGCCGGCGCCTCGGTGCCGGTCATGACGCACTCGTTCCACGACATCAACGCGCACCTTATCGCCTCCGTGCCGAACGGCCGATACGTGGAATACTTCCCCGACGCCTCGATCCTGCCGTTCCGCAACCTGCTGGACACCCAGTTGGTTGTGCGCGACGGCGCGCTGGTGCTGCCGACCGGGCCGGGCCGGGCCTGGGCTTCGGCTTCGACCCGGCGGCGCTGGAGCGGTACGGCCAGGATGCGTGGGCCTGACGTCGGGTGGCAAACGGCCCCGGCGCGGTGTCGAAGCCAGGTTCGGAACGACCGGCCGCGGTCGGGACGACGGGCGCGGCTCGATGCGGGACGGCTGGAGACGCTGCGCGGCCCGGTGCTGGACGGCCCGGACGTGGCGGCGACGGGGCTGAGCGCGTGGACGCTCCCCGACCTCTGCCGCGAGGTGGAGATGCGTTGGGGCGTCGCCTGCCACCCCTCGCACATGGGCAAGGTGGTGCGTCGCCCGGGGCTGTCCCGGCAGAAGGTGCGGCCGAGCCACGCCAAGGCCGATCCGGGGCTGCGAGAGAGGTTCGCAAAAGGGGGCTGCGAGAGGCCCTCGACGCGGCGCGTGCCGCGCATCCGGGCAAGCGCCTGACGCCCTGGTTCCACGACGACGCCCGGTTCGGGCAGAGGGGGCATGTCTGCCACCGCTGGTTCACCCGCGGCGAGCGCCCGTCCGGTCTCCCGGACGAGCCGCTATGCCTGGGCGCACCTGTTCGCGGCCGTGCGGCCCGCCACGGGAGAGGACTTCGCCCTCGTCCTCCCGCACGTCTCGACGGAGGCGGTGAACGTCTTTCTCGCAGGCTTCGGCGCGACGCTCGCCGCGGACGAGCATGCCGCCATGGTCCTCGACGGCACGGGCTGGCACACGTCAGGCGACCTTCGCGTGCCCGACAACGTCACCCTCGTGCCGCCGCCCGCCTACTCCCCGCAACTGAACCCCGTTGAGCGCGTCGGGCTCCACCTCCGCGAGCGCCACCTCAGCCACCGTCTCCTCGACGATCACGACGCCATCCTCGACGCCCTCTGCGCCGCCTGGAACAAACTCGCCCCCGACCGCCTCCGCCCCCTCACCAACTATCCCTGCCTCGAAACGATCAAAACTTATGTGATTTGGACGCGGAAGGCGTTCGTCGTCTCCAGCATCGCGTGGCGGCGGCGCTTCAGGGTGACGTCGTAATACGGCACCATCGAATCCAGGCCCGCCACCACGTGCCCCTCCGCGAGGAGGCGACGGCACAGGTGGTAGCCGATGAAGCCGGCCGAGCCGGTGACGAGCACGTTCATGGCCGCGATGCCCATCCCCGCCGCCGCGCCGGCGTCCCGGGCGGGAGGCCGGAGGCGATGCCGGGACGTGCCGGACCCGAGGCTCGCATCATCCCCG
>CAXVWQ010000114.1:0-7067 GCA_964263755.1 Roseomonas sp. | reverse complement strand
TCCGCACGCGCTTGCGCCGTGCGGAGACCAACCTCCGAACGGGGACAGCTCTTTTTTACAGAACGCGGGTCCAGGGCCCCGTTGGGCCCTGGTGGGTGGAGGGTCTGGGAGGAGGGCAAAGCCCTCCTCCCAGCCCACAGGTGCCACCCTCCGCAAGCCAGACCCGGGGCCGACCTGCATCGTTCCCCGGGGTTGTGCCACGTGATCCGCGCGTTCGTGTCCGGTGGTGCTTCGCCCATCGGGGCGGCGATCGCGCGGGCGTTGGGGCGGGGGGGGTGTCACGTGATCGTTCATGCGAGTGCCGACCGGGCGCGGGCGGAGGCGGTGGCGGGGGGGATCGTCGCGGCGGGCGGGAGTGCGGAGGGGGTCGTCTTCGACCTGACGGATGCGGGGTCGACGGCGGCGGCGATGGAGGCGGTGCTGGCGGGGGGGGCGGTCCAGACGCTCGTCCACAATGCCGGGACGCACGAGGACGTGCCGATGGCGGCGATGGAGGCCGGGCAGTGGGACCGTGTCGTGGACGTGTCGCTCAACGGCTTCTACCGGCTGGTGCGGCCGGTGCTGCTGCCGATGATGGCGACGCGGCGGGGGCGGATCGTGGCGTTGTCCTCCGTGTCCGCGATCATGGGGAACCGGGGGCAGGTGAACTACGCCGCGGCGAAGGCGGGGCTGATCGGGGCGGTGCGGGCGCTGTCGCTGGAGTGTGCGCCGCGGGGGGTGACGGTGAACGCGGTGGCGCCGGGGATCATCGAGAGTCCGGCGACGGCGGCGATGACGCGGGAGATGGTGCGGGCGATGGTCCCCGCGCGGCGGGCGGGCACGCCGGAGGAGGTGGCGGCGGTGGTCGCCTTCCTCTGTTCGGACGGCGCGGCCTACGTCACGGGGCAGACGATCTCGGTGAACGGGGGGATGGCGTAGCGGTTCAGCGGGCCGTGACGATGGCGCGCTGGAGACGTTCCACCCACTCGTTGTAGTCGCGCAGGACGAAGCCCGGGGACTGTTCCAGGTTCGTGGAGGAGACGTAGCGGATGGAGAAGGTCTCGGTGTTGTAGGGGATGTCCACCACCGCCCCGTAGCGGCGCAGCGTGGTGGTGGCGCGCAGCAGGCGGGGGCCGCGCTGCTCCACCACCCAGCGCTGGGACAGGGCGCCGCGCTGGATCTGGTCCTCCCGCTGCGGCGCCGTGGCGCGGCCGAGGAACGGGACGTTGTCGAGGTTGCGGATGGGCTCGCCGCGCACGCCGTCCGGGCCGCCGCGGGCGCAGGCGCCGAGGGCGAGGGCGGGCAGCGCCGCCGACAGCACGATCCTTCGGTTCATCCGTTCCCTCGCCTCCTTGGCCGCGCGCCCGGCGAATCGGGGCGGCGGGATCATGCCGGGGAGCAGGGGAACGCGCGCGTCACGCATCCGTGAGCACCCTCAATGCGCCTCGGCCCAGGAATGGCCGGTGCCGATCTCGACGGAGAGGGGGACGCGGAGTTCGGCGACGTTCTCCATCACCCCCCGCACCACCGGGCCGGTGCGGTCCAGTTCGGCCTCCGGCACCTCGAAGACGAGTTCGTCGTGGACCTGGAGGAGCATCCGGGCGGAGAGGTCCGCGTCGCGCAGGGCCTTCGGCAGCCGCACCATGGCGCGCTTGATCACCTCCGCCGCGCCGCCCTGGAACGGGGCGTTGATCGCCGCGCGCTCGGCGTTGCCGCGTTCCGACTGGTTACGGGCGGCGATGTTCGGCACCCACAGGGCGCGGCCGAAAGGGGTGCGGACGTACCCGTGGATGCGGGCCTCCTCCTTGAAGCCCTCCATCGCGTCGCGGATGCCGGGGTATTGCGCGAAGTAGGCGTCGATGATGCCGCGCGCCTCGCCCGCGCCGATGCCGAGGCGGCCGGCGAGGCCGAAGGCGGACATGCCGTAGATGATGCCGAAGTTGATCGTCTTGGCGCGGCGGCGGAGTTCGCGGTCCACCTTGTCCAAGGGCACGCGGAAGATGTCGGAGGCGGTGCGGGTGTGGATGTCCTGGCCGTTGGCGAAGGCTTCCCGAAGTGACGGCACGTCCGCGACGTGCGCCAGCAGCCGCAACTCGATCTGGGAGTAGTCCGCGGCGAGCAGGAGGTGGCCCTCCTCCGCCACGAAGGCGCGGCGGATGCGGGCGCCCTCCTCCGTGCGGATGGGGATGTTCTGGAGGTTCGGTTCCGTCGACGACAACCGGCCGGTGGAGGTGATGGCCATGGAGAAGTCGGTGTGGACGCGGCCATCCCCGGCGATCTGCGCCTGGAGGCCCTCGACGTAGGTGGAGTTCAGCTTCGACAGCTGGCGCCAGTCCAGCACCTTGCGCGGCAGGGGGTGGCCGGTGGTGGCGGCGAGTTCCTCCAGCACGAAGACGTCGGTGGAGTAGGCGCCGGTCTTTCCCTTCCGCCCGCCCGGGAGGCCGAGTTCGCCGAACAGCACGTCACCGAGTTGCTTCGGGGAGCCGACGGCGAAGGGGTGGCCGGCGATGCCGTGGATCTCCGTCTCCAGCGCCGCCATGCGCTCGGCGAACTCGGCGCCGGTCTGCTTCAGCATCGCGCCGTCCACGCGGATGCCGGCGACCTCCATGTCGCGGAGCACGGCGATCATCCGGCGCTCGACGGTCTCGTAGAGGGCGAGGGCCTTGTCCGTGCGGAGGCGGGGTTTCAGGACGTGCCAGAGGCGCAGCGTGACGTCGGCGTCCTCCGCCGCGTAGGCCGTCGCGTCGCCCAGCCCGACCTGGGCGAAGGGCTTGCGGCCGCGGCCGGTGCCGGTGATCTCGTCGTAGGTGATGGGCTGGTGCGAGAGGTGGCGGCGCGACAGCTCGTCCATGCCGTGGCCGTGCCGCCCGGCGTCGAGCGAGTAGGACATGAGCATCGTGTCGTCCACGGGCGTCACGTCCAGCGCGCCGTTCTCGTGCCGTTGCAGGACTTCGAGGTCGTATTTCGCGTTGTGCAGCACCTTCAGGACCGTCGGGTCGGTCAGCAGCGGGCGCAGGACGCGGACCGCGTCGTCGAACGGTACCTGCTCCGGCGCGGGGGTGAGCATGTCGGCGGCGGCGTGGCGCAGCGGCAGGTAGGCGGCGCGGCCCGGCGCCACGGCCATGCAGACGCCGACGAGGTCCGCCTTGAGGGCGTCGAGGCCCGTCGTCTCGGTGTCGAGCGCCATGACGCCGGCCTCGCGCGCCGCGGCGACGAAGGCTTCCAACGCGTCGAGGGTCTGGATCGTCTCGTAGGGGCCGTAGGGCGTCGCGTCGTCGGCGAGCGACAGGGCCACGGGAACCGGCGCGGGACCCTCCGGGCGCGCGGTCGGGGGGGCGCCGGTGGCGTCCAGCCCGAGGCGGTGGCCGATGGAGCGGAAGCCGTGGAGCTTCAGGAAGGCCGAGAGCTTGCCCGGGTCCGGCGCGCGGGCCGCGAGGTCCTCCACCGGCTTGGGCAGCGGCGCGTCGGCGTCGAGCGTGACGAGGCGCTTGGAGACGAGGGCGTTCTCGCGGTTCGCCTCCAGCGCCTCCCGCCGCTTCGGCTGCTTGATCCTGTCGAGGTTGGCGAGGAGCGTCTCCACGTCGCCGTATTCGGCGATCAGCCCCGCGGCGGTCTTGATGCCGATGCCCGGCACGCCGGGGACGTTGTCCGTCGGGTCGCCCGCGAGGGCCTGGACCTCGATGACCTTGTTCGGGGGGACGCCGAACTTCTCCATCACCTCCGCCGCGCGGATCGGCTTCTGCTTGATCGGGTCGAGCAACTCGACGCAGCCGTCCTCGACGATCTGCATCAGGTCCTTGTCGGAGGAGACGACGGTGACGCGCCCGCCCGTGGCGACGAACGCCTTCGCATACGCCGCGATCAGGTCGTCGGCCTCGTAGCCGTCCATCTCCACGCCGCAGACGCCGAGGGCTTCCGTGGCCTCGCGGATGAGAGGGAACTGCGGCGCCAGGTCCTCCGGCAGCTCCGTCCGGTTCGCCTTGTAGGCCGCGTAGAACTCACTCCGGAACGTCTGCCGCTGGGCGTCGAACACCACGGCGATGTGCGACGCGGCGTGGCGTTGCAGGAACTGCCCGATCATCCCCGTGAAGCCGAACACCGCGTTCACCGGCACGCCCGCCGGGTTGGTCATCGGCGGCAGCGCGTGGAAGGCGCGGAAGATGTAGCCCGAGCCGTCCACGAGGATGAGGTGGCGCTCCCCCGGCGCCACCGGCTCCTTCGCCGCGACGTGCGCGGCGGGGCTGTCGGCGAGGTCGGCGCCCATGGCCCCCTCGGCGGTGTCCTCGCTAATGATGGTTGTCCTCCCCCACGCCGGCCTGGAGGACGAAGGTGCGGGAGCAGTAGGGGCAGGTGATCTCCTCGCCCTCGATGCGCATCCAGATGAGGGGATGGCCGAGCGCGGGCGAGCCGCCGTCGCAGGCGACGTTGCGGGAGGTCGCGGGAAGGCGTTCCTCGGCGGTGATGCCGGGGACGAGGTTCGGGGCGTAGCCGGTCTTGCCTGGGTCGCGCATGAGGGTGTCCTGGGGCCGCCAGGAAGACTGGGGCCGCCAGGAAGATAGGCGCGGGGACCGGGGGGCGGAAGGCTCGGGCGGGCCTACTCCCCGCCGTCCGGGAGGCGTTCCACCGCGCCGCCGGGAAGGTGCACGCGAACGCGCTCCCCCTCTCCCATGCCCTCGGACCCGCTCCGGGGCGTCACCCGCGTGCCGTCCACCGCGACGGCCCGGCGGGCGCGCCCCGCCCCGAGGGTCGCCGCGTCGTAGCGCCAGCGCACCTCCCCCCACAGCGGGACGCCCGCGACGAGCAGGGGCGGATCGCGCGGGAAGGAGGCGGAGGCGAGCGACCCGTCGGCGTTCAGCATGGCGTTGCCGGGAAGCGGGCGCCCGATCTCCGGGGCCGGCAGCGACGATCCGGTCGGGAGGTCGAGGGCGAGGCCGCCCGGCGGCGGGTCGTACTCCCGCCCGTCCCCGCCCAGGCCGGTCCTCGTCCCCACCGGAAGGTGCCACCCGCGCCACGGGACGGCGCGGGAGAGGAAGCAATCCCGCAGCGTCCCGTCCCGTGCGAAGGTCAGGACGCCCGCGTCGCAGGGCCAGCCGCCGACCTCGTGCGGCGCCGCCGTCTCCAGGGCCCAGCCCGTGTCGGCGGCCTCGACGCCCGTGGTGACCACGCCGAGGAGGGGGATCGGTCCCGGCGGGCGGGCGGCGAAGAGGTCCCGGTGCGTCTCGTCCCGCCAGGTCAGCGCCGTGCCCGCGGGAAGGCGGAGGCCCTCGATGACGGCGTCGGCGGGAAGCACCGTCCGGCGTCGCTCCCTCGCTTCGGCGATCCGCACCATGTCCCGCTTCCGCTCGAACTCGTACGCGGCCCCGGCGAGCCCCGGCAGCGCGAGGAGGATCGCGCCGAGCGCCGCGAGGAAGCGCGCCCGCCCGCGCGTCACCCCCGCGATGATGGCGAGCGCCGCGGCCACCGCGAGGGTGTAGCGCCAGAGGAAGGCGGGCAGGAGGACGATCATGAACGGGAATGACATGGGCGTCGGGATGTCCGGAGGGGCGTGGACGCGAACGGCCCACGGGCGCGGGGGTTGGGCGGATCGGCGTGCGCGGTCCAGGGGAGAGGCGGGGCGGGGAACGCCGCCCCTCACGCGATGATCGCGTCGGCCTCCATCTCCACGAGCCATTCGGGGTCCACGAAGGCGGTCACCGCCATGACGGTGATGACGGGGCGGATGGCGCCGAAGACCTCGCCGTGCACCGCCGCGGCCTCCCGCCAGCGCGCGATGTCCGTCAGGATGATGCGGGTGCGGACGACGTGCTCCAGCCCCGCCCCGGCCTCGGCCAGCGCGGCGGCGATGATCTCGATGCAACGGCGGGTCTGGGCGGCGACGTCGCCCACCCCCGCGTTGCCGCCGCCCCCTTCGGCCGTCCGGGCCGCGATGGGCGCGGTGCCCGCGACCGCGACGTGGTTCCCGACGCGCACGGCGCGGGAGAAGCCCATGATGGGTTCGAGGTAGGAGCCGGAGGAGACGGTCTGGCGGGGGGCGGTCATGCCGCAGCGCCCCGCGTCCTGCCCGCCGGCGGAAGACCCGTCACCGCCGCCGCCG
Source organism: Roseomonas sp. (assembly GCA_964263755.1). Taxonomy (GTDB): domain Bacteria; phylum Pseudomonadota; class Alphaproteobacteria; order Acetobacterales; family Acetobacteraceae; genus Roseomonas. The sequence continues at coordinate 994 of CAXVWQ010000114.1, read as the reverse complement.
CAGCAGGACCCGCACCGCCCCGGTGTTCGCCGCGCCCGGGTGGACCGCACCGAGGATCATCGGGCGCAGCGTCGGCAGGTTGAGCCAGTGGGGCAGTTCGCGGCGCAGCACGCCGCCCTCCGCCCCGCCCTTGCCGGTGACGATCTCCACCATCCGCACCCCGTCGTCGCCGGCGTCGCGGAGGAAGCGGTGGACGAGGGCGTGCGCCTCCTCCGCGCGGCGGCCGTGCAGGTCCAGCACGCGCTCCGGGCGGGTGCGGCCGCGGCGGAGGTCGCGCCAGCGGCGCTCGTCCAGCCCGGCGCCGGGCTTCCCGACGATGAGGGCCTGGGGCGGGGCGCGGCCGCGGACGGGGCGCGGGTTGGCGGCCGGGAGGGGCGTGGGCGCCGGGGCGGGATCCGGCGCGGGCGCGGCGGGGACGTCGCGGCCGGGAAGGGGCGCGACGCCGTTGAGCGCGACGTAGGCGCCCCAGAGAGCGCGCTCCCCTTCGGAGACGGGGCGGACGCGGCGGGCCACGGCCGGATCAGCCCCCCGGCGCGGGGCCGCCGAGCGGTCCGGAAGGGGTGACGAGGCCGCCCGTCCCGGCGTCGGGGTCGAGCGCTTCCGTCGCGGGGACCGTGCCGCCGGGAACCGGGGCCGAGGGGGCGAGGTTCGGGACGGCCGCGTCGGTCGCGAGGGCGGGATCGTGGCGGCCGGGCGGGAGGATGGCGGGCGCCCCGACGTCCTCCGCGGCCACCGCGACCGCCACCGGATCGTCGGCCCATAGGGACACGGGATCACCGCTCACCCGCAGGGCCGCGGGGTCGTCGTCCACGAGGATGACGTGGAGGCGCCGCGGGCCGTGGGCGCCGAGTTCGAGGGTCTGCTCGATGTCCGCCGAGCGCGACGGGCCGGTCACGAGCATGAGGTTGCGGGGCATGAAGCCGCCCGACGGTTCCTCGCCGGTGCGGGTCAGGCGGAGGCGGTCCCAGGCTTCCTCGAAGGCGCCGACGACGTC
>CAXVWQ010000113.1:0-6689 GCA_964263755.1 Roseomonas sp. | reverse complement strand
GCAGCCAGCCGGTGATGGACGGGTGCGTGAACACCGCCCGCGCCGCGGCCATCACGCGCTCCGGCGTCACCGTGCGGATGCGCGCGGGCCAGTGTTCCACCGTGTCGAGCGGCAGCCCGATGGCCAGCGCCCCGCCGATGTAGCGCGGCGCCGCGCCGAGGCCGTCCAGCGCCAGCAGCGCGCCCGCGGTGAGCTGGCGGCGCGACCGAGCCACCTCCTCCTCCGTCACGCCGCCGTCCAGCAGCTTCGCCACGGCCTCCTCGACGGCGGTCTCCAGCCGGGCCGGCGTCGTCTCGCGCCGCGGGGTGGCGTAGAGCGTCACGTCGCCGGCCCCCAGTTCGTCGCCGTCGTAGGAGGCCCCCGCCCCGACCGCGAGGCCCGGCTCCACGAGCGCCTTGTGCAGGCGCGACCCCGGCCCGCCGCCGAGCAGGTGCGCCAGCACCTCCAGCGCGTCCGCCTGGGTCATGTCCGCCGGGGTGCGCCCCCAGGTCAGGGTCGGGGCGATCCAGGCGCGGAGCATCTGCGCTTCCTGCACGCCCGGGTCGTTGCGGACGAAGCGGGACTGCACCGGCGCATCCGGCGGGTCGGCGCGGCGGCGCGGCGCGACCGGCCGAGCCTCGGCGCCGCCGTATTCCCGTTCCACCACGTCGCGCAGCGCCTCCCGCGTCACCGCGCCGGCGACGACGAGGGTGGCGTTGCCCGGGGCGTACCAGCGTTCGTGGAAGCTCCGCAGGTCGGCGTGGGTGATCGCCCGGATCTCGTCGGGCCAGCCGATGATCGGCCGCCCGCGCCAGTGCTGCGGGCCCCAGGTCGCCGCGTCGAACGCCTCCCGGAACCGCGCGCGGGGCGAGGAATCGGTGCGCTGCCGCCGCTCCTCCAGCACCACCGCCCGCTCCGGCTCGAACCCCGGCTCCGGGAAGGCCGGCGAGAGGAGGCGGTCCGCCTCCATCATCGCGACGAGCGGCAGCCGCGTCGCCTCGACGGTCTGGTGGTAGGCGGTGACGTCGCGCGAGGTGAAGGCGTTGTCCTGCCCCCCCTCCCGCGCCACGGTGCGGGAGAAGGCGCCGTCCTCCACCCGCGCGGAGCCCTTGAACATCATGTGTTCGAGGAAGTGCGCGAGGCCCGACTTCCCCGCCGGATCGTCCCCCCCGCCGACGCCGTAGAACAGGTAGTGCGCCACCACCGGCGCCCCGCGGGTCTCGACATGCGCCACGGTCAGCCCGTTCGGCAGCCGCCAGAGTCCCGCCCCGAACAACGGGCGCTCCGTCGGGGTCGGCACCGGCGCGGCCGGGGATGTCACCGTCTGCCCCCTCGCCGGGGCGACGAGGGCGACGGCGGGAACCGCGGCCAGGGCGGCGCGGCGGGTGATGGGGGGCATGGAGGGGATTTAGGGCGGAGTGGCGCCGAGGCCAACGGTCGCGCGGCGCGATCCATCGCGGCCCGGTGCCATCCCCGTCCCATCCGCCCCGCGGCGGCGGTCAGCACGCCCCTCCCCGGCAGGCCCCACCCGGGGCCGCGCGGCCGACGCTCCGCGCTGTTGTCACCCCCGCCCCGATCCCGGACGATGCTCCGCGACGGCCGGGGACAATGATGGCATGCGAGTCGTGATCGTCACCGGCGCGGCGTCCGGCATCGGCGCCGCGTGCTGCCGACGGCTGGCCGCGGCGGGAACCGCCATCCTCGTCCACACCCGGAAGAACGAGGACGGGGCCCGCCGCACCGCCGAAGCGGTCCGCGACGCCGGCGGCGAGGCGGAGGTGGCGCTCGGCGACATGGCCGACCCCGATCTCCCCGCCCGCCTCGTCGCCCGCGCCACGGAGCGCTTCGGCGGCCTCGACGTCATCGTCGCCAACGCCGGCTTCGCCGACAAGACGCCCCTGCTGCTGCTGGACGACGCGGCGGTCGCCCGGTCGCTCGATCCCATCCTCTGGGGCTTCCTCCGCCTCGCCCGCGCCGCCGTGCCCGCCCTGACGGGACGCCCGGCCCCGCGGATCGTCGCCGTCTCCTCCTTCGTCGCCCACGTCTTCCGCACGGACGTCGCGACCTTCCCCGCCTCCGCCGCCGCGAAGGCCGGGGTGGAGGCGCTGGTCCGCGCCCTGGCGGTGGAGGCCGCGTCGCGCGGCATCACCGTCAACGCCGTCGCCCCCGGCTTCACCCGGAAGGACCCCGGCGCCCACGCCGCCTACGACGCGAAGCAGTGGGAGGCCGTTCTCGCCCGCATCCCTCTCGGCCGCCTCGGCACGCCGGAGGACGTGGCGGACGCCGTCGCCTGGCTCGCCTCCCCCGCCGCCGGCTACGTCACGGGGCAGGTGGTCCACGTGAACGGCGGGCTGGCCTGACGCGCGGTCAGCCCACCCGCTCAGCCCGCCCGGTCAGCCTGCCCGGTCGGAGGCCCGTGACCTCGAGATCCGGTCGAGCATGACCGTGGCCCAGTGCCCCGCCGATTCCAGCAGCGGCACCTCCTCCGGCGGGTTCGCCAGCGCCGAGGCCGTTTCCGGCCCCTTGGCGACGAAGACGAGCATCGAGACGACCTCCTGCAGGTCGTTCTTCGGCAGCCGCGCCGCGATCGCCGCGATCGTCATCTCCAGCACGCGCAGCCGGACGCCGAGGTCGTCCGGCAATTCCCCGTCCGTGAGGGTCTCATCGGGCATCATCCGTTCGTCTCCTCACGTTCCCGTGTCACGAATGGGGCGGCGCGGGGGCCGCTGCAATGCCGTTTCGGCAAGTTCCGCCTCATGGGCCGTCGGGCGGTCCTGCCAGCGCCTCCCGCAGCCGCGCCTCGGCGCGGGGCAGAAGGTGGGTCAGGTGGAACCGCGCCGCCGCGGCGAAGCCCGGCTCCAGCGCCGCGGCGCGGGCCAACTGCGCGCCGCCGAGGATCCAGCCCGCCGCGTCGGTCAGCGCCACCGCGCCCCAGCCGGGTTCGGCGGCCCCGGACACGGCGTCCGCCGCGTCCGCCAGTGCGGCGGCCGGGCCGGCGAGGAGGGGATCGGCCGCCCCCGCCTCGGCGCACAGCGCCCGGAACCCCGCCAGCAGCCGCGGCAGCTTCCGCGCGACGAGGTCGAGCGCCTGGATGCCGTTCGTGCCCTCGTAGATCGCCGCGATCCGGGCATCGCGCCAGATCTGCGCCGCGCCCGAATCCTCCACGTAGCCCGCACCGCCGTGCACCTGCACGCCGAGGGAGGCCACGTCGATGCCGCGGTCCGTGCACCACGCCTTGACGATGGGGGTCAGCAGCGCCGCCCGGTCGGCGTCCCCCCGGTCCAGCGCCACCGCCAGGTCCAGCGCCAGGAACCGGGCGGCGAGGGTGACCGCCCGCATCTCCAGCAGCATCCGCGCGACGTCGGCGTGCCGCGCGATCGGCCCGCCGCCCTGCACGCGTTCCGCCGCGTAGGCCTCGGCGAGGTCCAGCGCCCGGGCGCACTGCCCGACCCCCTGCACGCCGACGGCGAGGCGCGCGTTGTTCATCATCGCGAACATCGCGGGCAGACCGCGGTGCGGCTCGCCGACGAGTTCCGCCTCCGCCTCCTCGAACAGCATCGTGCAGGTGGGCGCGGCGTGGATGCCGGGCTTCCTCTCGATGCCGCCGCAGCGGACGCCGTTGCGCCGCCCGTCCGGCAGCACCTTCGGCACGGCGAAGAGGGAGATGCCCCGCGAACCCGGCGGCGCATCGGGCAGGCGCGCGAGGACGAGGTGGAGCGTGTTCGCCGTCAGGTCGTGCTCCCCGAAGGAGATGTAGATCTTCTGGCCGGAGATCCGGTGGCCGCCCGTCGCCGCATCCGGCACCGCCCGCGTCCGCAGCGTCCCGAGGTCGGAGCCCGATTGCGGCTCGGTGAGGCACATCGTGCCGCTCCACTCCGCCGAAACCAGGGGCGGCAGGAACCGCGCCGCCTGGTCCGCCGTCGCGTGGCGGGCCAGGAGTTCGATCGCGCCGGCCGAGAGGACCGGCAGCAGCATGAACGCCATGTCCGCGGAGGAGGTGCGTTCCAGCACCGCCACCCACAGCGCCTGCGGCAGCCCCTGCCCGCCATGTTCCGCCGGCGCCGGAAGGGACTGCCAAGCCCCGTTCCGCCACGCCGTGTAGAGGTCGGCGTAGTGCGGCGGCGTGCGGACCCGCCCGTTCTCCAGCACGCAGCCGTGCCGGTCGGCCTCGGCGCGCCCCGGGGCCATCACCTCCTCCGCCATGCGGGACGCCTCCGCGACGATCGCGGCCACGTCCTCCGCGCCGAGGGCGCCGCCGGTGAGGGCGGGGACGTCGTGCAGCCGGGTCAGGGCGAAGGTCAGCGCCTCCGCGTGGGTGGGGGCCGGGGCGGTGGGGAGGGGCAGGTCAGGCATGGGCCATCTCGCTGGGGCGGGGGTGGAGCAGGCCGGGGGGTGGCGCATCGCGCCCGGCGGCCCAGCCGGGCAGGGCGGGCAGCAGGCGCGGATCGGTCAGCGCGGCGGCGACGGCGCGCCCGAGCACCGCGCCGAACTTGAAGCCGTGCCCGGAGAAGCCGGACATGACGACGCAGCGCGGGGACAGCGGCTCGACCACGAACTCCTCCCGGTCCTCGACGTCGTAGTAGCACGCCCGCGCGTCCAGCACGCGATATCCGGCGAAGTCCCGTAGCCGCGGCGCCGCCAGCGCCAGGATCGCGTCGCGCTCCGCCGCACTCGCCTCCCGCGGCTCGTCCGGGTCGCCGGAGCGGGAGAAGCGGTGATCCCCGATCTTCAGCGGCGTGCCCGCCACCGGGGGCACCGCGTAGAACCCGCCGGCCAACGACAGGTCCAGCAGCATCGGCGCCGCCACCCAGGCCGCGCGACGCGCCGCGGGCGGATCGAGATAGACGACGATCTGGCGCGACGGCACGACCCGCCCCGCCAGCGCCGGCAGGAACCGCGGCGCCCACGGACCGGCCGCGATCACCAGCGCGTCGGCCTCCAGCACCGCCCCGTGGTCGAGGACCAGCCGGGCACGCTCCGCATCGGCCTCCCGCGCCGTGGCGCGGACGAAGGCGACGCCGCGCGCCGTCAGGTGCCGGTGCAGCGCCACGACGATCCGCCGTGCCAGCAGCACGCCGCCGTCGGGCGAGATGAACGCCACCCCGATCCCGTCCGGGTCCAGCCAGGGATGCCGCGCCGCCGCCTCGCCGGGCGCGATGACCTGGGCGGGCAGCCCCTCGCCGTGCAGCGCCGCCCGGCTGTCCGCGATCCATCCCTCATCCGTGGCGGCGAGCGCGAGGACGCCGGTGCGGAGGTAGGGCCGCTCCCCCACCGCCGCGAACACCCCGTCCCAAGCGCGGTAGGCGTCCTCCACCATCCGCGCGTAGCCGCGCTGGGCGCCGTAGGCGTGGCGGATCAGCCGGTGGTCGTCCACCGAGGCGCCGCGCGGGTTGGGGACGGGGTCCGCCTCCACCACCGTGACGCGCCACCCCGCCGCGTCCAGCGCGAAGGCGGTGGAGAGGCCCATGATGCCGGCGCCGAGGATGAGGGCGTGCTGCATCGGGCCATCCTAACGCGCCCCGCGGCGCGCGGGAGGGGCCGCGGTTGTCCCGCGGCGGGCGCGGGGGCATGTTCGACCCCACCGCCCGGGATTGCCGCCATGACCAAGATGCGCCTCGAAGGTTCCTTCGTCGCCCTCATCACCCCGTTCAACGCCGACGGAGCCGTCGACTACGGCGCCTTCCGCACGCTGCTGGACTGGCACGCCGCCAACGGCACCTCCGCGGTGCTGATCATGGGATCCACCGGCGAGGTCTCCATGCTGTCCCCGGAGGAACGCCGCGAGGTCGTGGAGCGCACCGCCGCCATGCCCCGCGGCGGCATGCGCGTGTTCTACGGCTGCACGGGCAACAACACCGCCTCGACGATCGCCTATCTTCGCCACGCGAGGGCGAACGGCGCGGACGGCGCCATCCTCGCGGCCCCCGCCTACATCTGCGCGCCGGAGGACGACATCGAGGCCTTCTTCGCGGAATGCGCCGACGCCGTGGACCTGCCCATCGGCATCTACAACAACCCGCCGCGCGTGAAGTCCGACCTGCACTGGGACCACCTGCTGCGCCTCATGCGCCACCCCAACGTCGTCGTCCTGAAGGAGAGCACGACGCGCGTCGGGCAGGTGGCGCAGGTCCTCGCCGCGGCGCCCGACTGCGCGGTGATGTGCTGCGACTCCCCCAACCTCGGGCTGGTGGTTCCCACCATGTCGCTCGGCGGCCACGGCACCGCCAACATGACGGGGAACCTCGACCCCGCGGGGATGGCGACGCTGTCGAAGCCCTGGACCGACCCGGCGCAGCCCGCGGTGTTCCGGGAGACCTATCTCCGCCTCCTCCCGCTGCTGCACTTCACGTATTCCGCGATCAACCCCGTGGCGGTGAAGTGCCTGATGCAGGCGGTGGGCCTTCCCGCCGGCGACCTGCGCCGACCGCTGCGCGGCCTCGACCCCGCCCACCTCGCCCGCGGCGTCGAAATCGTGCGCCGCCTCGGCCTCGACGCGCGCTACGGCTGGCGCCTACCCGGCGAGGGCCTTCGGATCGCCGCGGAGTAGCGCTTTGGGGGGGGGGGGGGGGGGGGGGCCCCCCCCCCCCCCCCCCCCCCCCCCCCCCCCCCGCCCCCCCCCCCCCCCCCGCCCCCCCCACCTCGTCTCCCCAGTTGCCGCCGGAGCTTCCGTTGCGGAGGAATTCGTGGTTGGGGGGGTGTTGGAGGCCTTG
>CAXVWQ010000112.1:0-6405 GCA_964263755.1 Roseomonas sp. | reverse complement strand
GAGGACGCGCTGTCCGAGGCCTTCGCGGCGGCGCTGGCGCGCTGGCCCGTCACCGGGGTGCCGGAGCGGCCGGAGGCGTGGCTCCTCGTCGCGGCGCGGCGCAACGGCGGGCGGGCGGCGCGGCACGGGCGGGTGCGCGCGGGGGCGGCGGAGGCGCTGCGCTGGATCGAGGAGGAGCGGGCGGCGCGCGGCGTGATGGGGGACGACCCTCGTCTCGGGCTGATGTTCGCCTGCGCGCATCCGGCGGTGGACCCGGGGGCGCGGGCGCCGCTCATGCTCCAGGCCGTGCTCGGGCGGGACGCGGCCCGGGTCGCGCCGGCCTTCCTCGCCTCCCCCGCGGCGATGGCGGGGCGGCTGGTGCGGGCGCGGTCCGGGCTGGACGGGCTCGGGCGCTACGGCATCGAGGCGGCGATCCAGTCGGCGCACGCGTCGCGCCGAGCGGGGGCTGGGCCGGGGGGGTGGGCCAGGGGGCGAACCGGGGGGCGGGGCGGGCGCGGAGGTGGTGGCGCTGCTCTACGAGGGGCTGGTGATGGTGGCGCCGGGGCTGGGGGCGCTGGTGGGGCGGGCGGCGGCGGCGGCGGCCTACGACCGGGCGGCGGCGTTGGCGGAGGACCCGGCGGTGCGGACCTTCCTCGTCCGGCGGCGGGCGGCGCTGGGCGGGGTGGGCGTCGGCGCCGTGGGCCGTGATGCGGCCCTGCGGGACGAGGCCGGGGCGGACGCGATGGGTCCTGACCCGGTCGGCCGGGACACCGCCGGGCCGGCCGGGGCGCGGGCCGACGCGGCAGGGACCGACCGGACTCGCCGCGACGCGGTCGGGCCGGCGGCGCCCGGGGGCGATCCCGCAGGACCGGGCGCGGCGACCCTGGGCGGGAGGGGCGTTCCCGTCGCATGATGCGGGCGGCGGAGGCCGGGGGAACCGGTCCCGCGGGAAGGAGGCGCCCGTGCCCGACAGCATCGCCGAACGGATGGAGGTGGCGCCGCCGCTGCTGCGCGCCGATTCGGGGGGCGTGGCGACGCTGACGCTGAACCGGCCGGGGGCGCGGAACGGGCTGTCGCTCGCGCTGCTCGATGCGTTGCGCGGGGCGCTGGACGACATCGCGGGGGATGACGGGGTGCGCTGCGTGGTGATCGCGGCGGCCGGGCCGGTGTTCTGCGCGGGGCACGACCTGAAGGAGGTGCGGGCCGCCCACGGCGAGCCGGACCGGGGGCGGGCGTCGTTCGGGGAGATGCTCCTGCGCTGCGCGGCGGTCATGCAGGCGATCCCGGCTCTGCCGCAGCCGGTGGTGGCGTCGGTCGGGGGGATGGCGACGGCGGCGGGGTGCCAGCTGGCGGCGTCGTGCGACGTGGTGATCGCCTCCGACGCCGCGCGGTTCTGCACGCCGGGGGTGGAGATCGGGCTGTTCTGCTCGACGCCGGCGGTGGCGCTGTCCCGCGCCGTCGGGGCGAAGGCGGCGATGGGGATGCTGCTGACGGGCGAGCCGATCCCCGCCGGGGAGGCGTGGCGGATCGGGCTGGTGACGCGGGTGGTGCCGCACGCGACGCTGGAGGCGGAGGTTGCGGCGTTCGCGGGACGGGTGGCGTCGCGCTCGGCGGTGGCGGTGCGGACGGGCAAGCGGGCCTTCCACGCGCAGCGCGGGCTGCCGCTGGATGGGGCCTACGCGGTGGCGACGGCGGCGATGCTGGACAACATGGTGGCGGCGGACGCGGAGGAGGGGATCGGCGCCTTCCTCGAACGGCGGGCGCCGAGGTGGAGCGACCGATGAACCCTTACGACGCGCTGCCGCGGACGGCGGCGAACCACCAGCCGCTGACGCCGCTGCCCTTCATCGAGCGGGCGGCGGAAGCGTTCCCGGATCGGGTCGCCATCGTTCATGGGGCGGGGCGGTGGACGTGGCGGCAGTACCGGGACCGGGCGGTGCGGCTGGCGTCCGCCTTGTCGAAGCGCGGGATCGGGCGGGGGGACACGGTGGCGGCGCTGCTGCCGAACGTGCCGGCGATGCTCGAATGCCATTACGGCGTGCCGATGAGCGGGGCGGTGCTGAACGCGATCAACATCCGGCTGGACGCGGACACGGTGGCCTACATCCTCGATCACGGGGAGGCGCGGGCGGTGATCGTGGACCGGGAACTCGTGCCGGTGCTGGAAAGGGCGCTGGCGCTTTGCGCCGCGAAGCCGGTTGTCATCGAGTACGACGATGCGGAGGCGCGGTTCCCGCATTCCGTCGGGGGCAGCGACTACGAGGCGTTCCTGGCGGAGGGGGATCCCGCGTTCGAATGGGTCATGCCGTCGGACGAATGGGACGCGATCGCGCTGAACTACACCTCCGGCACCACGGGGCGGCCGAAGGGGGTCGTCTACCACCATCGCGGGGCTTACCTGTCGGCGCTCGGGAACGTGCTGGCCTGCGGGCTGCCGCCGGCGCCGACCTACCTCTGGACGCTGCCGATGTTCCACTGCAACGGGTGGACGTTTCCCTGGACGATGGGGGCGCTGGCGGGGACGAACGTCTGCCTGCGCGCGGTGCGCGGGGGGGCGATGTGGGAAGCGATCTCGGCGCATCGCGTGACGCACATGTGCGGGGCGCCGATCGTGCTGTCCACGCTCGTGGGCGCGGCGGAGCGGGTGGGAGGGACGGGGGTGGTGTTCGGGACCGCGGGGGCGGCCCCGCCCGAGGCGGTGCTGGCGGCGGCGGACGCGGCGGGGGTTCGCGTGAAGCACATCTACGGGCTGACGGAATGCTACGGGCCCGCCGCGGTGAACGAGTGGAAGGCGGCGGACGACGCGAAGCCGGCCGCCGATCGCGCGGCGCTGATGGCGCGGCAGGGGGTGCGCTACGTCACGCTCGAAGGGTTGGACGTGTTCGGGGAGGGGGACGTGCCCGTGGCGGCCGATGGCGTCGCGATGGGTGAGGTGGTGATGCGCGGGAACATGGTGATGAAGGGGTATCTCAAGGACCTTCCCGCGACGGAGAAGGCTCTGGCGCGGGGGTGGTTCCGCACGGGCGACCTCGGCGTGAAGCACCCCGACGGCTACGTGCAGCTGCGCGACCGGGCGAAGGACATCATCATCTCAGGCGGGGAGAACATCTCCTCCATCGAGGTGGAGGACGCGCTGTACAAGCATCCCGCCGTGGCGGTGGCGGCGGTGGTGGCGGCGCCGGACGAGAAGTGGGGCGAGGTGCCCTGGGCCTTCGTGGAACTGAAGCCGGGGGCGGCGGCGAGCGAGGCGGAGCTGATCGCGCACGTCCGCGAACGCATCGCGGGGTTCAAGGCGCCGAAGCGGATCGTGTTCGAGGAGGTGCCGAAGACCTCCACGGGGAAGCTGCAGAAGGTGCCGCTGCGGGACGCGGTGCGGAGCGGCCGGTTCTCGTAGCAGGCGACGTCCGCCGCCGTCATCGGATCATGACGGGATCGTCGCGCCTCGACACGCCCCCGGAACGCCGACGCCCGATGCGAGCTCCGCCCCGATCGTCGCGCCGGCCGTCCTCCCGCACGGGGCCGCAACACCGGCCTCCCCCCCGGTGAATGCCCCCGACGCGGATCGGGCACGCCCATTTCGCCGCGCGGCGGCGGGGTGCGGTTATTTGTTTTGACCGGCCGGGTCCGGGGCGCTTGCATGGCGAACCAGAGGGAGACTCCGCCCATGCAGCGGCGCGCCGCCTTGCTTGCCGTCACCGCCCTGACCGTCGTGCCCGGCCTCGCCTTCGGCCAGGGGCTGGCGCTCGGCGAACGACGGGGCATCGCCGCCTACCAGTCCGAGCAATGGCCGGGGATCGAGGCGGCGATCCAGCGCGCCGCCGGCTTCCCGGTCCCGATCACGGTGGAATGGGAGCAGATCGCCCGGCCCGGCCAGGCCGCGCGCTATGCCGCGCCGGACTACTACGGGCACACGATCTTCGACCCGCTCGTGGCGGCGCTGACCTCCATCACCCGCGACGCGATGGGACGCGACGCGCTGCGGGCGAAGCTGACCCGCATCCTCATCCGGTACGACGAGCGGACCCGTCCGCTGACGAACTACCCCAACGGCCTGACGTTCGAGGGCGGCGTCCTGAGCATCAACTGGGAGCCCGGCGTGAACGTGGGGGACCGGCAGCCGCGCGAGCGGGCGCTGGTGGCGCTGCTGGAGCGCAACCTCTAGGAGCGGCCCCGCCGCCCGCAACGGTCCACGGCCGGGCCGGCGTGAACCGGGCTCCGGTGCCCGGTGCGTGGGGCGCCGACCGCGTGAGGCCGTGCCGGCGGCCTCGGGCCGCACGGCGCCTCGTGTTCCCTAGCGATCCCCCGTCCTTCCGGTCTCGGCGACCGCGCCGCCGGGCACGGGCCTGGGCTGCCACGGCAGGGGGACCGTGTCGCCCGCGACGTAGAGGGGGTGGCCGGGTGTGCCGTCGGCGGTGACGCGGAGGGCCAGGGGGATGACGCCGGCGGCAGCGAGGATCGCGGCGAGTTCGGTGTTGCGGGGACGGAGGGGCTTGGGGAAGAGGCCCCAGGCGGCGATGACGCGGTCGGCGCGGGCGGACCAGGCGGCGATGGCGGCGTCGTTGCCGGGGCCGACGGGGTCCGGGTCGGCCAGGAGCATCTCCGGGCGGGTGGCGCGGAGGGCGAAGGCGTTGAGGACGACCATGGCGCCGCCGCCCCAGCGGCGGGTGAAGTCGCGGGCGCGGCGGACGGTGGGGTCGTCCACGGTCTCGTCGGCCGTGCTCGGGTTCATCATGATCCAGGCGGTGACACCGGGGGCGCCGAAGGGGAGGTTGTCCCAGCGGCGTTCGAGGACTGTGCGGTAGCGGCCGTCCGCGCTGAACTCGGCGCGGGAGATGACGTCTGGGGTGATGCGGAGGCGGACCTTGCCGCCGGGGTCGTGGAGGTCCTGGGGGCGGGTCATGGGCGCGCTGCTGTCGCGATCAGCGCGACGGCCATGAGCGCGCACAACGCGATGGTCAGAACCTTTCCACCCGTTTCGACCATCTCGATACGGGAAGGATCGGCGGGATCGAACGCGATCCGAAGTCGCCGTCCGATGCCGAGCCCGTCCAAAGGGCCGTCCGTTCCGGTCAAGCGGGACACGGTCGGACCAAAGGGTCCCTCGAACATGACGAACACGTCCTGGGGGCGTGGCCGGGCCAGCGGAGGGTCGGGATCACAAACGATGGCTTCAACCTGCGTCCACCCAGTCTCGCGTCGAAGGCCGACCACTGCCCAGGCCGCGGCGGCAAGCAAGAGGACGAGTGCGAAACCGAGCGCGACGGCAGCGATCGGATGCACTGGCTACGGCGTGCTCGCCCTGGGCCGCTAGGCGAACGATCGGATGACGAGTGCGGCGACACCGGCGATGACCGTGCCGAGCATCCACTGCACGACGCGGAGCGTGCCCTTCACCTCCTCTAACTTCACGTCGAGGCCGGCGAAGCGGGTTTCGTAGGCGGCGATGGCCTCGGCCGCCTTGCGGGCCTTCTCCTCTCCGACGCCCTCGGCCGCGCGGAAGGCGTCGTAAACCTCGGAGATCATCGTCGCCATGGCGCGACCATACAGCCTTGCTGGGCCTCGTGCCAGAAGGAGCGCAATGCGCCTGCGGCGGCATGCCTCGGTATCGGCCGGTCGGGTACTTGAGTTAGCCGCGAGGAGGTAACGGTCAGCGCCGCTCCGCTCGGAACGTACTCACGTCCTGCACGGCGGGCTGGGTCTCGCCGGCAGTGGTGATCTGCGCCATCCTCTCCCCACGGCGCCAAACAAAGACGCAGTACGCCAGTCCCGTGCCGGAACATGATATCATCTCGGGCCTACCCTGGCACCGCTCATCCCCGGGGTAGCAGGTGTCAGCGCCGGGCACTCGCACCGGCTCCCATCCCTGCCGCTGTAGCGCGGCGCGAGCCTCTCGATACAACGTTCCCAGGCGGATGCGGGGCAAACCGGCCTCCTGACGAACGGGCGGCGTCACGGCAGGGCTGACTGCCGAGCGGGCCGCCCCAGCAGGCGCCAGGGGCTCGCCGGCCAACACCTCGCGTACGTGGCGCGCGGTTTCCCTCTCACCGCGCCTGCTGCCATCCACGTCCACACGCTCCAGCACCATCGTGCCCGCACCCTGGAAGCCCGCGTGATACACTAGCCGACCGGGTGCCTCACCGCCCCGCCGCGTGCAGGCGACCAGCGTTCGATGAGTACCGGGCTGGTCCCGCGCGGTGCACTGGAAGCCTCTGCTAGTGACCTCGCGGAAGAACTCCACCACGCGGCCCACGTCCTCGACCACGCCCTCCTGCCCCACCACACCCAGGCTAGACCCGTTCCAGGCGGTGTGGAATCGGATCGTGATTGGCCCTGGCGCGGCGTGATGTGATTCATTGCTCTCCGGTGATGGCCGGAGGCGGTGCGATGGCGTGGCGGCGGGGGCAGGCGTACGGGGCGGACTTGCGG
>CAXVWQ010000111.1:0-11898 GCA_964263755.1 Roseomonas sp. | reverse complement strand
GATCGGCTGGGTCGCGGTGTGCTCCAACGTCGCGCCGCGCCTCAGCAGCGAGATGTTCCACGCCGCGGCGTTCGATGCGGACCGTGACCGGGCCCTGGCGCTGTATCGCCGCCTCGCGCCGCTGCTGCCCTGGGTCGGCGGGCCGCGCTACGTCGCGGGCACGAAAGCGGCGTTCCGGCTGATGGGAATGGACATGGGCGACCCGCGCCCGCCCCGCCTGCCGCTGCCCGCCCGGGATCATCCCGCGCTCGCCGCGGTGCTGCGCGGGATCGGGCTGGACGTCGCCGCGCCGCTCGCGGCCGAATAGAAGGATACCGACGATGCTCCGACGGATCGCGCTCGCCGCCGCGCTGGCGGCACTCGCCCTGCCGGCCGCCGCCCAGACCTGCCAGCCGCGCGTGGCGGATTCGGAGTTGGTGAAGCCGCGCACGCTCGTGATGTCCACCAACCCCACCCTGCCGCCGCTGCAGTTCGTGGATTCCGGTGGGCAACTCGGGGGCATGCGGATCGAACTCGGGACGGAGATCGCGCGCCGCCTCTGCCTCACCCCCGAATACATCCGCATCGAGTTCTCCGCGATGGTCCCCGGCCTCGCGGCGCGGCGCTGGGACATGATCAACACGGGCATCTTCTACACGGAGGAACGCGCCCGCCTCATGCAGATGATCCGCTACGAGAACAACGCCGTCGCCATCTCCGCCGCCCGCGGCAACCCCCTGAACCTGCGCGGCGAGCCCGACCTCGCTGGTCGCGCCATCGGCGTGGAGATCGGCGGCTTCGAGGAACGGTCGCTGCGCGCCATGAGCGAGCGCATCGTCGCCGCCGGCGGGCGCCCCATCACCATCCGCACCTTCGACAACTTCGCCATCGCCTTCCAGGCGCTGCGCGCCGGTCAGGTGGAGGGCGTGACCTCCATCGACGCCGTGGCCGCCGAATACGACCGCCGCGGCGACTTCCCCCGTGTGCTGAACGGCATCAACGCGACGCCCGCGGCGCTGGCGTTCCGCTCGCGCACGCTGGCGAACGAGGTGTCGAAGGTCATGGCGGAGATGACGGCGGACGGCTCGCTCAAGGCGCTGTTCGACCGTTACGGCGTCGGCATCGCGCCAGGCGACTTCGCCGTGATGGGTCCGGGCTGAATCCCCCATGGGGGTCTGGGACTGGGGCGGCTTCTTCGGCTACCTCACCAACCCCTTCCTGCTGCACGGCGCGATCACGACGCTCTGGCTCACCGTCGCCTCCCTCTCGGCGGGGTTGGTCCTCGGCATCGTCATCGCGCTCATGCGCCTCTCCGGCAACCGCGTCGCGTCGGGGGCCGCGGCCTTCTACTGCTGGATCTTCCGCGGCACGCCGCTGCTGGTGCAGCTGCTGATCATCTACACCGGCCTCCCCCTCTTCGGCCCGCGGCTGAGCGTGGTGGAGGCCGCGCTCCTCGGCCTCTCGCTGAACGAGGCCGCCTACCTCTCGGAGATCGTCCGCGCGGGCATCGCCGCCGTCGCCCGCGGCCAGCGGGAGGCGGGGCTGGCCCTGGGGCTGCGCTCCGCCCAGGCATTCCGCCTCGTCACCTGGCCCCAGGCCTTCCGGATCATCATCCCGCCGCTCGGCAATTCCGTGAACGGGCTGCTGAAGACCACCTCCGTCACCTCCGTCATCTCGATGGAGGAACTCCTGCGCCGCACCCAGATCCTCATCCAGGAACGCTTCCTCGTCCTCGAACTCTTCGCGGTGGCCGCCCTCTACTACCTAGCCCTCACCACCGCCTGGGACTTCGTCCAGCGGAGGCTTGAGGCGCGCTACGGCCGGGGCTACGGGACGGAGGCCGCGGCGGACCGACGATAACCCCGGGCGGCAGCGGGGACAGACGGACATGGCGACATACGACCTCGCGATCCGCGGCGGCATGGCGGTGGTGAACGACGCCCTGGTGCGCGCCGACATCGGCATCGCCGGCGGCCGCATCGCCGCCATCGGCGACGCCGTCTCCGACGCCTCCGCCGTCATCGAGGCGGACGGCCTGCTCGTCCTGCCCGGCGGCGTGGACACCCACTGCCACGTCGAGGAAGCCCTGCCCGACGGCACCGTCCACGAGGAAACCTGGGTCACCGCCTCGGAGAGCGCCTTCGCCGGCGGCACCACCACCCTCGTCGCCCATACCCCCCAGTTCAAGGGCGGCGGCATCCTCGAACAGCACCGCGCCGCCCGCGCCCGCGCCGCGCACGCCATGGTGGACCACTCCTTCCACCAGATCGTCACCGACCCCACGCCGCAGGCGCTGGCGGAGATCCCGGAGGTGGTGGCCGACGGCGTCGGCTCGCTCAAGGCCTTCCTCACCTACGACACGCTGCACCTCTCCGACGACGACTTCCTCGCGGTGCTGGGAACGGCCAAGCGCCTCGGCCTGATGGTCCACGTCCACTGCGAGAACTACGACGCGATCGGCGCCGCCACCCGCGCGCTGCTGGCCGCCGGGCACGTCGCGCCGAAATACCACGCCACCTCCCGCCCCCCCGTGGTGGAGCGGGAAGCGACCTACCGCGCCATCGCGCTCGCCGAACTCGTCGGCCAGCCGATCCAGGTCTTCCACGTCTCCTGCGCGGAGGTCGCGGAGGTGGTGGCCGACGCCCAGGCCCGCGGCGTGGCGGTGACGGCGGAGACCTGCCCGCAATACTTCACCCTCATCGCCGACGACATGGACCGGCCGGGCTTCGAGGGCGCGAAGTTCATCTGCTCCCCGCCCCCCCGCACGGAGGAGGACCACGCCCGCACCTGGGAGATGATCCGCCGCGGCGTGCTGGACGTCGTCACCTCCGACCACTGCGGCTTCTCCTTCCACGGCCCGCTCGGCAAGGGCCGCAACGGCCGCGACGCCTCCTTCGACCGCATCCCCAACGGCATCCCCGGCCTCGCGGCCCGCGCGCCGCTCACCTTCTCCGAAGGCGTGTCGAAGGGCCGGATCGACGTGCCGCACTTCGCCCGCCTCATCGCCACCAACCCCGCGAAGATCGCCCGCCTCTACCCCCGCAAGGGCGTCATCGCGATCGGCAGCGACGCGGATATCGCGCTGTGGGACCCGACGCACCGCGTGACGATCACGAACGACCTCATGCGCCACGCCATCGACTACACCCCCTACGAGGACATCCCCGTGACCGGCTGGCCAGTGATGACCATCCGCCGCGGCGAGGTGGTGATGAACGGCGGCACGATCACCGCAACCCGGGGCTCCGGCGCCTGGCTGCGACGGGCGTAGCGACCGGCCCGCCCTTTCCCGGAGAGGTTGCGCTTGTGGGGCTGGAGGAAGGCTCTGCCTTCCTCCAGACCTCCACCCACCAGGGGGCCGCTGCCCCCTGGTGGGTGGAGGGTCTGGGAGGAGGGCAAAGCCCTTCTCCCAGCCCACAGGCGCACCTCCCGAGAAAGGGGCGGGCCGACCGCGCGCCGGCGTCAGGCGGCCCCGCCGTGGGGGGCGCCGACGGGCGGCGCCGTGGCGGGGGCTGCCGGCATTCCGATGCGGCCGAAGCCCGGGAGCTTGATGGCGGGTCGCCGCAGGTCGAGGCCGGCCACGGCGCCGAGGATGTTCACCTCCAGCCCTTCCACCCAGCCGAGCGTCAGGCCCGCGAGGCCGCCGAGGGTGAGGCGGAGGCCGGTGCCGGAGGGGGTGGGGCCGAGCCAGCGGCCGTCATGCGGGTAGTCCTTGCCGATGGCGGTGGGCGGCAGCACGGCGCCGGCCTCCGGCACCGCCTCCAGCACGGCCTGGACGAAGGTGTTGGAGTTCGGGCCGGGCCAGGCGCGGTAGTGGCCGCGCTCGCGCCAGCGGTATTCGGCGATGGCGGCGCGCAGGCGGGGGATCATCGCCGCGGCGGCGGGGCCGTCGGCGGCGAACACCACCTCCGGGATGCGGCCGAACCAGCGGCCGTCCGGGGCGAAGCCGTCGACGCGGATCGGGTCGCCCCAGGCGGTGTAGTCGTAGCGGGTGTAGCGGTCCGCGCCCGCGGGCTTCACGACGATCCAGCAATGCACCGCGACGATCCCGCGCCACCGCACCGTCGGCGCCGCGAGGACGCGCACGACGGCATCCGGGTGGCGGGCCGCGGTCGGCAGGAGCCCGGCGGAGGAGCGGTCCGCGATCCACCAGTCCGCGCCGATGCCGGTGCGGGCATGGATGACGGCGGAGGCGGCGATCGGCAGGAGCCAGAGGAGGACGAAGACGAGGAGGGCGAGTTTCGCGAGGGACATGTCACGGCCCATGTTTGGTGCGGCGCACCGCGCGGCAATGCCGCCGCGGGCCCCGCCCGTCCGGCGCGGGACCGCCGCTCCCCGGCATGCCCCGCCCGCCCGCCGGGCGGCGCATCCGCCGCCCTTGCCCGGCCCGCCCTTGCCCGGCTTGGCCGGCACGGCGATGGTGGGCCGTGCCGGTCCCCGCCGCCCATGCCTTGAGCGCCGCCGCGGCCGCCCTCCTCGCGGGCCTCGCCGCCGTGGCGCTGCAATTCGGCGCGGCGTGGCTCGGCGGCGTCCTCGGCCTTCGCCCGATCCCCTTCACGCTCCTCTTCTTCGGGGTCGTCGCGCCCGTGACGGAGGAGATCCTGAAACTCGCCTGCACCCGGCTGTTCCGCGTGCCCTGGGGGGCGACGGGGCTGGCCTTCGGCCTCCTGGAAGGCGTGGCGAAGCTTTTTGCCTTCATCACCTCGCCGGGGTCCCTGGCCATCGTGGTTCCCGGTGCCCTCGCCTCCGTCGCCCTCCACTGGGGGCTCGGGCGCATGGCCGCGCGGGTGTCGCCCACGGGCTATGCGCTCGTCGTCGCGATCCTCCTCCACGCCGGGATGAACGTCGCGGGAACCGGCACGCTCCTCGCCGGCAGCATCGGCCTCGCCCCCTTCGTCACCCTCACCCTCGCGGGCGCCCTGCTCTGGGCCACCCGGCGCAAACCCTTGTTCCCGCGGGACGTCGCACCCACCTCCGCCTTGACGCGCGACCGGCCGCCCCCCTAGGGTCGGCCCCGCCACGGGCCCCGGATTCGTCCGGCATCATGCCCCGCGCATCAGGACCCCGCCTCCCCGGCGGAGGGTTGCCCCTCGCAGCATCCCCGATCCCATCGGTCCTTCGATCTCCCCCGCACGACCTCACCCCATCCGGGCTCCCTCCACGACATGCACCTCTCAGACCTCAAGGCGAAGACGCCCCCCGACCTGCTGGCGTTCGCGGAGGAGGTCGGCGTCGAGAACGCGTCCTCGCTCCGCAAGCAGGACATGATGTTCGCGATCCTCAAGACGCTCGCGGACAACGAGACGGCGATCTACGGCGACGGCACGCTGGAGATCCTCTCCGACGGCTTCGGCTACCTCCGCAACCCGCAGTCCAACTTCCTCCCGGGCCCGGACGACATCTACGTCAGTCCTGCCCAGGTGAGGCGCTTCGCGCTGCGCACCGGCGACACGGTGGAGGGCCAGATCCGCGCGCCGAAGGACGGGGAGCGCTACTTCGCGCTGCTGAAGGTCAACACGGTGAACTTCGAGCCGCCGGAAGCGGTCCGCCACCGCGTGAACTTCGACAACCTCACGCCCCTCTATCCCACGCGCCCGCTGAAGATGGAGAACCCGCAGGCCACGGCCGAGGCGGTGGAGGGCAAGGCCTCGAAGAAGGGCCCGATGGCCGACAACACGCACCGCGTGATCGACCTCGTCGCGCCGATCGGCCTCGGCCAGCGCGCCCTCATCGTCGCGCCGCCGCGCACCGGCAAGACCGTGATGCTGCAGAACATCGCCAAGTCCATCTCGGCGAACAACCCCGAGGTCTTCCTCATCGTCCTGCTGATCGACGAGCGGCCGGAGGAGGTGACGGACATGTCGCGCACGGTGCGCGGCGAGGTCGTCGCCTCGACCTTCGACGAGCCGGCGACGCGCCACGTCCAGGTCACGGAGATGGTGCTGGAGAAGGCCAAGCGGCTCGTGGAGCACAAGCGGGACGTGGTGATCCTGCTGGACTCCATCACCCGCCTCGGCCGCGCCTACAACTCCGTCATCCCGTCCTCGGGCAAGGTGCTGACGGGCGGCGTGGACGCCAACGCGCTGCAGCGGCCCAAGCGCTTCTTCGGCGCCGCCCGCAACATCGAGGAGGGCGGCTCGCTCACCATCATCGCGACCGCCCTCATCGACACGGGCTCGCGCATGGACGAGGTGATCTTCGAGGAGTTCAAGGGCACCGGCAACTCGGAGATCGTGCTGGACCGCAAGCTCTCGGACAAGCGCACCTTCCCCGCGATCGACATCACCAAGTCCGGGACGCGGAAGGAGGAGCTGCTGGTGGACCGCGCCGAGCTGTCGAAGATGTGGGTGCTGCGCCGCATCCTGAACCCGATGGGCACGAACGACGCGATGGAGTTCCACCTGGAGAAGCTGAAATACTCCAAGACCAACCAGGACTTCTTCGACGCCATGAACACCTAGTTTTTCGGGACTGCCGTGGACTGCTGCGAGGCGGGACGCGGCAGGTCCCGGGGGAGTGCTGGTTGGGGGGCCTCAGGGTGCGCAACCCGCCCCGCCCGCCGGGGTTCATGCGGCATGACCGAGAAGAAGCAGATCGGCGACAAGCCCCTCGTCGCCGGCAACCACCTCCCCTCCTCCCCCAACGTGACCGAGGGCGGGGTGGCGCCGTCCCCCACCGAGGGAGGGCACGGCCACCCCAAGCCCTCCGCGTCGAAGGCGATGGCCGAGGGCCGCGACACCGACGCGACGAGCGGCGCCACCCAGGGGCGTGCCGAGAAGGACCACGCCGCCGGGATGGGCGCGGGCAAGCCGCTCTCGGAGAAGGCGGCGCGCGACGGGGACTGATCCGGGGGGCGGTCGCCCCGGCGGCGGTCGTCAGAGCGGGGGTGGCGCGTTTCCCTCCCCGACCTCGACCCACGCCGTCACGTCGTGCGCGACCCGCGCCTGCATCACGTGCATCATCGGGCTGAAGGTCGGGTCGCCGTTCACGAGGAAGACGGCCCGGAGGGCGACCCGCACCGATCGGACCCTCCCCTCCCCTCCACTCCGTCGCGGGCGACGCGGTGCTCGCACCGCAGCACGACCAAGGGCCGCCCGCGGTGGCGCGCCGTGCCCTCCGCCGTGCAAGGCACCTCCCCCATCGGGAGCCGTCCGCCGACCCACCATCCCGTGGCGTCGGGCATCCGCACCACCTCGCCCGGCGCGAGGCGTCCGGGCGGGAGGGCGAGGGCGCGGAGGTTCTCCTCCCACCCTCCCGCCGCGTCGTCGTTCCCCGGAGGAGGCGCGGCGCCATTCGGGGCGAGGAGGGTCCAGCCGGAGATCACGCCCGCCTCGCTCCGCCCGAAGCGCGGCCGCGGCTCGTCCGGGACGTCCTCCCGCACGGCGGTCACCCGCGCGCCGCCCGGCGCGGGCCTGACCCCGGCGAAGCGGAGGCACCGGGTGAGAACCTCTCCCCCCGGCCCGTGCACGCCGCCGCTAAGGCGCGTGCCGAAGCAGGCGCGGCGGAACGGTCCCCATGCTTCGCCCCCGATCGTCACGGGCCCCGTCAGGGGCGTGACGGCGATGCCGGGCGGCAGCGGTTGGGGCGGCATCTCCGGCGGCGTGCGGGCGGCGGCCCCGGCGGAGGGGAATCCGGCGGCGAGGAATACGGCCAGGACGCCCGCGACCCGCCATCCGGCCCGTCCGCCCATGTCGCGCCCCGCGATGCTCTCCTCTCAATGCCCCGGGCACGGCCTGGTTTCGCCGCGTGCAGGCACCGTCCCGCCACCGCTGCCCCGCCCGTCCCCGTGCCGGGCGACGCCGTGGAGGCAGGATGGTCAGGAGCAACCACGACGCCGCCCTTGTCCCGGCCCCCCCGTCACGCTAGATGGGGGCTTCATCAACTCATCCGCTTCGTACGGGGGGTGGCCTTCACGGGCCGCCTTTTTTGTTTTGGCCGACGCCCGCGACATCACCGACCTGCCGCAGCATGAGGGCCTGGAGGCCCGCATCGCCACCGCCATCGCCCCCACCCTCGGGGCGATGGGCTACGAACTCGTCCGCGTGCAGGTGCAAGGGAAGGAACGACCGACGGTGCAGGTGATGGCCGACCGCGCCGACGGCTCGCTCATCGGCGTCTCCGACTGCGAGGCGATCTCCCACGCTGTCGGCGCCGTAATGGACGTGGACGATCCCTTCCCCGGGTTGTGGAGCCTCGAGGTCTCATCCGCCGGCATCGACCGCCCGCTGACGCGGACGAAGGATTGGACGCGCTTCCTCGGCCACGCCGCGATCGCCGAGCTGCACGTGCCGCAGGACGGGCGCCGCCACTGGCGCGGCCGCATCCTCTCGGCGGATGAGGAGAACGTGGTGCTGAAGCCGGAGGATGGCGGGGAGGCCGTGACGATCCCCCGCGCGGTCATCCGCCGCGCCAAGCTCGTGCTGACGGACGAACTCATCGCCGCCACGGCGACGGTCGAGCCGGAGGAGGCGGAGGGGCTGCCCCAGCGCTGGCGCCCGCCGACCGGCGTCGCGAGCACCGACGCGACGCCGACGGACGGCGACACCCCCAGCGATCCCGCCGGCGATCCCGCCAGCGATGCTGTCCCGGGCATCCCGCGCCGCGGCCCCGGCCGCTTCGCCGCGAAGAACGCCGCCCGCATCGCCAAGCCCCGCACGACGAAGCCCGGCTTGGTGAAGCCCGGCTCGGCAAAGCCCGGCTCGGCAAAAAAGGACGGCGCCCGCGCCCGTCCCCCCTCGGAGAGGAACTAGACCATGGCCGCCGCCATCGAGATCGCGCGCCCCGAACTCCTCCAGGTCGCCGACGCCGTCGCCCGCGAGAAGATGATCGAGCGGGAGGAGGTGATCGACGCGATGGAGCAAGCCATGGGCAAGGCCGGCCGCGCGAAGTACGGGCAGGAGAAGGACATCCGCGCCGCGATCGACCGCAAGGACGGCCGCGTGACGCTGACCCGCTGGACCGAGATCGTCGAGGCCGAGCCGGTGGAGAACGAGGACACGCAGATCCCGCTGCGGATCGCCCTCAAGTTCCGTCCGGAGTCGAAGGCCGGCGAGTTCATCGTGGACCCGCTGCCGCCGATCGACTTCGGCCGCATCGCCGCGCAGACCGCGAAGCAGGTCATCGTCCAGCGCGTGCGCGAGGTGGAGCGCAAGAAGCAGTTCGACGAGTACAAGGACCGCGTCGGCGAGATCGTCAACGGCATCGTCAAGCGCACCGAGTATGGCAACCTCATGGTCGAACTCGGCAAGGCCGAGGCCCTGCTGCGCCGCGACGAGACGATCCCGCGCGAGGCCTACCGCAACGGCGACCGCGTGCGCGCCTACATCTACGACGTGCGGGAGGAGCAGCGGGGCCCGCAGATCTTCCTCTCCCGCACGCATCCCGGCTTCCTCGCCAAGCTGTTCGCCCAGGAAGTGCCGGAGATTTACGACGGCACCATCGAGATCAAGGCGGTCGCGCGCGACCCCGGATCGCGCGCCAAGATGGCGGTCATCTCCCGCGATTCCTCCATCGACCCCGTCGGCGCCTGCGTCGGCATGCGCGGCTCCCGCGTCCAGGCCGTCGTCGCCGAACTCCAGGGCGAGAAGATCGACATCATCCCCTGGTCGTCCGACCAGCCGACCTTCATCGTCAACGCCCTCGCGCCCGCCGAGGTGACGAAGGTGGTGCTGGACGACGAGGGCCACCGCGTCGAGGTCGTCGTTCCCGATGACCAGTTGTCGCTCGCCATCGGTCGCCGCGGCCAGAACGTCCGCCTCGCGTCCCAGCTCACGCGCTACGACGTGGACATCCTGACGGAGGCCGAGGAGAGCGAGCGCCGGACGTCCGACTTCAAGAAGCGCTCCGACCTCTTCGTCGAGGGCCTCGACGTGGACGACGTGATCGCCGGGCTGCTCGTGACGGAGGGCTTCGCGACGCTGGAGGAGATCATCGAGATCGCCGACGAGGACCTCGCGGAGATCGAGGGGTTCGACGAATCCGTCGCCACCGAGCTGAAGCGCCGCGCCGCCGCGAGCCTTGAGAAGCGCGACGGCGAACTCGACGAGAAGCGCCGCGAGATGGGCGTGGCCGACGCGGTCGGCGAGACCGGCGGCTTCACCCCCGCCATGCTCGTCTCCCTCGGCGAGAAGGGCGTGAAGACGCTCGACGACCTCGCCGACCTGGCGTCGGACGAACTCATCGAGATGCTCGGCGAGGAGAGCCTCGACGAGGAGACGGCGAACGCCATCATCATGGCCGCGCGCCAGGGCGCCGGCTGGTTCGGCGACGCGCCGGAGGTTGCGGCCGCGGAGGGCGAGGACGCCCCGGCCGACGAGGCGATGGCCGGCGGCGAGGAGCCCGACGCCGTCGCGGATGCCGAGACGATGCCGAGCGACGTGACGCCGGACACCAATCCCGACGACGCGACGGACGAGGGGACGGAGGGCACGACGCCCGCCGCCCGCCCGTCCGGCGACGCGTGATGCGGTGACCCTTGAGGGACGCGGGTGCCAGGCGGCCCCAGCGACGGCCCCGTTCCGGGGCGGCGACCGGCGGCGCTGATGCGCCCGCCGGCGAGGGCGCCACGCGCGCCGCGCCCGGGGCTTCGGCGCCCAAGGCTTCCGGCAAGGACAAGGGGAAGCGCCGCCAGCGCGCGGTGAGGCCCGGCCCCGACGAGGCGACCACCCCGCGACGGGGGGGGCCGCGGGCGAACGGCACGGGCCCCGCGACGGCCGTCGCGGGTGACGATGCGCCGGCGCTCGCGGTGCGACCCGTCGCGCCGGCCGGTCCCGGGGATGAAAGCCCCGCCCCGGCCCCCCAGATGAGGTCGGACGCCGAACGCGGCCCCCTCCGCCGTTGCATCGCGACGCGGGAGACGGCGCCGAAGGAGGCGATGATCCGCTTCGTCCTCGCCCCGTCGGGCACCGGGGGTGGAGCACCCACCCTCACCCCCGACCTCGCGAACCGCCTCCCGGGGCGGGGAATGTGGTTGAGCGCGAAGGCAGACGTGCTAGAACGCGCCCTCTCCCGCGGGGCCTTCACCAAGGCCGCCCGCGGGCCGGTGCGCGTTCCCGCCGACCTTCGCGAAGCCATCGAGGACGGGCTGCGGCGACGCCTCCGCGACCTCGTCGGCTTCGCGCGGCGCGCGGGGCAGGCGGTCACGGGGTTCCACGCCGTGCGGGAATGGATCACCACCGGCCGCGTGGCCGTGCTGGTGGAGGCGAGTGACGGGAGCCCGGCCGAGCGGGCGCGACTGGCCGGTGGCAGCGATGCCACGGTCGTCGCGGCGCTGACGGCCGCGGAACTCGGCGGGGTGTTCGGGCGCGACCACGCGGTGCATGTCGCCGTCGCGCCGGGACGTCTCGCGAAGGCGATCGGGGTCGAGGCCGCGCGGCTGCGCGGACTGGCAGCGAAACCCGGATCGGCGGGGGAGGGCACGATGCCCGCCCCGCGCCGGGACGGCAACGGCAACCGTCCGCGCGGCCACGCGCAGGACGCGGACGGACAAGGTTCAAGGTAGCGGATGAGCGACGAGAACACGAAGGACGAGACGAAGGGAGGGGCCGCGCCCGCGGGACGCCTCTCGCTGCGCCCGAGCACCGGGATGGCCTTCGGCAAGACCGAACAGGCGGGCTCCGTCCGCCAATCCTTCTCCCATGGCCGGTCGAAGACCGTGCAGGTGGAGGTGGTGAAGAAGCGGGTCGGCCCCGGGGCCGCCACGATGGCAGCGCGCCCGGCGCCCGCCACGCCGGCGGCAGGCCCCCCGAAGGCCTCCGGGCCCCGTGCCTCCGGTCCGGCGCCGCGCGCCCTGACCCAGGGCGAACAGGCCGTGCGCCTGAAGGCCCTGGAGGAGCGCCAGCGCGAGGAGCGGGAGCGCGCCGCCGCGCCGCCCCCGCCGCCCGTGGTTGAGGCGCCCCGCCCCGCCCCGGCGGCCGAGGC
>CAXVWQ010000110.1:0-7846 GCA_964263755.1 Roseomonas sp. | reverse complement strand
TCGGGTGACGGAGGTGCGGCCATCATCGTCCAGTTCCGGCGCCCAGCCGCCGCGCCCCGCGTCGTAGAGGTGTCGCGCGCGGAAGGTGCGCGTCGCTTCGGTTGCTGGAACCAGCCCGTGGCCGACGCAGAGCGCATCCGCCCCGAAGCGTCGCGCCGCGCCGCCCGCGAGGGGTTCCGCGACGACCGCCGCGACCGCATCCTCCCCCTCCGCGCGCACGATCGCGTGTCCCGCCAGCACCGGCACCCGAGCCCGCACCAGCGCCGCCCGCCACGCCGCACCGCGCGCCAGCAGGTCCGGCCGCGCCGCCAGCGCCGGCAGGGCGCGCGCCCATTCGGCGGTCGTCGCGGTGTCCACCACCGCCGCCACCTCCGCCCCGCCCGCCAGCGCCTTCGCCGCCACCGCGTAGAGCAGCGGCCCCACCCCCGCGACGACGATCCGCCGCCCCGGCAGCACGCCCCAGGCCTTCAGCAGGATCGTCGCCCCGGCCAGCCCGATCACGCCCGGCAGCGTCCAGCCGGGGAAGGGGATGATCCGTTCCGTCGTCCCCGGGCAGAGGATGAGGGCGCGCGCGACGTGCTCCTCCGGCGCGCCCTCGGCGGGAAGTGTGGAGAGGGTGAAGGGCGCGTCCGGCTCGCCCTCCGGCACCAGCGGCCCGCCGCCGAGGCCCCAGACCCGGCGCCCCGCCAGCACCGTCGCGCCAGAGACCGCGAGGGCGGCACGGAGCGCGTCCCCGTCCCGCGCGTCGCGATCCGGCTTCGCGGCGAAGCCGGGCGGGGTGGCGCGATACACCTGACCACCCGGTGCGGGCGACTCATCCAACAGAAGGGTCCGCACGCCGCGCGACGCGGCCTCCGTCGCTGCGGCCATCCCGGCGGGACCGGCGCCGAGGACCGCGACGTCCCAGGTCATGCCACCTCGACCACGAGGCCCGCTCGCACGGGAACGATGCACGCCTGGGCCAACCGCCCGCCGACGCGGACGAGACAGCCCTGGCACGTCCCCATGAAGCAGAACGCCGCGCGTGGGGCCGCCACACCCTCCCCCAGTCGCGTGACGCCGGCCGCCAGCAACGCGGCGGCGACGCTCTCGCCGGGATGGGCGGGGACGGATCGGCCCGCGAAGGTGAAGGTGACGGGATCGGGACGGACGAAGCCCGGAACCCGCCCCGGCGTGGGAGGCGTCGGCACGCCTCACAGGATAGGGACGCGCGCCCGGCGCGCAACGCAGGGCGTCCTGCCGGCGCCTTGAGCAGTCCTGGTCCACAACCGCGCCGGGGCCATCCTTCGTCGGCTTGACCCGTGCCGGCGCCCCCGGTCCACTCGCTTCGCCACCGAAGGATCACGCCCGCCTTGTCGTTCCTCCGCCTCGAAGGGCTGTCCGCGCGCTACCCCGGCACGGGGGCCGAGGTGCTGCGCGACGTCTCGCTCTCCGTCGAGCGCGGCGAGGTCGTCGGCCTCATCGGCCCCTCCGGTTCCGGCAAGTCGTCCCTCCTGCGCGCGCTGGTCGGGCTGCTGCGCCCGCACGCGGGCCGGGTGACGATCGGCGACGGACCGGTGGATTACGGCTCCCGCGCCTCGCTGCGGGCGGCGCGGGACCGGTTCGCGATCGTCTTCCAGCAATACAACCTGTTCCAGAACATGACCGCGCTGCGCAACGTCACCGTCGCGCCCACCCTCGTGAAGCGCCGCTCCGCGCGCGATGCCGAGGCGGACGGCCGCGCGCTCCTCGCCCGCGTCGGCCTGTCGCACAAGCTGGACGCCTACCCCGACGAACTCTCCGGCGGCCAGCAGCAGCGCGTCGCCATCGCCCGCGCCCTCGCCCTCAAGCCCGACATCCTCCTGCTGGACGAGGTGACCGCGGCGCTCGATCCCGAACTCGTGGGCGAGGTGCTGGACGTGATCCGCGGCCTCCAGGCCGACGGCATGACGATGCTCATCGTCTCCCACGAGATGGCGTTCATCCGGGAAGTCGCGACGCGCGTCGTGTTCATGGACGCGGGGGCGGTGGTCGAGACCGGCCCGCCCGCCGCGATGTTCGATTCGCCGCGAACGACGCGGCTGCGGGACTTCACGGCGCGCATCCTGCGCCACTGATCAGCGGAGGCGAGCATGGCCGGACACAGGCGGGGACTCTTCACCCTCGGCGCGGCGGCGGCGGGCGGCGCGGCGGCCCTCATGGGCGGATCGCGACGGGCGGACGCACGGCCGCTCGAGGAGGTGCTGCGCGGCGGCGAACTCCGCATCGGCGTGAACCCCACCCTGCCGCCCCGCGCGCAGTTCGAGGGCGGGACGAACATCGTGGGCTTCGAGCCGGAGGTCGCCGCGGCCATCGCCACCAAGCTCGGCGTCCGCCTGACCTTGCAGGCGGTGGGATCGCCCGAACGCATCCCCCTCGTCGCCTCCGGCCGCATCGACGTCGTCATGGGCGCGATGAGCCGCACCGCCGACCGCGCCAAGGTCATCGACTTCACCGCGCCCGTCCATTCGGAGAACTACGGCGTCATCTCCACCGAGCCGAAGGGCCTGACGACACTCGACGCGCTCAACGCCGCGACCGTCACCCTCGCCCAGGTGCGCGGCACCACCGCGCTGCCCTTCATCGCCCGCCGCCTGCCGCTGGCCCGCGTGCTGCTGCTGGACAACTACCCCGACCGCAACCGCGCCATCGCCCAGGGCCGCGCCGACGCCTCCTTCGACGGCATGGACGCCGCCCGCTTCAACCTCCGCCCCTTCCCGCAGGTCCGCTGGACCGTGACGGGGGTGGAGGAATACGGCGTGACCTATTCCTGCCTCGGGGTCGCGAAGAACAACCACTCCCTCCGCCTCTGGCTCAACGTCGCGCTCGCCGAACTCCACGCCGACGGCACGATCGAGGCCGCGTGGCAGAAGTGGTTCGACGGCCCGATGGTCACGAAGGTGCCGTTCTCCCCGTATTACTGAACCCCCGTTGTCCTACTCCCTCGCCTGGGGCCAGGTCTGGCCGCACGTGCCCTACGTGCTGGCGGGGGCGTGGCTGACGCTGGCGCTGGCGATCGTCTCCTTCTTCGCCGGCTTCGCGATCGGGCTGGCCTGCGCGCTGGCCCTGCGCGGCCCGGCGGCGGCGCGCTGGCCGGCGCGGGCCTACACCACCTTCTTCCTCAACACGCCACTGCTCGTGCAGGTGTTCTTCCTGTTCTTCGTCCTGCCGGATTTCGGCATCCTCCTCTCGCCCTTCGCGGCGGTCGCCATCGGCATGTCGCTCAACGCCGGCGCCTACCTGACGGAGATCCTGCGCGCCGGCCTGGATTCCGTGCGCGTCGAGGAGGTCCAGGCCGCCCAGGCGATGAACCTGTCCCGCGCGCAGATCCTGCGCCTCATCGTCCTCCCCCACGTCGCGAAGGCGCTGTATCCCGCCCTCTCCAACCAGTTCATCATCCAGGTGATGACCACGTCGCTGGCCTCCGTCTTCGCGGTGCAGGAACTGACGGGCCGCGCCTACGACGTGAACTCGATGACCTTCCGCTCCTTCGAGATCTTCTCGGTCGTCGCCGTCGCCTACGTCGCGCTCACGCTGGTGTGCTCCCTCGGCCTCGCCTTCCTCGGCCGCTGGCTGTTCCGGGTGAAGGCGCGGATCGTCTGATGCGAGTCTCCTGATGCTCTGGCAACAGACCCTCGACGACCTGCCGCGCTTCCTCACGGCGTCGCACGGCTGGCTCTTCGCCGTCGCACTCGGCAACACGTTGGCCCTGTCGGCCCTCGGCGCCGGCCTCGGCTTCCTCCTCGGCGCCGGCCTCGGCTTCCTCCTCGGCTTCGGCCTCGCCGTGCTGCGCCACGACCGCCTCCTCGGCCGTCTCCCCACCCGCTGGCTCGCCGTCGGCTACGTCGAACTCCTCCGCCGCATCCCCTTCCTCGTGAAGCTCATGTGCGTGTTCTTCGCCTTCCAGCTCTCCGGCCTGAACCCGCCGCTCTTCGTCATCGCCGCAACCGCCGTCACCCTCTCCGCCGCCGCCTTCGCGGCGGAGATCGCGCGCGGCGGCCTCGAATCCGTCCCCGCGACGCAGTGGGACGCGGCGGAGGCGATGAACATGTCCCGCGCCCGCGTGCTGTTCACGGTGGTGCTGCCGCAGGCGTGGCGCGTCATCCTGCCGCCGGGGATCGGCTTCCTCGTCGGCTTCATCAAGTCCACCTCCATCGCCTCCCAGGTGGGCGTGCTGGAGGTGACCTACGCCGCGAAGGCGCTGAACGCGCAGGGCTTCTCCGCCCTCCTGTGCTTCGGTGCCGCGCTGCTGCTCTACTTCGCGGTCTGCTGGCCGCTGAAGCTGCTGGGGGAGTCGCTGGAGCGACGCCTCGCCCGCCGGGTCCGATAGGGGAACGCACCATGCCGCACGAAGCACCGGGAATGGCCTACCTGCGGGGCGCCATCGACTGCCACGTCCACTGCGCCCCGCACCTCAACGGCCGCTCCGTCAACGTGTTCGAGGCGGTGCGGCAAGCGGCGGCGGCGGGGATGCGCGCCATCGGCATCATGTGCAACTTCCAGAACACCTCCGGCTTCGCCGCGCTGGCCAACGACGAATTCGGCCATCTCGGCTGCGAGGCCTTCGGCGGCCTCATCATGCAGCCCACCGCCGGCGGCATCACGCTGGAGGCCGCGCGCACCGCGCTGGGCTACGGCTACGGCCCCCGCACCGGCGCCCGCTTCGTCTCCCTCCCCACCCACCACACCCGCGCGGTGGCGGAGGCCGAGGGCCGCTCCCCCGCCTTCCTCGAAACCACCTTCTCCGTCCCGGCGAACGGCCGGATCCCCGATCCCGTCCCCGCCATCATGGACCTCTGCGCCGAACGCGACGCGGCGTTCGATTGCGGCCACGTCCGGGGCCGCGAGGCGGTGGCGCTGGCGGAGGAGGCGAAGCGCCGCGGCGTCGCCCGCCTCCGCACCCACGGCAGCCGCTTCACCGAGGACGAGATCCGCGAGATCACGTCCCTCGGCGGCTACGTCGAGTTCTCGTTCTTCATCCTCACCCACGCCACCCAGGTCGCGCTGACCCACGTGGACGACGAGAAGCACAAGGTTACCGTCCGCCTCACCATCCAGGACATCGCCCCCCGCATCCGCGCCGCGGGCGAGCGCGCCATCCTGTCCTCGGATTCCGGCATCTACCTCCTGCCGCCGCCGGTCGAGGCGTTCCGCGAATACCTGCTGCTGGTGGAGAGCGAAGGGTTCGATGGGGCCGCGATCCGCCGCATGACCCGCGACAACCCCGCGGCGCTGTTCGGCGTCCCTCTCGGGAACGCCTGACGCGCGCCCGCTGTCACGCCTCGCCGCCCGCCGGCGCGCGCATCCACGCGGGCGGGCGGGGCCGCAGCACCGCCCCGGCGCAGTCCAGCCCCGCGGCCTCCGTTGCCTCGACCCGCAGCAGCGCCAGCCCGATCCCGTCGCGCCCCGACCGCATCTCCCCGACCTCCCGCCCGTCGAGGGTGACGGGCGCGTCCCGCGCCGGCGGCGCGCCCTCCAACGCCACCGGCACGAGCCGCCGCTTCACCAGCCCGCGGTAGCGCGTCCGCGCCGTCAGCTCCTGGCCCATGTAGCAGCCCTTGGTCCAGGAGATGCCGTTCAGCCCATCGAATCCTGCCTCCAGCAGCACCGTCTTGTCCCGGTCGAGGTCGCGCGCCCCGTCGGGCACGCCGAGCGCCAGCCGGTGCCGGTCGTACGCCCCCGGGTCGCCCGCGGCGGCCCCCCGCGCCACGATCCGCCGCCACCCCAGCGCCGGCAGCCGCGGGTCCGCGAACCCGTCGTCGGGCACCGCGGAATCCCACCCCGCCTCGATGGTCCACCCCTCCGACACGTCGGCCAGCGTCACCCGCGACCGCAGCCGGAACCGCGACAGCCGCTCCGCCACCGGCCCGGCATCCTCCCGCGGCAGGTCCAGCAGCAGCCGGTCCGGCATCGGCACGACGAGGAAGTCGGCGAACCACTTTCCCTGCGGCGTCAGCAGCGCCGCCCAGACCGGCCCGGCGCCGGCCACGTCGTTCGAGACGAGGCCTTGGAGGAAGGCCACCCGGTCCTCCCCGGTCACCGCGACGACTCCGCGCTCGGCAAGGGTGATGGCGTCCATGCCCCCCAGGTCGGTCGCCGCCGCCTCCCGCGCAAGCCGGGTGAGCCAGGCAAGCCGGGCCCGCCGATCCCGTGGCCCCCGGCGTGCCCCGCGCGGCCCCCCGTGCTAAGCCCGCCCCGCCACCCATGCGCATCCTCTTCGTCACCTCCACCCGGATCGGGGACGCCGTCCTCTCGACCGGCCTGCTCGACCACCTGCTCCGGACCCATCCGGAGGCCCGGATCACCGTCGCCTGCGGCCCGGTCGCCGAGGGCGTGTTCGAGCGCATGCCCCGGCGCGACCGCACGGTCGTGGTGGACAAGCGCCCCCTCTCGCTCCACTGGCCCCTCCTCTGGTCCCGCGTCGCCCTCGCCCGCTGGGACCTCGTCGTGGACCTCCGCGGCTCCGCCCTCGGCTGGACGCTGCGCGCCGCCCGTCGCGCGGTGATGCGCGGCGGCCGGCGACCCGGCCACCGCCTCGGCCACATCGCCGCCGTCCTCGGCATCGACCCCCCGCCGTGCCCCGTCGCGTGGTGGAACGGGGCCGACGCCGCCCGCGCCGGGGCCCTCCTCCCCGCCCAGGCGCCCGGTGAGCCCTGGCTCCTCCTCGGCCCCACCGCCAACTGGGCCGGCAAGGTCTGGCCGCCCGACCGCTTCGTCGCCCTCGCCCGCGCGCTCACGGTGGGCCCGGACGCCCTCCTCCCCGCCGCCCGCATCGCCATCCTCGGCGGCCCGGGCGACGCCGAGCGCGCCATGGCCTCCCCGGTGCTCGCCGCCCTCCCCGGCGCCGTGGACCTCGTCGGCTCCCTCACCCTGCCGGAGGCGGCGGCCTGCCTCGCCCGCGCCGCCCTCTTCGTCGGCAATGATTCCGGCCTGATGCATCTCTCGGCCGCCGCCGGGACGCCCACCCTCGGCCTGTTCGGCCCCACCCCCGCCGCCGAATACGCCCCCCGCGGCCCCCGTGCCCGGGCGGTGGAGGCCCCCGGCCCGCCCGGCGCCGCCCCGATGGAGGCGCTGCCCGTCCCCGACGTCCTCCGCGCCGCCGCCGACCTGCTGCGCACCCCCGTCCCGGCGTGAGGGGCGGCCCGGTCCTGCACCTCGTCGCCGGCGCCCGCCACGGCGGCGCCGAGACCTTCACGACCGACCTGTTCGTGGCGTTGGGGGAGGCCGGCCTGGACCAGGTCGTCGTCACCCGCCCTTGGCCGGAACGCCTCGCCCGCCTCCGTGCCGCGGGGGTCCGGGCGATCCCCGCGACGCTTCCCTTCGCCCTGCCGCCCGCCCTCGGCCGCCTCGCCCTCGCCCCGATCCTCCGGCGCGAGCGCCCCTCGGCCGTCGTCGCCTACATGGGCCGCGCCGCCGCCATCGCCCCGCGCGGCGCGGTGGGCTGGTTCGGCGGCTACTACGACCTCCGCCGCTACGCCCGTTGCGGCCACCTCGTCGCCATCACCCCGCACATGCGCGACGACATGATCGGACGCGGCGCCGACCCCGCCCGCCTCTCCCTCATCCCCACCTTCGCCGCGCTGGAGGATTCGCCCCCCGCCCCCCGCGCCGCCCTCGGCGTGCCGGAGGACGCGCCGTTGATCCTCTGCCTCGCCCGCCTGCACCCCAAGAAGGGCCTCGACACCCTGCTCGACGCGCTCGCGCTCATCCCCGACGCCCACCTCCTCATCGCCGGCGAGGGCGAGGAACGGGGCGCCCTGGAAGCCCGCATCGCGTCGCTCGGCCTCGCCCCCCGCGCCCGCCTCCTCGGCTGGCGCGACGACCGCGG
>CAXVWQ010000109.1:0-5147 GCA_964263755.1 Roseomonas sp. | reverse complement strand
GGCCGGGCGCCGCGGCCGCCCTGTCCGGCGGCGCCGGGCTGGAGGTGCTGCGATCCACCCGGCCCGGCCCGGACGACGAGGCGGCGCTGGCGCCGCACCGGCCGTTCCGGGAGCCGCGGCTCGGCGGGGAGGTGTCGGGGTGGCGGTGAAGCGGGTGCGGACCCGGTCCGCGGCGGCCGGCGCCGCGCGGCGCGGGCCTACTGGGTGTGGACCTACTCGGTGCGGGCCGGGCGGGACATGAGGGATTCCATCGCGGCGGCGACGGTGAGGGTTCCCGCGAGGACGGCGGCGACGGCGGCGGCGACGGGCATCTCCACCCCCGCCGCGGCGGCGCGCGAGACGAGGGCGGGGGCGGTGGCGACGCCCTCCGTCACGGCCCCCGTCGCGGCGGCGCGGGCCGCCAGGATCGCGGCGGGGTCCTCGCCGCGGCCGATGGCGAGGCCGAGGGAGAAGTTGCGGGAGGCGGTGCCGGCGCAGGTCAGCATCAGGTCGCCCAGGCCGGACAGGCCCGCGACCGTTTCCGCCCGGCCGCCGAGGGCGACGGCGAGGCGGGCGATCTCCGCCAGCGCGCGGGTGACGAGGGCGGCGCGGGCGTTCTCCCCGTAGCCCGCGCCGATGGCCGCCCCGGCGGCGATGGCCGCGACGTTCTTCGCGGCGCCGCCGACCGCGACGCCGACGGGGTCCGCTCCCGGGTAGAGGCGGAAGGTCGGGGAGGAGAGGCGCGCCGCCGCGTCGCGGGCGAGGGACGCGGCGGACGAGGCGAGGACGGCGGCGGCGGGAAGACCGGCGGCAATCTCGTGCGCGAAGTTCGGGCCGGAGAGGATGGCGACGGGCGTGCCGGGTGCCGCCGCGGCCACGATCTCCGTGGGGAGGCGGAGGGTGGCGGCCTCGACGCCCTTGGCGGCGACGAGCGCGGAGGGGAGGCGCGGCAGGGCCGTCAGCATGGCCGCGATGTGCTGGGTCGGGATGGCGAGGATGGCGAACGCGGCCCCGTCGAGGGCCGCCGCGGCGTCGCCCGTGACCCGCAGGCCCGGCGGGAAGGGGTGGCCCGGGAGGTGGGCGGCGTTCTCCCGCGCCGCCTCCATCGCGGCGGCGCGGGCGGGGTCGCGGGCCCAGAGGACGACGCCGGGGAGGACGCGGGCGGCCTGGATGGCCAGCGCCGTGCCCCAGGCGCCGGCACCGAGGACGGCAACCCTCATTCCGGCGTGACCCGGGCGACCTCGATGCCGGCGCCGGGCTCGCCGTCGGAGAGGTGGGCCAGGAGGGCGCCGAGGAGGTCCCGGGCGGCGTCCTCGAACCCCCAGGGCGGGTTGACGACGAGGAGGCCGGAGCCGTTGAGGCGGGCGGGGTCGGTCGGCGCGCGGAGGTGGAGTTCGAGGGCGATCACGTCGGGGATCCCCGCCGCGGCGAAGCCGTCCCGGAAGGCGCGGGCGGGGGCGCGGCCCTTGATGGGATACCACGCGGCCTGGATGCCCGCGGGGAAGCGGCGGTGGACCCGGGCCATCGTGTTCGCGACCCGGTCGAACTCGTCCGGCGCCTCGTAGGGCGGGTCGAGGAGGATCAGGCCGCGCCGCTCCGGGAAGGGGGTGAGGGCGGGGGCCGCCTCGTGGCCGTCGCGGTGGTGGACGGAGACCTGGGGATCGCGGCGGTGGGCGGCGCGGAGGGTGGCGGCGTCCACCGGATGGAGTTCGCAGAGGGTGAGGTGGTCGCCCGGCCGCAGCATCGCGCGGACGAGGGCGGGGGAGCCGGGGTAGGTCGCCGCCGGGAAGGTCCGGACGAGCGAGAGCCAGGGACGAAGCGGCCCGTCCGTCACCCGCCCCAGGCGGCCGATGCCGTCCCGCCACTCCGCGGTCCGGCGCGCCTCCGTCGCGTTCAGCGCGTAGGTGCCGACGCCCGCATGGGTGTCGAGGACGCGGAACGGCGCGGGCTTGCGCAGCAGCGCCGTGACGAGGGCGTGCAGCAGGGCGTGCTTTACGCAATCCGCGTGGTTCCCGGCGTGGAAGGCGTGACGGTAGTTCACGCGTCTTCCGCCGCGACGTCGTCGGAGAGGCGCACCCAGCGCTCGTGGTCGCGCCACGCGCCGTCGAGGAAGAGGAAGCGGGGGGACAGCCCCTCGCACCGGAAGCCGGCGCGGCGGGCGAGGGCGATGGAGGGCGCGTTCTCCGGCCGGATGTTCGCCTCCAGGCGATGCAGGCCGAGTTCGTCGAAGGCGTGGGCGACGAGGAGCCGGAGGGCGGCGATCATGTGACCCCGCCCCGAGGTGCCCGTCATGGCCCACCAGGCGAGGGTGGCGTTGCGGAAGCGGCCGAGGACGATGT
Organism: Roseomonas sp.; assembly: GCA_964263755.1. Classification (GTDB taxonomy): domain Bacteria; phylum Pseudomonadota; class Alphaproteobacteria; order Acetobacterales; family Acetobacteraceae; genus Roseomonas. The sequence continues at coordinate 2,829 of CAXVWQ010000109.1, read as the reverse complement.
TGTCGAGGACGAGGATTCCCACGGGCGCGCCCGCCGAGTCCGCGATGAGGCCGGCGTGGTTCGCCGTGAGGGATTTCGCGCGCCATGCGTCGAAGCCCGCGTCGTCGGTGAAGGGGTCCACCCAGGGATGATGGAGGTCGCGGCTCGCGCGGTGGGCGACGACGAGGGCGGGGCCGTCGGCGGCGACGGCGCGGCGGAGGGTGACGCTCATGCCGGCGCGAGGTCGCCGAGCGGCCAGCGCGGGCGCGGGGCGTGGTCCGGCGGGTCGGTCAGGCCGGCCCGGAGGCGTTCGATGCCCGTCCAGGCGACCATCACCGCGTTGTCCGTGCAGAGGCGGACCGGCGGGGCGATCAGGGGGAGGCCCGCCCCGGCCGCCACGCCCGCCAGCGCCGCGCGGATCGCGGCATTGGCCGCGACGCCGCCGGAGACGACGAGGGCCGTGGCGTCGCGCGACATCGCCAGGGCGTGGCGGGCGCGGTCCGCCACCACGGCGGCGACGGAGGCCTGGAAGGCGGCGGCGAGGTCGGGGTGGGAGTCGGGCCCGGTCTTCTCCAGGGCGCGGGCGACGGCGGTCTTCAGGCCGGAGAAGGAGAAGTCGCAGCCCTCCCGGCCCAGCAGGGGGCGGGGCAGGGGGATGCGGGCCGGGTCGCCCGTGGCGGCGAGGCGTTCGAGGTGGGGGCCGCCGGGCCAGGGGAGGCCGAGCAGTTTCGCGACCTTGTCGAAGGCCTCGCCCGCGGCGTCGTCCAGCGTGGTGCCGAGGCGGCGGTAGCGGCCCAGCCCCTCCACCGCCACGCACTGCGTGTGGCCGCCGGAGAGGAGGAGGAGGAGGTAGGGGAAGGCGACACCGTCGGGCACCAGCCCTGGCAGCCGGGGGGTGAGGGCGTGCGCCTCCAGGTGGTTCACCGCGACGAAGGGGAGGTGGTTGGCGAGGGCGAGCCCCTTGCCGAAGGAGGCGCCGACGATGAGGCCGCCGATGAGGCCGGGACCGGAGGTCGCGGCGACGCCGCCGAGGTCGGCCGGCGCTACCCCCGCCTCCCGCAGGACGCGGGCCGCGAGGGCGGGGAGGTGGGCGAGGTGCGCGCGGGCGGCGATCTCCGGCACCACGCCGCCGAAGCGGGCGTGGTCCTCCGTCTGGGAAAGGACGGCCTCCGCCAGGACCGCGCCGTCCGGGGAAAGGACGGCGGCGGCGGTCTCGTCGCAGGAGGATTCGAGGCCGAGAACGGGGCCGGTGGGGGTGGCGGGCACGGGCGGCGTTCTCGCACCGCGCCCCGCGATGGGGTAGGGTGGTTGGTGGCGCGCCGAGACACGGTGCGGTTCTCCCTGCCGTAGCACGACCCGCGAGGGTCGGAGCGCCATGTGGGGTTCGTGGGAGGCCCCACCGGCGCGCCACCTTCCCCCCATCCCCCGCCTCTCCTAATGAGGCCGCCGCATGTCGCCCGACCTCCCCGCCGCGGGCGGCCCCGTGCCGCCGGGGTCGCGCGCCCCGCCGCACATCCGGGCCTTGCCCTTGCGCGTCGGCACCCGCGGCTCGCCCCTCGCGGTGTGGCAGACCCGGTGCTTCATCGGGGAGGTGCTGTCCTTCTGCCCCGCGCTGCGCTTCGACGGCGCCTTCGACGAATGCGTCATCCGCACCACCGGCGACGCCACCCAGGCGGCGGGGACGCGGCTCGCGGACATCGGCGGCAAGGGCCTCTTCGCGAAGGAGATCCACGAGGCGCTGCTCGACCGGCGGATCGACTTCGCGGTGCATTCCCTGAAGGACTTGGAGACGGAGATGCCGGCGGGCATCGTGCTGGCCTGCACGCTGCGGCGGGAGGACGGCCGGGACGTGCTGATCCCGGGGCCTCATCTTCGGGGCGCGGGGACGGGGGCGCTGGACCCGGCCGACCCGCTGGGCAGCCTCCCTTCGGGCGCGCGGATCGGCACGGCCTCCGTGCGGCGGGGATCGCAGGTGCTGCACGCCCGGCCGGACCTCGTGCTGGGGCACATCCGCGGCAACGTGGACATGCGACTCCGGAAGCTGGCGCGGGGCGAGGCGGAGGCGACGCTCCTCGCCTACGCCGGGCTGCGGCGGCTGGGGCTGCACCCCCCGGGGACGGTGGTGCTGGACCCCGAGGCAATGGTGCCGTCGGCGGGGCAGGGGATCATCGGGGTGACGGCGCGGGCGGCGGACGAGGGTTTGCTGGACCTGCTCGCGGGCATCGAGGACGCGGAGGCGCGGGCGGTGTCGCGGGCCGAGCGGGCGCTGCTGGCGGCGCTCGACGGGTCGTGCCGGACGCCGATCGGCGGGCACGCGCGGCTGCTGCCGAACGGGATGCTGCACCTCACCGGGCTCGTGGCACGGCCGGACGGGTCGTTCCTCCTAAAGCGCTCCCTTCACGGCCCGGCCGCGGACGCGGAGCGGATCGGGCGGGACCTGGGGCAGGGGCTGCGGGCCGACAGCCCGGCCGACATCTTCGGCTGAGGGCGGCGGACGGTGATGACGGAAAGCCGGAACGGGCGGAGGCGCGGCCCCGGCCGCCGTGACGGGGCGGACGGGACCGCATGACCGGCGCGCCGGCGTCCCGATCCGGCCCGGCCTGCCTCGTCACGGCGGGCGGGCCGGGGGCGGCGGAGGTTCTCCGTCGCGTCGCGGCCCTCGGCTGGGAGGCCGTCGCGGCGCCGATGCTGACGACCGCCGCTCTCGCCCTCGGGGCGGTGCCGGCGGTCCAGGCCGCGCTGCTGACGAGCGCGGCGGCGGTCCCGTCCCTCGCGGCCGGCCTGCCGCGCGGCGTGCCGGTGCTGGCGGTGGGCGAGGCGACGGCCGCGGCGGCGCGGGCCGCCCGCTTC
>CAXVWQ010000108.1:0-7296 GCA_964263755.1 Roseomonas sp. | reverse complement strand
CGGCGACGAGGTCGAAGCGGTCCGCCGTCACGCCCGCCGGCGCGACGGAGCCGGCGGCGACGACCGAGAGCGACCCGTCCCCCACCCAGGCCGCCGCCCGCCGGTCCCAGGCCGCGGCGAGGAAGCGCGCCGCGCCGGGGTGGTGCAGCGTGACCGTCCCCGCCCAGCGCCGGCCCGGCCAGTCCAGCGTGCCGTTCGCCTCGCCCCGCGCCTCCGCCAGGTCCAGACCGAGCTGGATCGCCAGGGCCTCCGGCGTCCCGCCCCCCGTCGCGCGTAGGGAGACCGGCGCGGCGGCGATCGGCGCGGAGTCCGGCCATGCCCCGGGAAGCAGCGCCGCCACGTCGCCCAGCCGCGCGGCCGAGAGTTCCACCACCGCGTCCGACAGCCGGGGCGACGGCCCGAGGGTCGCCGTGCCCGAGGCCACCGCCTCCCCGCCCGCCACGCGGCCGGAGAGGCGCCGCACCGTCAGCCGTCCCCCCTCCAGCGCGGCGTCGAGCGAGGCGCGCTCCATCGTCACGCCGCGGAACCGCGCGGCGTCCGCGGCGACGCGCAGGTTGGCGTCCAGCGCCGCCACCCCGCGCGTGGCCGCTGCCCAGTCGAGGTCCGGGCGCAGCAGCGCGTCGAGGTCGAGGGTGTCGAGCGTCAGCCCGAGCCCCAGCTGCGCCCGCGCGCCCGGCCGGAAGACCCCGGCGCCGGACACCCGCACCCCGTCCACCGTCGCCGCGAGTTCCGCGAGGTTCACCGACCCCGGCTCGATCACCAGCCGCGCGCGACCGTCCACCGCGCGCAGCCGGTCCGGCGCCACCCAGGACACGTCGGCCCCCACCGCGTCGAGCGCCGCCCGCAGGTCGGGCCCCGCCACGCGCACGGCCGCTTCCAGCCGCTCCCCCGCCGTCGCGCCGTTGAGTTCCGCCACGACCTCGCCCGGCAGCATCGCGGAGACGTCGGTGAGGGTGAGACGCTCCCCCTCGCGGAACGCCGCCGCCCGCAGCCGCCGCAGCGGCACGCCGCGCAGGGTCGCCGCCTCGGCGGAGAGGTCCAGCCCGAAGGGCATCGCCCCCGCCGCCGGCCGCGACCGCAGGGCGGCATACCAGGCATCCAGGTCCAGCCGTCCGGCCGCGAGCGCCGCGTCCAGCCGCAGCGCGGGGGACAGGCGCAACGTGACCGCCCCGCGCGCCGCATTGCCCCCGAGGTCGAGGACGAGGTCTTCCGCCGCGATGAGGTCCGGCGCCACCGTGAGCCGCCCCCGCGCCCGGAACGCCCCCGGCGGCCCGGGCAGCAGGGCGGAGAGGTCGGCCCCCGACGCCTCGACGGTGCCCTCCACGATGCCCTCGGGCTGCAGCACCCCGCGCGCGACGACGTTCGCGCCGGCGGCGGAGAGCGTCAGTTCGGCCGGCACCGCGCCGTCGCCGCCCGGCCGGCCCAGCCCGGCGTCGAAGCGCCATTCCACCCCGTCGCGCACGAACCGCCCGGTGGCGCGCAGCGCGCCCGCCGTGTCCCCGGCCCGGACCCGCGCGCTGACCCCCGCCAGCCGCAGCCCACCGACCACGACGCGCGCATCCTCGATGTCCGCCTCCAGCGCGGGCAACCCGGTCGGCAGGTCCGTCACGGCGAAGGGCGGCCAGGGGAAGCGCAGCTCCGCCCCGACGAGCGCGATCTCGCGCGGGACGAGGCGCCCGATCAGGAGGGAGGGCCAGTCGAGCCGCAGCCGCAGCGCGTCCGCGGTGGCGGCGAGCGCGTCGTCCGGCGCGCCGAGGGTGACGCGCTCCGCCTCCACCTCCGGGCGGGGGAACAGGCGCAGGCGCACGGGGCCGAACAGCCCGATCGGGCGCCCGATCCGGAGGCTCGCCGCCGCCGCCAGCGCGTCCCGCCGCGCCGTCCAATCGAGGAGGGACGGCAACGCCGCCGCCGCCGCGACGGCGCCCGCGACGAGCAGCGCGCCGCCGATGAGAAGGAGCCGCCGCACCTAGCGCCGCCCGCGCCGCGGCGGGCATCGCGGCCCTGCCCCGCGGGCACGCGAATCCCGTCGGGCCGGGAGACGCTTCGCGGCAGGCGGGTGGGGCACGCCGGGGCCCGGTCGGGCGGTCATCGCGGCTCCTCCGGGGGGCGGCGCTCCGCGGCCCGTGCCAGGATGCGCCGGGCGGCCGTGCGCGGCAACGATCCGGCCGCCTTCTTGCGGCCCTCCCCCCACCCTTCCGGCCGCGCTTCCGGCCCCGCGCCGAAGCCGCTATGCCCGCGGGGGCCCGAGCGGGGGCCAGGGGATCGGGTCGGCTTGGGCTTCTGGGGCAAGATCATCGGCGGCGCGGTCGGCTTCGCCATGGGCGGGCCGCTCGGTGCCGTCGTCGGCGGCGCGCTCGGCCACGCGGCTAATGACGGCACGCTGCGCCGAGCCATCCCCGGGATGGACGGCGCCCGCGTGGCGGCCCTGCTGGGATCGCGGGAAAGCCTCTTCGCCATCTCCGTCGTCGTCCTCTCGGCCAAGCTGGCGAAGTGCGACGGCGCCGTGAAGCGCGCGGAGATCGACGCCTTCAAGCGCGCCTTCCGCATCCCGCCGGAGAACCTGAAGGAGGTGGCGCACCTGTTCGACCGCGCCCGGGAGAACGCGGAGGGCTACGAAACCTTCGCCGAACGCCTCGGCGCCGCCTTCGAGGACAACCGTGCGATGCTGGAGGACGTGCTCGCCGCCCTGTTCCGCATCGCCGAGGCCGACGGGCCGGTGAACCGGACGGAGGCCGCGTTCCTCGGCGCCGTCCACGCCCGCTTCGGGCTGGAGGCGGCGGCCTGGGAACGCGCCCGCACCGGCCAGCCGGCCTTCGGGCGGGCGGCGCCGCAGGACGAGGGGCCGGACCCCTACGGCATCCTCGGACTGGGACGGACCGCGACGGACGAGGAGGTGCGGGCCACCTGGAAGCGCCTCATGCGGGAGAACCACCCGGATTCGCTCACCGCGCGCGGCGTGCCGGCGGAGTTCGTGCGGCGGGCCACCGACAAGGTGGCGGGGATCAACGCCGCCTGGGACCGGATCAAGCGGGAGCGGGGGCTGTAGCGTTGATTTCGGGGCCGGCCGCGTTCAACTAGGCGCCGAGCCAAGCGGCGGAGGCCGGCGATGGACGAGGTCGAGGTCGAGGTCGTGGAGACGGTGGAGGAGCGCCGCGCGCGCGCCATCGCCGGGGCGCGCGCGGCGATCGAGGCGCTGGAGGCGCAGGGCGTCCGCGCCCTCGTCTTCGGCTCGCTCGCCAAGGGAACCTTCGGGCGGTGGTCGGACGTGGACATCATGGTCACCCGGTGTCCCGACAACCTGCGCTACGCCATCGAAGGAACGGTGGAGGACCACCTCCGGGACATCCCGTTCGACGTCGTCTACGTGGACGAGGTCGCGACGTGGCGCCTGCCCCGCATGCTCCAGGGGATCTGCCATGTCCGCGATCTCCGATGAGGTGGAGGACGAGTTCTCGGACCTCGGCCGGGAGGCGTCCCGTCTCACGGAGTTCATCGCCGGGCTGGACCGGAAAGGGCTCGTTGAGGACACCCTGACGAACTGGGTGGCCACACACGTCGGCGGATCGTCCGCCGAAAAGCTCTACATGGGCATGGAGCGCATCATGCTCCTCCTCGCGACGGGCGTGGATCGTGGCGCGCTGGAGAAGACCTCGTCGTGGCACCTCCACCTGCTGAGACGCATGGGGGAGCCGGTCGAGGGCCGGCGCGCCGCCATCCTCACGGCAGGGCTCTGCGCCGCCCTCGATCGGCTCCGCGCCTTCCGGCATCGCGAGCGCAACAGCTATGCCGCGGACCTGCGGCCGGTGACCGTCGTCCAGCGCGCCGAGGAGGCCGTCGCCACCCTCGCCCGCTTCCAAGACGAGGTCCGCGCCTTCCTCCGGTCCCTCCCCCCGTGACCGTCGCCCTCCTCCGCGGCGTCGGCGCCCTCCGCGTCGAGGACCTGCCCTCCCCCAACCGCGACGCCCGACCCGCCGGGACGCCGGTGGACACCCTCATCCTCCACTACACAGACATGGAATCCGGCGCCGCCGCCATCGCCCGGCTGCGCGACCCCGCGGCGAAGGTCTCCTCCCATTACGTCGTGGAGGAGGACGGGCGGGTGTTCCGCCTCGTGCCGGAGGAGTTCCGGGCGTTCCACGCCGGCATCTCCCACTGGCGCGGGCACGAGGCCCTGAACGGCCGCTCCGTCGGGATCGAGGTGGTGAACCCCGGCCATTCCCGCGGCTACCGCCCCTTCCCCGCCCTGCAGATGGGGGCGGTGGCCGAACTCTGCCTCGGCCTCCTCGCGCGCCACCCGATCCCCGCCCGCAACGTCGTGGCGCATTCCGACGTCGCGCCGGACCGCAAGGTGGACCCGGGCGAGCTGTTCGACTGGCCCGGCCTCTCGGCGCTCGGCATCGGGATCTGGCCGGTCGGGACCGATGGCGGGGACCGGACGCCCGTCCCGGACGGCCCGCATCGCGCCGCGGACCTCATGGCCCGCATCGGCTACCGCGTGGACGCCGCCCGGCCGGAGGTGGCGCTCGCGGCCTTCCAGCGGCACTGGCGCCAGGAGGCGGTGGATGGCCGCTCCGACCGCGGCACCCTCGCGCGGCTGGAGGCGGTGGCGGGCCTCGCCGAGGGCTGAATCGGTGAGGGCACCTTGCGCCCCATGTCCCGTCCGCCCCATACCCCGCCCCGCCAGGCGGCCGGACGACCGCGGGTTCCCGTCATCCCCCCGGGGGTGATCGGGGATCGGAGGAAAGTCCGGGCTCCACGGGAAGACGGTGCCGGCTAACGGCCGGCGGGTCGGGGTGAAGACCCCGGCCCAGGGACAGTGCCACAGAAAACAAACCGCCGCCCGGGTCGCGAGGCCCCGTCGGCAAGGGCGAAACGGTGGGGCAAGAGCCCACCGCGCCCCCGGCGACGGGGGCGGCATGGCAAACCCCACCGGGAGCAAGGCCGAAAAGGGGCGGCCGGCGAGCGTGGCGACACGCCGACGCAGGGGTTCCCGCCCCGCCGCCCGGGTTGGCCGCGCGAACCCCCCGGTGACGGGGGGTCCAGAGGAATGGTCGTCCAGGTCCCCGCAAGGGGCCGGACAGAACCCGGCTTACAGGCCGCCTGGCGCCTCTCTCCACCGCTATAGTCCAGGTCGTGCGCGGGTTCGCGGTGATGCACGCGGGGGTTGTGGGTTCCCGACTCAAGGAGTCAACATCCCGATTCGACAACGCCGCGTAAGACTTTGATCCACCGAGTTATCCACAGCCGTTGCCGCCCGGCCACACAGCGCAAAACGGGCAAGACTCCGCTTGGCGGCCCGGATCATCCCATGCTATCCCAAGTCATCCCGCGAGGGCCCGAGTGACCGAGGGGGGTCGGAGGGTTCGCGGGGTGGTCGGGTGAGCCGGCGGGGTCGGGGGGCCTCGCCGGCCATCAGACCGGGATCGGACCACCGTTTCCCAGGTGGGGGGTTCGGCACCGGGGCCGGGATCGACCGCGGGGGGCGGACGTCCGACGGATGACCCATTTCCTCGGCAGCTTCGTCGGCCGGCTGGACAAGAAGGGACGGATCTCCGTCCCCGCCCCGTTCCGCGCCGCCATGGAGCGCCTCGGCTTCGAGGACCTCGTCTTCCGTCCCTCCCACAAGCACGCCGGCATCGAGGCGTGGCCCCTGCCCTACTTCGACGCGCTGTCCGAGGGGCTGGACACCCTCGACGCCTTCTCCGACGCCCACGAGGACCTGCGGATGGCGCTGTATTCGGACGTCGCCACCCTCCGCCCCGACGGCGAGGGGCGCATCGTGCTGCCCGAGTCGCTCATTGTCCATGCCGGTCTCACCGAGGCGGTCAAGGTCCTCGGGCTCGGCCGCACCTTCCAGCTCTGGGACCCGGCCGCGGCCGACCGCCGGGCGGCGGAGGCGAAGGCCCGCGCCCGCGAGCGGGGACTGACGGTCCCGGCGCCGGCCGTCCCCGTCGCGCTTCCGGGTGCGCGGGCATGAGCGGCCACGTCCCCGTCATGCTGGACGAGGTTCTCGGGGCGCTCGCCCCGCGGGACGGCGCGGCCTACCTCGACGGCACCTTCGGCGGCGGCGGCTACGCGCGGGCCATCCTCTCCGCGGCCTCCTGCACCCTCTTCGCGGTGGACCGCGACCCCGACGCCATCGCCCGCGGCGCCGCCCTCGTCGCGGCCCATCCGGGGCGGCTGCACCTGATGGAGGGGCGGTTCGGCGACATGCTCGACCTCCTGGCGGCCCGCGGCGTGACGGCGCTGGACGGGGTGGTGCTGGACCTCGGCGTCTCCTCCTTCCAGATCGACCGGGCGGAGCGCGGCTTCTCGCTCCGCGCCGACGGGCCGCTGGACATGCGGATGGAGGCGACGGGGCCGACCGCCGCCGACCTCGTCAACACCCTGCCCGAGGCCGAACTCGCCGACCTGCTGTGGCGGTTCGGGGAGGAGCGGCAGTCCCGCCGGATCGCCCGCAAGATCATCGCGGCCCGCGGCGACGCGCCGTTCGAGACGACGCTGCAACTGGCGGCCGCCATCCACGCGGTGATGCCGCGCGACCCGTCGGGCATGGACTCGGCCACCCGCTCCTTCCAGGCGCTCCGCATCCGCGTGAACGACGAGCTGGGGGAGGTGGAGCGCGGGCTCGCGGCCGCCGCTCGCCTCCTCGCGCCCGGCGGGCGGCTCGTCGTCGTCTCGTTCCACTCGCTGGAGGACCGCATCGTGAAGCGCTTCATGCGCGACGCCGCGGGGCGCACCCCCGCCGCCTCCCGCCACGACCCCGCGGCGCTGGTCGGCCATGACCGCGCCACGGATTTCCGCTTGATCACGACGAACGCCCTGCGGCCGACGGCCGCGGAGACCGACAGGAACCCCCGCGCGCGGTCCGCCCGCCTGCGCGCGATCGAGAGGCTGGCCGCATGATCCGACCCCTGACACTCCTGTCCCTCCTCGCTGCGGGCGGTGCCGGGCTGCACCTCTACACGGTGAAGCACGAGGTCTCGACGCAGGAGGGCGTCCTCCGCGATCTCGCCCGCCGGACGGGGGCGGCGCGGGAGCGGACGGACGTGCTGCGCGCCGAATGGGCGCTGCTGAACGAGCCGGAGCGCCTCCGTGCCGCCGCCGCACGGCACCTGCCGCTCGAGGCGATGGGCACCACCCAGTTCGTCCGGCACGCGGAGGTGGAGCGGCGGCTCCCCGCCGCCGTCGCCTTCGCCGGGGCGCCGAGCCTCTTCGCCGAGGTGAGTGGGACGATGGTCGCGTCGATCGCCCCCGTCGCGGTGGCCGTGGCCGCCGCGCCGGAGGCGGCGCGCC
>CAXVWQ010000107.1:0-2976 GCA_964263755.1 Roseomonas sp. | reverse complement strand
GGAGGAGGGCAAAGCCCTCCTCCGGTCCCGCCCGGATGTCTCGAACCGTCTCCACCCGCTGACGCCACCCGCATCCCGGACCATGTGCCGGGCATGCTGCGTCGCCCGTTCCTCCTGTCCGCCGCCGGCCTGATCCTGTCGCCGCCCGCCCGGGCGGATGTCGGGGCGGTGCTGTGGGAGGCCGGGGCCTTGCCGCGGTTGCACGCCGTGATCGTCGCGCGGGACGGGGAAACCCTGTTCGAACGGGCGTTCCGCGGACCGGACCTCGACCGGGCGGTCAACGTGAAATCGGCGTCCAAGTCCGTCGTGGCCGCCCTCGTCGGGATCGGGATCGCGAGGGGGGTCCTGCGTGGGGTGGACCAGCCGGCGCTGCCCTTGTTGGGGCGCGTGCCGGCGGGGGCGGACCCGCGGGTGAACGCGATCACCGTCGGGCACCTGCTGTCCATGCGGGCCGGGCTGGAAGGGACCTCGGGCGCGAACTTCGGCGGCTGGGCGGCCGCCCGCGACCCCGTGGCCTACGCGCTGACCCGGCCCTTCGTGGAGGAGCCGGGCGGGGAGATGATCTATTCCACCGGCACGACCCACGTGCTCGGCGCGGTGCTGGCCGCGGCGGCGGGGCGGTCGCTCGCCGACCTCGCGCGGGACTGGCTCGGCGCACCGCTCGGGATCGCGGTGCCGCCGTGGTCGCGCGATCCGCAGGGGCGGTTCATCGGCGGCAACGACATGCTTCTCTCGCCCCGGGCGCTGCTACGCTTCGGGGAACTCCATCGCAACGACGGCCTGCACCGCGGCGCGCGGGTGCTGCCGTCGGAGTGGGTGCGGGAGTCCTGGGTGCCGCGGGGGCGGTCGCGCTGGTCAGGGCAGCTCTACGGCTACGGCTGGTGGATCGCCGCGGCGCACGGCCAGCCCGTGTATTTCGCCTGGGGCTACGGCGGGCAGATGATCTACGTGGTGCCGGGGATGGGGCTGACGGTGGCGATGACCTCCGACCCGAACGGCCCGCGGGACCGCGCGCACATGGCGGCGCTGCACGGGCTGCTGGCGGGCGGGATCATGCCGGCGCTCGGCGCGGGCGGCGGGGCGCCGTCGGAGCCGCTGCGGGTGCCGGAGGCGGTCGGCTGACCGCGGGTCCGCCTCGCCGTCACCGGCAGAGCGGGTGGTCCCGCGTGTGGGCCTGGATGCGCTCCAGCGGGCGCTCGCGGTGGCCGGGGCGCAGCACCGCCCAGTAGCGCGCCGCGCCGCTCCCCGGCGCCTCCGGCGTGCCGCCGATCCAGCCCTCGCGCGTCACGTGGTGCGTCATGATCCGCACGCCGCAGGAGAGGTTGCGGATGGGATGGTGCGTGTCCGCGGGCGTCGCGTGGTCGCAGCCGTAGTGGCGCGTGCTCTCGAACGAGGTCTGGAGGAGGCCGCGGGAGATCACCGGGCGTCCGTCCTCCCCGGCGAAGGACTCGCGGTGGGTGGCGCCGGGGCGGAAGCTGCTCTCCTTCTCCGCGACGGCGGAGAACAGCATGAGCCAGACCGCGGCGCGGGCCTCTCGCGGCAGGGCGTCGTAGCGGGGGCAGAAGGCGGGCATGTCGGCCGGGCGGGCGTCCAGGAGGGCGGGCGCGGCGCGGAGGGTGCGGAGGAGCGACGCGCTCCAGAGGTCGGCTTGCGGGTGCCAGCCGTCCCAGCGCGCGGGGGTCGGGGGGTTGAAGGGGTCGGGCGGCGGCGCGGGGGTGCAGGCCGCGAAGGCGAGGAGCGCGAAGACGAGGCGAGCGGTTGCCGGCACCGCGGGAGCCTGCCGCGCGCCACCCCTGGCCGCAACGGGCCGTTGGATCGGTCCAGCCGCACGAAGGCGTCCCGGACGGTGGAAAAAATCGCACGTGAACCCGCGCTAACCCCGCCCGCCGCGCCGTCCCGCGAGGCGTTTTCGAGCCTTGAACATCTCCGGTTCCTGGAGGTCGGTCGAGAGGGAGTGGACGCGGCGTCCGGACCGGCCGCGACGCCCCTACCCGGTCTGCGGTCGCTCGCGGTATGAGGCCCCGATGAACGTCCACGTCCCCCCCGACGCCCTCCGCCCCAACACCTTGAGAGGGGGCCCCGACGCCCGCGGCCGCTTCGGCGGCTTCGGCGGGCGCTTCGTCGCCGAGACGCTCATGCCCAACGTCATCGAGGTCGAGCGCGCCTACGAGGAGGCGCGCCGCGACCCCGCCTTCATCGCGGAATGGCGCCGGCTGCTGCGCGACTACGTCGGCCGCCCGTCCCCGCTGTGGTTTGCTGAACGCCTCACGAAGCACCTCGGCGGCGCCCGAATCTACTTCAAGCGGGAGGAGCTGAACCACACCGGCGCGCACAAGATCAACGCCGTGCTCGGCCAGATCCTGCTCGCGCGGCGCATGGGCAAGACGCGGATCATCGCGGAGACCGGCGCGGGCCAGCACGGCGTCGCCACCGCCACCGCCTGCGCCCTGTTCGACCTGCCCTGCACCGTGTTCATGGGCGCGACGGACGTGGAGCGCCAGAAGCCCAACGTGTTCCGCATGAAGCTGCTGGGCGCCGAGGTTTGCGCGGTGACGGCGGGCGCGGCGACGCTGAAGGACGCGATGAACGAGGCGCTGCGCCACTGGGTCTCGAACGTCCACGACACCTACTACTGCATCGGCACGGTGGCGGGCCCCGCGCCCTATCCCGCGATGGTAAGGGACTTCCAGTGCGTCATCGGCGAGGAGACGCGGGAGCAGTGCACCGCGGCGGAGGGACGTTTGCCCGACGCCATCGTCTGCGCCGTCGGCGGCGGGTCGTCGGCCATGGGGATCTTCCACCCCTTCCTCGACGACGCGGAGGTCGCGCTGATCGGCGTGGAGGCGGCGGGACGCGCCCTCGACAGCGGCGAGCACGCCGCCGCCATCAACGGCGGTTCGCCGGGCGTGCTGCACGGGAACAAGACCTACCTGCTGCAGGATTCGCGCGGGCAGATCACCGAGGCGCACTCCATCT
>CAXVWQ010000106.1:0-4882 GCA_964263755.1 Roseomonas sp. | reverse complement strand
GGCCGCGCCGTCCACCGGTGCCCCCGGCACGAGCCAGCCCGCCGCGGCCACCCCGCCCGCCACCACGCCCGGCGGCGCCACCTCCGGCACGGCGCGCTAGACCGCCATGCTCTCCGGGACCTTCGTCGATCGCCCGCGGCTGGCGATCGTCATCGCCATCCTCACGCTCATCGCGGGCGTGCTCTCCATGTTCTCCCTGCCGGTGTCGCAGTTCCCGGACATCGTGCCGCCCCAGGTCTCCGTCACGGCCCGCTATCCCGGCGCTTCCGCCCAGGTCGTGGAGGAAACGGTCGGCGCCGCGATCGAGAGCCAGGTGAACGGCGTGGACCGCATGATCTACATGCGCTCCAACTCGGCGAACGACGGCTCCTACACCCTCACCGTCTCCTTCTCCCTCGGCACCAACCCGGACATCGCGACGGTCAACGTCAACAACCGCGTGCAGGCGGCGCTGGCGCGGCTGCCGCAGGAGGTGCAGCGCACCGGCGTCACGGTCCGCAAGCAATCCTCCGCCGTGCTGATGTTCGGCTTCGTGTATTCGCCGGACGGGGGGCGCGATCCACTGTTCCTCTCGAACTACTTCACCATCAACATGCTCGACAGCCTGTCGCGCGTCGCGGGCGTCGGGCAGGTGTCGGTGTTCGGCGCGCAGGACTACTCCATGCGCATCTGGTTCGAGGTGGATCGCCTCATCTCCCTCAATCTCACGCCGTCCGACATCGTCACGGCCATCCAGTCCCAGAACGTCCAGGCCGCCGTCGGCCGGATCGGCGGGCGGCCGATCTCGGACGACCAGTCCTTCCAGATCAACCTGGAGACGCGCGGCCGCCTCGCCTCCGCCGAGGAGTTCGGCAACATCATCGTCCGCGCGGGGCAGGATGGCTCGACGCTCCGCGTCCGCGACGTCGCCCGCGTCGAGATCGGCGCCGCGAACATGGACACGGAGAACCGCTACAACGGCCAGCCCGCCATCGCCTTCGGCGTCTACCTCGCCCCCGGCGCCAACGCCGTACAGGTCGCGACCGCCATGCGGAACCGCCTGAACGAGCTGAAGACCCGCTTCCCGTCGAGCGTCGACTACACCGTCTTCTACGACACCTCCGAGTTCGTGACGGAGACGATCGTCGAGGTGCTCATCACCCTTGCCGAGGCCTTCGCCCTCGTCGTCGTCGTCGTCTTCCTCTTCCTCGGCTCCTGGCGCGCCACGATCATCCCGACCATCGCCGTGCCCGTCTCGCTGCTCGGCGCCTTCATCTTCCTCCTCCTCCTCGGCTACTCCGCCAACACCGTCTCCCTCCTCGCCATGGTGCTCGCCATCGGCATCGTCGTGGACGACGCCATCGTCGTCGTCGAGAACGTCGAGCGCGTGATGGAGGAACGGCCCGACCTCTCGCCGTCCGACGCGACGAAGCTCGCGATGTCCGAGATCACGGCGCCGATCATCGCCATCACGCTCGTCCTCCTCTCCGTCTTCGTCCCGATCGCCTTCATTCCCGGGCTGTCGGGCCAGCTGTTCCGCCAGTTCGCCGTCACGATCTCGGCCGCGATGGTCGTTTCCGCCATCAACGCCCTCACCCTCTCCCCCGCGCTCTGCGCCCTCATCCTCAAGCCGCATCACGGGCCGCGGCGCGGGCCGCTGGGCTACGTGCTGCGGGGCATCGACTGGACGCGCGACAAATACGCCGCCGGCGTCTCCCGCCTCGTCCGCGTCGCCGCCCTCTCGCTCGTCCTCACCGCCGGCTTCGCCTTCGGCATCTGGAGCATCTCCAAGGTCACCCCCACCGGCTTCCTGCCGCAGGAGGACCAGGGCGCCTTCTTCATCCAGGCCCAGCTGCCCCCCGGCGCCTCCGTCTCCCGCACCCGCGAGGTCGTGCGGCAGGTCGAGGAGATCGTCCGCCGCAACGACGCGGTGCTCGGCACCCTCGGCATCGTCGGCTTCTCGCTCATCGACGGCGGCGCGCAGTCCAACTCCGCCTTCATCGTCGTCCGCATGAAGCCCTTCGGCGACCGCAAGACCGTCGAGCGATCGGTGCAGACCGCCATCGGGCAGGTGTTCGGCGCGGGGCAGGCGATCCGCACCGCCAACGTCTTCGCCTTCAACCTGCCGCCGATCATCGGCCTCGGCACCGGCGGCGGCTTCGAATACGTGCTGCAGGATTTCGAGGGCCGGAGCATGACCGACCTCGGCGCCGCGATGCTCGGCCTCATCGTCCCGGCGAACCAGGATCCCCAGCTCACCGCGGTGTTCTCCACCTTCGCCGCGACCAACCCGTCGCTCTACCTCGACGTGGACCGGGACAAGGCGCAGGCGCTCGGCATCCCCATCGCCTCCATCTTCTCCGCCCTGCAATCCACCCTCGGCGGCTTCTACGTGAACGACTTCAACCTGTTCGGGCGCGTCTGGCAGGTGAACATCCAGGCGGAGGCGCGCGACCGCGACGACATCGACGACATCTGGCGCATCCACGTCCGCAACTCGCGCGGCGACATGGTGCCGCTGCGCGCCTTCGCGGACGTGCGCGTCGTCCTCGGGCCGCAGACCATCTCCCGCTACAACAACCTGCGGGCCATCGCGATCAACGGGGCGCCGCGCCCCGGCGTGTCCTCCGGCCAAGCGCTCGCGGCGATGGAGGAGCTTTCCACCCGCGTGCTGCCGCCGGGCTACGGCTTCGAATGGACCGGCACCGCCTATCAGGAGAAGCTCGCCACGGGGCAGACCGTCTACATCATCGCGCTGGCGGTGCTGTTCGCCTACCTCTTTCTCGTCGCGCTCTACGAATCCTGGGTCATCCCGGTGCCCGTCCTGCTGTCGGTCGTCGTCGGCGGGCTCGGCTCCTTCGGCGCCATCCTCCTCGGCGGCCTGTCGCTCGACATCTACGCCCAGATCGGCCTCATCGTGCTCATCGCGCTCGCCGCGAAGAACGGCATCCTCATCATCGAGTTCGCGAAGGAATCGCGGGAACGCGGCATGTCCATCCGTGACGCGGCGACCGAGGCCGCCCGCCTGCGGTTCCGCGCGGTGATGATGACCTCCATCGCCTTCGTCCTCGGCCTCGTGCCGCTGGTGATCGCGACGGGCGCCGCCGCCGTCTCCCGCCGCGCCGTCGGCACGCCCGTCTTCGGCGGCATGCTCGCGGCCTCCATCGTCGGGATCTTCATGATCCCAATGCTCTACGTCGTGTTCCAGACGGCGCGGGAATGGGTGAAGGGCAAGTTCGGCATCCATCCGAAGGAGGCGGCGCCGCCCGCGCCGGCGGCGTGACCACCGCGTCCGATCGATCGCGAAATCAGCGGCTTAGAGGTGCATGGTCGCGTTGCGTGCACCTCGTCGCCGTGTCAGAGGGGCATGAGACAACCGAACGGGGCATGGTGACGTGTGCGTCCTCTGTGACTCCGCATTCCTTCCCTCCCTGACGGTGGCCGACGCGGCGGCCCCCGGACTCCTCGCCCAGGCCGTGGGCGAGCAGGCCTTGTCCACCGATGCGCGCTCGCTGCTCGTCAGCGGCGATCCGGGCTGGAACTCCTCCCTCGGTCTCGGCGGCGTCGTCACCTTCTCCTTCGCGCAGACGCCGGAAGCGGGCGGGCCCACCGGCGGCTTCCGGCCCTTCACCGAGGCGCAGGCCGCCGCGGCGCGGCAGGCACTCGCCGCCTGGGCCGACGCCAGCGGCCTGACCTTCGTCGAGGTGCCGGACCGCGCCGGCGGGACCGGCGTGGACATCCGGTTCCTCGTCCGCGACCTCGTCAGCGGCCAGGACGGTCTCGCCTCCTTCCCGGACAACGGCGCGATCTCGCTCGCCGCCGCGAATTACGGCGCGGGCCAGTCCACGGCGCCCGGCACCTACGGCTACTTCGTTCTCCTGCACGAGATCGGCCACGCGCTCGGCCTGAAGCACCCGCACGAGCGGACCTTCGGCAACTTCACGACGCTCACGCCCGCGGCCGACAACTGGCACAACACCGTCATGTCCTACACCCACCCCGGCGCGACGCCGTCGGGGCTGGGCCCGCTGGACGCCGCCGCGGTGGCCCACGTGTACGGGTCGCAGGCCGATCAGCCGGCCTGGGCCACCACCGCGCGCTACGACGCGGGCACGGATTCCGTGGTCGTCCTCGGCGACGGGCGGTCGGAAACGATCTGGGGCACGGTCGGCCGTCGCACCACCGCCTTCGCCGGCGAGGGGAACGACACCCTCCTCGGCGACACCGGGGCGGAGTTCCTCTCCGGCGACGGCGGGAACGACAGCATCCGCGGCGGCGCGGGCGCCGACACCGTCCTCGGCGGCACGGGGAACGACACGCTCGACGGCGGTGACGGCCGCAACCTCATCGACGGCGGCGCGGGCGCGGACCGGCTGACGGGCGGCTCCGACGCCGACACCCTCCTCGGCGGCGAGGGGGCGGACACGCTCACCGGCAACACGTTCTTCTTCTCCGGCGCGGGCGACCGGCTGCTCGGCGGCGGCGGGGACGACAGCATCACCGGCGGCGGCGGGGTCGATTTCCTCGCGGGCGGCACGGGCGACAACACGGTCACCGGGAGCTTCGGCACGGACACCCTCGGCCTCGTCGCCGCGTTCCGGTCCGCCACCCTCGTCCGCAAGACCGACTCGGCCTTCTACTCCTCCTCCCCGCTCTACGACGACACCCTCTTCAACGGCACCGCGTCCGGCGCGGGGGAGACGACGACCTATTCCGGCATCGAGAACTTCGCCTTTCTCGATGGCCGCCTCGTCTTCGCGCCGAGCGACCCGGCGATGCAGGTCTACCGCGTGTATCAGGCCGCGCTGGGCCGTGCCCCGGACCCGATCGGCCTGAACGACTGGATCGCCCGCATCGAGGCGGGGACGCCCCTCTCGGCCATCGCCGGCGGCTTCCTCGGCGC
>CAXVWQ010000105.1:0-6508 GCA_964263755.1 Roseomonas sp. | reverse complement strand
ACCGCCCGCCCGATCCCGCCGCGATGCCCGGTGACGAGCGCGCGCTTCCCCGCCAGCCCGGTCTGGGCCAGCGGGCGGTCGGTGGGTGCGGGGGCGGCCATCCCGCCAGCCTACATGCGCGGCCGCCGGTCGTCCCACCCGCCGCACGCCGGGTGATGCATCCCCCGGCACCGCCCCCCCCAGCCGGATCCGGTCGCGGATCCCGTGGATCACGGCACCCTTGCATCGCCCGCCGTCAACCGCAGGATACGGCCGTGCCGGCGAGCATCGAGACGGACGCGTTCGTCGCGTGCCGCGAGCGCCTGTGGGACGAACGGTCCAAGGCCCGGATTGCCCCGCGGATCAGCCGGCTCGGCGCCGGCCTCATGGGGGATGTGGAACCGGTGGGCGGTGGGGGGTCCGAAGCCCGCATCCATGACGGCCCGGGCGCCGGCTCCGTTTCCTTGGGCTGGGCAGCCTCGTGATCGTGCTCCCCTGCGGTGGCGACAAGGGAACGCAGGTGCGCCACATCGCCCGGGCGAAGGCGCTCGCGGCGGGACTGGAGGACTGACGATGGCCACGACCAAGACCCGCCCCTTCGACCCGGCGGAGATGCTCGACACCGCCGAAGCCCAGGCCGAATACCTCTCCCTCGTCCTCGCCGACGGCCACCCCGCCGAGAACAACGCTGCCCTCCGCGTCGACGCCCGCGCCCGCGGCATGACCGGGATGGCGCGCGAGACCGGCCTCGCGCGGGAAAGCCTCTACAAGGCGCTGAGCGAGACAGGGAACCCGGAATGGGCCACCATCCTCAAGGTGGTCACCGCCCTCGGCATGAAGCTCAGCGTCTCCCCCGCCTGATGCCCCTCCCTCCCACCCTCCCCCGCGTCGCCCTCGTCACCGGCGGCGCCCGCCGCATCGGTCGCGCCATCGCCCTCGCCCTCGCCGGCGCCGGCTTCGACGTGGCGGTCCACCACCGCGATTCCGCGGCCGAGGCCGCCGCCACCGCCGACGCCGTCCGCGCCCTCGGCCGCCGCGCCGCCACCCCCCGCGCCGACCTGTCGCGGGAAGCGGAGGTCGCCGCCCTCCTCCCCGCCGTCGCCGCCGAACTCGGCCCCGTCGGCGTGCTCGTCAACAACGCGTCCCGCTTCGAGCGCGACGAGTGGGACAGCGCCACGCGGGACTCCTGGGACACCCACATGGAGGCCAACCTCCGCGCCCCCTTCGTCCTCACCCAGGCCCTCGCGAAGGCCCTGCCGGAGGGGGCGGAGGGCGCCGTCATCAACCTCCTGGACCAGCGGGTGTGGTCCCTCACCCCCCACTTCACCTCCTACACCCTCTCCAAATCCGCCCTCTGGACCCTCACCCGCACGCTGGCCCTGGCGCTGGCCCCCCGCATCCGCGTGAACGGCATCGGCCCCGGCCCCACCGTGCCGAGCCCGCGCCAGACGGAGGCGCAGTTCCGCGCCCAGGCCGAATCCACCCCCCTCCGCCGCCCCTCCTCGCCGGAGGAGGTGGCGGAGGCCGCCCTCGCCATCCTGTCCCTCCCCTCCCTTACCGGCCAGATGATCGCCCTCGACGGCGGCCAGCACCTGCAATGGTCCCCCGCGCGCGGCGCGGGGCCGGAGGAGTGACCGGCCCCACCCGCCGCGTCTTCGTCCGCGGCCTCACCCTCCAGGCCCGCCTCGGCATCGACCCGTCGGAGGTCGCGCCGCAGCGCGTCGTCCTCTCCATCGAGCTGCTCGTGGACGACGATGCGGCGCCCGGGATCGGCCCCGACCGCATCGCCCGCGTCGTGAACTACGCCGAGGTCGCCGACCGCGCCCGCGCCATCGCCCTCGCCGACCACATCCGCCTCGCCGAGACCCTCGCGGAACGGATCGCCGTAGCCGCCCTGGACGACCCCCGCGTGGCCCTCGCCCGGGTCACCGTGGAGAAACCGGACATCCTCCCGGACGTGGCGGCCGTCGGGGTGACCGTGGAGCGACGGCGTCACCCGGACGACACGTGAGGCCCCTCGCGGCCTTCCCTCACGCCGACGCGTGTTGACTTGTCCACGGGCCTCGTGACGGCCGTTCGCCCGGCCACGCCCCGGAGCGAACGAAGCGTGAAATCCTCACGCTTCTTGATAAGGGCGTAACATCAACCACTTAGGTGCTGCATAGGAATCGGGCAGTGGCGTGGGAGTCCAATGATTCCCGCGACCTTCGCGGCCCTGCCCCGGTTCGGTCCACAGGCTTTTCCACAGGTCCGGGGGATAACCCGGCAGCAACCCGGTCCCCAGCCCCGCATGGCCTTCTCGAACGAACAGACCGCCCCGACCGCCGTGACCATCGAGGGGCGCGAGGTGATCGAGCGTGCCCTCGCCACCCTCCCCTTCGCGCCGGGGGTCTACCGGATGCTCGATGCCCGCGGCGACGTCCTCTACGTCGGCAAGGCGCGGTCGCTGCGGAAGCGGGTCTATTCCTACACCCAGGTCAACCGCCTCACCGACCGCCTGAAGCGCATGGTCTTCGAGACCCGCCACCTGGAGGTCATCACCACCGCCTCCGAGGCCGAGGCCCTTCTCCTCGAAGCCAACCTCATCAAGAAGTTGCGGCCGCGTTACAACATCGTCCTCCGCGACGACAAGTCCTACCCCTGGCTCGTCATCACCGAGGACCACCCCTTCCCGCAGATCGCGAAGCACCGGGGGGAGCGCCGCAAGGGCGCCTCCTACTGGGGCCCCTTCGCGAGCGCGTGGTCGGTGAACCAGACCCTCACGGCGTTGCAGCGCGTCTTCCTCCTCCGCTCCTGCCGCGACACGGTGTTCGAGAGCCGCACCCGCCCCTGCCTCCTGCACCAGATCCGCCGCTGCTCCGCCCCCTGCGTGGAACGCGTCTCGAAGGACGACTACGCGGAGCTGGTGCGCGAGGCGACGCAGTTCCTCTCCGGCGAGACCCCTTCCATCCAGAAGCGCCTCGCGAAGGAGATGGAGACCGCCGCGGAGAACCTCGAGTTCGAGCGCGCCGCCGCCATCCGCGACCGCATCCGCGGCCTCACCCACGTCCAGGGCCGCGACCGCATCAACATGGAAGGCGTGGGCGACGCCGACGTCGTGGCGCTGCACCAGGCGGCGGGGCAAGCCTGCGTGCAGGTGTTCTTCTTCCGCGGCGGCCGCAACAACGGCAACCGCCCCTTCTTCCTCTCCGGCGTCCGCGCCGACGCCGAGCCGGCGGAGGTGCTGACCGCCTTCCTCGGGCAGCTGTACGACGACCTGCCCCCGCCCCCGCTCGTCCTCGTGAGCCACGACCTGCCGGAGGCCGACCTCATCGCGGAGGCGTTGTGCATCCGGGCGGGCAAGAAGGTGGAGGTCCACCACCCGAAGCGCGGCGACAAGCGCTCCGCGGTGGAGCACGCCGGGACCAATGCCCGCGAGGCGCTGGAGCGCAAGCTGGCCGAGGGCGCCGCCCAGGGGGAACTCCTGCAGGGCGTCGCCCGCGTCTTCGACCTCCCCTCCGTCCCCGAGCGGATCGAGATCTACGACAACTCCCACATCCAGGGCGCCAACGCCTACGGCGTGATGGTCGTCGCCGGCCCCGCCGGCTTCCTGAAGACCGCCTACCGCAAGTTCTCCATCAAGGGGGATGAGCGTCCGAAGAAGGCAGCGAAGGACGTGGAGGACCTCGCCGTCGAGGCGGCCGAGCGCGTCGCGAAACCCCGCACCGGCGGCGACGACTTCGCCATGATGCGCGAGGTTTTCGAGCGCCGCTTCGGCCGCGCCCTGAAGGAGGATCCGGAGCGCGAATCCGGCACCTGGCCCGACCTCGTCCTCATCGACGGCGGCATCGGCCAGTTGAACGCCGCCCGCGACGTGCTGGCGGAGATGGGGGTGGACGACGTCCCCCTCGTCGCCGTCGCCAAGGGCCCGGACCGCGACGCGGGGCGGGAGTGGTTCCACCGCACCGGCACGGACCCGATCCAGCTGCCCCCGCGCGACCCCGTGCTGTATTACCTCCAGCGACTGCGCGACGAGGCGCACCGCTTCGCCATCACCACCCACCGCGCCGGCCGCTCCAAATCCCTCGTGAAGTCGGAACTCGACGACGTCCCCGGCGTCGGCTCCGCCATCAAGCGCGCACTGCTGAACCACTTCGGCTCCGCCCGCGGCGTGCGGAACGCGTCGTCCGAGGACCTGCGGAACACCCCGGGCATCGGTCCCGCGGTCGCCAAGCGCATCTACGAGCACTTCCACCCGGCCAGCCCCTGACCGGCCGTCGGGGGCCGCCGGGCGGTCGAGCCTCCCCGGCGCGCCCCGCGGGCGACGGGCGCGGACCGGCCCATGGCCACTCCCGCGCCGCGTGCTAGGGTCGCCCCGGGATGCCCACCGACCTGCCCAACCTGCTGACCATGTTGCGCATCGCGGCGATCTCGCTCCTCGTCGGGCTGATGTACATCGGCACCCCCGCGGGCGACATGCTCGCCTGCGCCGTCTTCTCCGCCGCCGCCGTCACCGACTACTTCGACGGCAAGATCGCCCGCGACCGCCAGACCCACACCGCCTTCGGCCGCATGCTCGATCCCATCGCCGACAAGCTCCTCGTCGGTGCCGCCCTCATGCTGCTGGCGGGCCTCGGCCGCCTCTCCCTTCTCGGCCTCCTCCCCGCCGTCGTCATCCTGCTGCGCGAGATCCTCGTCTCCGGCCTCCGCGAATACCTCGCGCAGCTGAGGATCGGCATGCCCGTGACGCGGCTGGCGAAGTGGAAGACCGGCTTCCAGATGGGATCGATCGGCACCGTCATCGCCGGCGACACCGGCGCCTCCGCCATCCTCCTCGGCTTCCTCCCCGTCTCCTGGCTCGGGGAACTCGGCCTCTGGATCGCGGCGGGACTCACGCTCTGGACGGGGTGGGACTACATGACGATCGGCCTCCGCCACGCCTCGGCGGAGGACGCGCCGGTCTCGCCCCGCGCCGGGACGGGGTAGCCCGCGCGCCCCGTCGCGGGCATCCTGGGCCGCCACCGAACACGGACGACTCGCCATGGCGCGACGACGCGCGACGACGATGCCCCCCGCCCTCCTCGCCACCCTCCTGGCCGCCGCGCTGGCCGGCTCCCTCGGGGCGTGCGCGGAGGCGGACTTCGCGCCCTTCGGGCGCGCCGGCACCGTCGCGGCACCGGACAGCCTGACGGTGCGCCGGGTGCTGGGCCAGGATCTCGAGCCGCCGCCGCTGCGGCCGGAGCCGGGCAACGTCTGGCCGGCCGCCGAGGCGCCGCGCGCCACCTTGCAGAACCCGGACGCCGCGACGATCCGGGAGCCCGGCTCGACCGAGCCGCTGGCGCGCGCCCGCGCCCGCGGGACGCCGCCCGAACCCCGCCTCCAGAGCGAGGCGGCCGGCCCCGACGTGCCGCCGGAGGCCGCGCCCAACCCCCGCAACCCGCCGCCGGCCGGGATGCGCCGGGGCAGTTCCACCCCGCCCGGGGTCGCTGGGCCGCTGACCTTCGCGCCGTTGCCGCGGCAGGGCGTGCCCCCCGGCCCCGGCGCGCCGCCGCCGGCCGCCCGGCAGGAGGGACGGGTGATACCCGTGCCCGGCGGCCCGCCGGCCACCATCACCGGCAGCGCCGGCGGCGTCTCCACCTTCACCCAGCCCGGCGGCGGCGTCGGCACGGCCATCGAGGGGACGAGCACCACGACCCTCATCGGGCCCGATGGGTCGGTGCGGGTGGTCCCGCGCTGACGGCCGTGCGGGTCCTGTACTTCGCCTGGCTGCGGCAACGGGTGGGCGTGGGGGAGGAAGCGGTTTCCCCGCCCGCCGAGGTGGCCGACGTGGGGGGGCTGGTGCGCTGGCTCTCGGCACGGTCCGCCGGGCACGCCGCGGCCTTCGCGGACCCGGCGCAGGTGCGGATGGCGGTGAACCAGGAGTTCTGCGGCCCCGACCACCCGGTCGCCGCGGGGGATGAGGTGGCGTTCTTTCCGCCGGTGACCGGGGGGTGACCGCCGTGCCGGTGGTGCGGGTGCCGGTGGTGCGGGTAACTGCGGCCCCGTTCGACGTCGGCGCCGAGACGGCCGCGCTGTCGGCGGGGCGGGGGGACGTGGGGGGCATCGCCTCCTTCGTCGGGGTTTGCCGGGGGAACGACGGTCTCTCCGCCCTTGTGCTGGAGCACTACCCCGGGATGACGGAGCGGGCGCTGGAGCGGATCGCCGGGGAAGCCTGCGCGCGCTGGCCGCTGACCGGCTGCACGGTGGTCCACCGGGTCGGCCGCATCGTGCCGGGCGAGGGCATCGTGCTCGTGCTGACCGCCTCGGCGCACCGGACGGCGGCGCTGGAGGCCTGCGCCTTCCTCATCGACTGGCTCAAGACCCGGGCGCCGTTCTGGAAGCGGGAGGAGTTCGCGGGCGGCGGGGAACGCTGGGTGGCGGCGCGGGGGGAGGACGACACCCGCGCGGCCCGCTGGGAGGTCGGGTGACGTCGGGGCCCGGCGGGGCGGTTGCATCGGTCCTCCTCGGGGCGGCGATGCTGCTGTGGCCGGCCTGGGTGAACGACTTCCCC
>CAXVWQ010000104.1:0-6466 GCA_964263755.1 Roseomonas sp. | reverse complement strand
TGCACGACGCGCCCTGGGCCGCCGCGCTGTCGCCGCTGGCGGAGGTGTTCGCGGCGCGATTCCGCGACTTCCTGCCGCTCGCGACCTATCCCGTGCGGGTCGGGACGCATTTCAACACCGCCTTCGCGCTGCGCATGGCGGTGGATCACGCGGCGGACGCCGACCTCGCACTCCTCCGGGACACCGCGCTGCGCTGGTATGGCGAGGACACGGCCTGCCCGGCCTGGGGCGAGCCGAGCGGGGACGACTTCCTGTCCCCGGCGCTGATCGAGGCGGAATGCATGCGGCGGCTGATGGCGCCGACGGATTTCGCGCGCTGGCTGGCGCGGTTCCTGCCGGACCTCGCGCGCGGCGAGCCGGCGACGCTGTTCCGGCCGGCGGTCGTATCCGATCGAAGCGACGGGAAGATCGCGCACCTCGACGGGCTGAACCTCAGCCGCGCGTGGTGCTGGCGATCGCTCGCGGCGGCGATGCCGGACGGGGAGGCGCGACGGCGTGCCGAGGCGGCAGCGCGGTCACACGTCGAGGCCGCGCTCCCGCACCTCGCGGCGGACTACATGGGCGAGCACTGGCTGGCATCCTTCGCCGTGCTGTTTGGTCCCGGGATGAGATGGTGCGGGTTGATGGTGAAGGCGGAGGGGTCCTTCGCCCAAGCGTCGCAGATGGTTTGGAAGGGCGTTCGCCATCGGAGCGCCTTCAGGTGCTTGGCGAAGTTGTAAGCGCGGATGAAGGCCAGGACATGGGCTCGCAGGGCGGCTAGGTCGGGGTAGTGGAAAGCCTTGATGGTCGCGTCCTTGACGGTGCGGTTCATCCGCTCGGCCTGGCCGTTGGTCCAAGGGTGGTAGGGCTTGGTGAGGCGGTGCTCGATGCCGTGCTCCCAGCAGACGCGGTCGAAAGCGTGACCACGGTAGCGGGCGGTCCAACCGCCGCGATGACGAGGGGCGTCGGCGAAAGCGATGCCGTTGTCGGTGAGGACGATGCGTATCTTGTAAGGGAAAGCCGCCAGGGCGCTCCGGAAGAACGCGGCCCCGATCGCCATGGTCGAGCGCTCGTGGAACTCGACGTAGGTGAACTTTGTCAATCGGTCGATGGCAAGGAACATGTGCAGCTTGCCTTCGGCGAGCCGCAGCTCGCAGGCGTCGATATGGACGAAACCGATCTCGGTCTCGGTAAAACGGCCTCGCTTGGAGGACTTCTCCTCGCCCTGCGGCAGGCGGGAGATGCCGTGCCGGACGAGGCAGCGGTGCAGGGCCGACCGGGAGAGGGTCGGGATGGTCTCCCGCAAGCAGCCCATGACGTCGTCGAGCGGCAGGAGGGTACGTCGTCGGAACTCGACGACCATCGCCTCCTCGGCCTCGGTCAGGACGGTGCTGCGGGCCTGCCGTGGGCCCATCGGAGCATCGGCCGTGGTCGCCCGTCCGCGCCACTTCGCGACGGTCTTGGGGTTCAGGCGGTATCGGGCGGCAAGGACGCGACCCGACGCTTGCGACGCTTGGAGCTCGGCTCGAACTCGCGGCGTCGTTCGGGCTGAGCCGTGAAGACCTGCTGCCATAGGGCGTCCTCCCCCTCGCGGGTCAAGAATGCACCACTACTCCCCGGGACTGCACACCTAGCGGTCATGCCGATCGCCTCAAAGTCGGAAACGACATGGAGATGACGGGGCATCCGGAAGTTCGCGAGATGCGGCCGTAGCCAGTCCTTAATGTCGCTTTCGTTAGCCGAATGGCCGGCCCGGAGGGTCACGAAGGCGACTGGCACCTCCCCCAACCGCGAATCGGGTATACCTACGACCTGGGCCATCACTACAGCGGGGTGGGCCAGGAGCGCCTCCTCCACCTCGGCCGGTGCGACGTTCTCGCCGCCGACACGGAGTACGTCCTTGATCCGACCCTGCAGCCTGAGGCGGCCGGCGGTGTCGAGCGCCCCAAGGTCGCCGGTTCGAAGCCAACCGTCTGGCGTGAAGGTTCTGGCCGTTGCGTCGGGGTTATCGTGGTAGCCGCGCATGATGCCCCAACCGCGGACCTGGATCTCGCCGCGCCCTTCGGTTGGGAGCGGCTCATCCGTCGCGGGATCGGCGATGCGGACCTCGACACCCGGATGCGGTTTGGCACGGCCGGCGATACGATCCTCCACCGGCTCGCGGTGGTCGTTCAGGACGACATTGGGCGACGCCTCGGACAAGCCGTAGGCCCGGCAGAGGTCGCGGACGCCCATCTCCTCAATGACGCGCCGCATCGTGAGCGGCCCCGCGGCGGCCCAGCCGCCGCGGAGGTGCAGCCGGCGTGCCGGGAAATCGGGGTGCGCCATGATGAGCTGGAAGATGCTGTCGTTGCCGGAAATCACAGTGCATCGCTCGCGCTGGAGAAGGTTGAGTGCCGCGCCGGCATCGAAAGTGGGCGGCGTGACGAGGGTCGCGCCCGTGACGAGGCAGACGAGGAGTGAGAGGGTCGAACCCGCGACGTGGAAGAAGGGGCGGCAGTTGAGGTAGCGATCGTCCTCCTGCACTGCGAGGCGGAGCGAGGCTGCCCAGGCATTGCGGAGCATGTTCGCGTGGGTCAGCAGGACGCCTTTCGGGTAAGCTGTCGTCCCAGAGGTGAACTGGATCAAGAGGGGATCGTCGGGTCGCACGTCCGCCGATGCGGCATCGAGCTCGGCCTCGTCCGCGGCCCCACCGAGGAATTCCCTCCAACCCATTGCCCCCGCGGGCACGTCGCCCTCGATGATCACGGCGTGCCGCAGGAGGGGAAGAACTTCTCCCGGCAGTTCGGTATCCAGGGCCGGCTCCGCTTCCCGCAGCATCGCGACGAAGTCGAGCTTTAGGAAGCGGCCCCGGACGATCACCGCGCGGCAATCCGCAAGGCGAAGCGCGAAGGCGATCTCGGAGGGCTTGAAGCGCGTGTTGATGGGCACCGTAATGGCCCCAACGAGGGCAGCACCGTAGAAGGTCGAGACCCATTCCGCATCGTTGCCGGTGAGGATGCCGACGTGGTCCCCGCGCCGGATACCGAGTGCGAGGAGTGATCGCGCCACGCCCCGCGCCTGCGCGCGGATCTCCGCGTGATCGAGGCGTGCGTCAGCGGCGACGAGGGCCTCGTCCCTCGACCGCTCCGCGGCATTGCGGTCGAGGAAGTCGCCGAGGCGCTGGGGAATCCAGTCGTTCACCGGCCGAACTCCGACATCGTTTTCCTCCACCCGGCGGCGCCGAGGCTTTCTTCGATGGCCAGGAGCTCCGTCGCGAGCGCCCCGCGCGGGTCGCGCTCCAGACCCTCGTCCATGCAACGCTTCGCCAGGGCGAGGGCGGGCCTCGGGCCAGCCGAGGCGTCCGCCTTCCCCCATCATCACGGCGTCGCAGGCGAGGGCGAGTGAGGCGCCGGCGCCCATCGCCGGCCCGCCGATCGCCGCGACGACCGGCACCGGCGCGCGGGTCGGCGCGTCCAGCAGCGCCACCGTCAGGGCAGAGCGCGCCGCACGGGCTACCGGGTCAGCCGCGAGCGCCTTCATCTCCGCGAAGTCGGCACCGGCGCAGAAGGACGGTCCGTCGGCGGCGAGGACGACGGCCCGAACCTCGCCCCCCTCTGCGTCCCGGAACGCGTCGAGGAGTGCGCGCGCCGTGACTTCGTCGAGGGCGTTGCGCTTCTCGGGGCGGGCGAGCGTCAGGAGGAGAACGCCGTCGCGTATCTTCCACCGGATCACGCCATCACCTCGACCCGGAAAAAGCGCATCCGCACGGCTTCGGCCTCCGCGACAAGTTGCCGCATCACCTCCGCTGCGGGGAGGATGTCGTCAAGCAGGCCGGCAGTCTGGCCGGCCTCCACCTTCCCCCACTCCACATCGCCCTCGAGCGCGGCCGCCTTCAAGGTACGGGACTGGTAGAGCGCCTCCAGGACGTCCTTGGCGGATCCCGCGCGCTCCGCCGCGTTCACTTCTTCCGTGAAGCGGTTCCGCAAACCGCGGACGGGCAGTCCCCCGCGCCCGACGAGCGTCGTGCCGCCGATCCCCGCTGCAAGGACGCCTGCCTTGTAGGCCGGGTGCACCGTCGCTTCCTCGGTCATGAGGAAGCGCGTCCCGAGCTGCGCGCCTTCGGCACCGAGGGCGAACATCGCCGCCACTCCGGCGCCGTCCGCGACGCCCCCGGCACCGATCACGGGGATCTGGGCAACGCGCACGATGGCGCGCACGAGAACCATCGCCGAGACCTCATCCGGCGCGGGATGCCCGCCCGCCTCTCCGCCAACGGCGATAAGGGCATCCACACCGGCTGCCTCGGCCTTGAGCGCGTGCTCCGGCGACGCAACGACGTGGATCCAGCGCGTCCCGATTGCCCGGAAGCGCGGAAGGTGGGCGCGCGGACCGCCCTGCGAGGCGATGATGATCGGGACGCGCTCCGCTTCGGCAATATCAAGAAACTCGGCCGAGCGCTTGTTGTAGAGCGGGATGTTGAGGGCAAAGGGGCGGTCCGTTTCCTCGCGGACCGTCCGGATCGCCGCGACGAGATCAGCCGGGCGCATCGGTCCCGCGGCGATGGTGCCGAGCCCACCGGCCTTGGATACGGCGAGGGGCAGCGCTGCGGACGACGAGGCCCAGGACATGCCGCCCTGGACAAGGGGGTAACGGATTCCAAGCAAGCCCGGGAGCCGGCTGGGGAAACCGAATTGGCCCCGGGGTCATAGATGCGTCGCCCTTCGCATGCCGGCCGTTCGAGGCGTCACTGCACGACCCTGTTTCCTTCGACATCGAACCTGGGCCGCCATGACCGAACCCTCCGTAGGGCGAACCCAGGCCGGCAGGCGCTTCGCCTTGAAGGCGGCGATGCCCTCCTCCGCCTCGCCCGAAGCGCCGCAGCGGGCGAAGGCCTGCGCACCGGCCTCGGCGTAGCCCGGAGGAACGGCGTCGCCGAGGGCGGCGAGGAGGGCCTTCGTCTCGGCGAGCGCGCCGGGGGCGCCCTGGAGGATGTCGGCGACCGTCGCGGCGACCCGGGCTTCGAGCGCGGCGGCGTCGGGCAGGATCTCGTGGACGAGGCCGGTGCGGGCGGCCTCTGCGGCATCGAGGACGTGGCCCTGCAGGACCATGCGGGCGGCGTGGGATCGGCCTGTGCGGCGCGCGATCCAGGGAAGGATCTGGGCGGCGACGAGGCCGCGCCGGGCCTCGGGCGCGGCGAAGCGGGCCTCTGCCGAGGCGAGCGCGATGTCGGCGGCGCAGACGAAACCGAGGTCGCCCGCGAAGGCGGAGCCCTCGATGGACGCGATGACGACCTGGGGGAGCGCGGCGAGGGCGGCGAAGCGGCGGGCGTCGGATTCGACCGTCTCCTCCGGCGTCGGGCCGTCGAAGGGGCAGTTGAAGGCGACCGAGATGGTGCCGACGGTGACGAAGGCGTCGTTCGCCAGCGCCGCCATCTCCGCAACGTTGGCCCATTGCTCCTCCCGCGTGCGGCGGAGGTTCTTGGCCGTGTGGCTTTCGGAGGCGGAGACGAGGAAGGAGATTTCCTCGGGGCCGCGTCGGCGTCGCGGGCAGCGAGGGCGCGGCGGACGGCGGCGGGGTTGGGGCAGGTCGCCTTGAAGAGGACGCCGCCGCGCGGCGGGACCGAGGCCAGGACCGCGTCAGCGTCGGCGAACTGCGGGACGTGCCGGGGATGGGAGAAGGAGGTGATCTCGATGCGGCGGAAGCCGGCATCGGCGATGCGGGCGATCATCGCGGCCTTGTCGGGGCTGGGGATGAGGGCGGGCTCGTGCTGTGAGGCCGTCGCGGGCGAAGCACTCGCAGAGGGTAACCCGAGGCTCACCGGACTCTCCCGGAACGTGCATCTACTCGTCTCGCGTTGCGCCCCGAAGGACTGCTCGTCATCCTGAGCCGTGTTCAGACAAATCCCACTTGCGATGGCATGGTTGATAAAGTAAACATTTTGGTGGTCCTCGTCAACCAAATCCCTTTGATCTATTGGGTCTCGTTGTATTGGGTTCCGAGAGGCGAGGGCCAGCAATGGGAGGACGGGCATGCTCTTCGAGGCGGAAGCAGGTTCGAAGAAGCCGGTCCTGGCTCAGCAGGCTCGCCGCGAAGCGACGGGCAGGCCAACGCACCTCCCGAACCACTTCGCTCCCTACCTCGAAGAGGGGCAGCCTCAAGTACCGATCACGGGTTACGAAAACACCATTCGCCGAAACCCGTCGCGGCCTCCGTTCACGCGACCCTACACACTCACCGAGTTGACCGGCCCGCTCGACCTCGGCCCGAAGCTCAGGCCGGTTGACAGCAACCTCGCCGTCGCCGGGCCGGGTCGCATCGCATTGGGGCAATTAATCCACGTCTCGGGTCATGTCCGTGACGAGGACGGACGTCCCGTGCGGGGCGCCGTCGTCGAGCTCTGGCAGGCCAACGCGGCGGGGCGGTACCTCAATCCCCTCGACACGCGTGACGCTCCGCTCGACCCGAACTTCGTCGGCAACGGCCGCACGCGCACGGCCGATGACGG
>CAXVWQ010000103.1:0-2803 GCA_964263755.1 Roseomonas sp. | reverse complement strand
GGTGAAGCTGCGGCCGGACGGGAAGGTGGCGCGGGTGCAGGAGATGGATCTGGCGCAGCGGGTGCGGGTGGGGAAGGAGCTGTTGCAGGGGCTGACGGTGGTGGCGGAGGAGGCGAAGGCGGCGTGAGTAGTCAGGGCGAGAAGATCGGCTCTTTAGGAAAGTGCCGGCCAGACCTGCGGCACCAAACGTCTGCTATTTATTATTTCTGCTCTATTCCGAATGGCCAGCGCCAAGTGAGTTGCCCCAACGGTAAACTGTTGTCTTGGCTCTTCGAAGGTAATCTCCTCTCCAGGATGCACATAAAACTTGAGATTTCGTGTGAGGTCTTTGATGCGCTGCAGGGTGAACGACGCCTTTAGATTGTGGGCAAATTCATTGCGGATTTTCCGAATGTGATGAAGGCGATCACGCTCTATGTCGGAGACGAGACCTAAAGCGTGAGCCCCGGCGATCCGGGCAGAAAACGTGCCGAAAGGACCGTTGAAGTCGTCGAGAAGGGCTTTGGTGTCACTGTTCTGAACGAGGAAATTGCTCAACAACTTACCCAAGCGATCCTCAAGGAAGCTCGAACAGACAAGTACAAGGCCCCGATCGGACTCGCGTTCGATCTCTTCGAAAAAGTCGGCAAGTTCCGCCATTGAGGGATCGCTGCCAGCGAGAACGCGTAGAGTGTTGGCGGCGCTTGTCATGACGTAGGCACCTTGCATGAGAAAAGCACAATCTTCACCCCGCCTCCGCTAACGCCACATCCAACAACCGCATCAGCACCTCCGGCTCCTGCGCCCCCGCGATCGCTTGCCGCCCGCCCACCACGAAGCACGGCACCCCGTTGATGCCGAGGCGGTGGGCCCGGAGGTTCTCCGCGTGCACCGCCTCCGTCTCCCCGTCCCCCGCGAGGAAGCGGCGGACGGCGGAACGGTCCAGCCCCGCCTCCGCCGCGATGCCCGAGAGGGTGGCGCCGTCCGCGATGTCCGCGCCCTCCGCGAAGTGCGCGAGGAAGACGCGGTCCACGACCTCCGTCGCCACCCCCCGCCGGGCCGCGAGGCGGACGAGGCGGTGCGCGTCCACGGAGGAGGGAACGCGGCGGATGAGGTCGAAGCGGGGCACGCCCGCAGCGTGGCCGAGGTCCGGGAGGGCTTCAAGGAGGCGGCGGGCTCGGTTCGCTCCGACGGGCTCGCGGGACCACGCGTCGCCCGACGTCCGAAGGGGGAGATGTGCGGGATGGCCCCGGTCGCGATCCCCGCGTAGGACGGGATGCTTCGCGCCGACGCGTGCCCATGTAGCGACCGGCGGGCGTCCCGGGACGGGACGGGCCCGTCCGGCCTCGCCCGCTCCGCTTGACGCCGGGGCGCACGCGGCGCGATTTTGAGAGCAGACCGCCGCGGCCCCGGCCGCGGCCACGTCACGGGGGAAGGCGCACGGATGCCGCAGGTCTCGATCAGCGTGAACGGCACGCGCCACGCCGTGGAGGTGGAGGGCCGCACCCTCCTCGTCGAACTCCTGCGGGAGAAGCTGCGCCTCACCGGCACCCATGTCGGCTGCGACACGTCCCAGTGCGGCGCCTGCGTCGTCCACGTGAACGGCGACAGCGTGAAGGCCTGCACCATCCTCGCCCTCCAGGTGGACGGCGCGGAGGTGAGGACCATCGAGGGGCTGGCCGACCCCGACGGCACGCTGCACCCGATGCAGGAAGCGTTCCGCGAATACCACGCCCTGCAATGCGGCTTCTGCACCCCGGGGATGGTCATGTCCGCCGTGGACCTCGTCGTGAAGAACCCGGGGGGCCTGTCGGAGCACGAGATCCGCGAGGGGCTCGAGGGCAACCTCTGCCGCTGCACGGGCTACCACAACATCGTCAAGGCGATCGCCGCGGCGCAGGACGTGATGCACGGCCGGCGAACCGAGCTGGCGCGGGCGGCCGAGTAGGGGACCGGGACGATGCACGACTTCGCCTACCACAAGCCCGCCACCGTCGCGGACGCGGTCGCCCTCCTGGCCGACCCGGACAACCGGCCGATCTCCGGCGGGCAGACCCTGCTGCCGGCGCTGAAGCACCGGCTGGACAAGCCGGCGGCGCTCGTGGACCTGTCGGGGATCGCGGAGCTGCGGGGCATCCGCCGGGAGGGCGATGCGATCGTCATCGGCGCGATGACGAAGCACCGGGACGTGCAGCACGACCCGCAGGTCGCCGCCGCCATCCCGGCGCTGGCGCGCATGGCGGGGCTGGTGGGGGACACCCAGGTGCGCAACCGCGGGACGATGGGCGGCTCGCTCGCCAACAACGACCCGGCGGCGGATTACCCCTCCGCGGCGCTCGCCCTCGGCGCGACGTTCCGGACGGACAAGCGCACCATCGAGGCGGACGACTACTTCCTCGGCATGTTCGCGACGGCGCTGGAGCCGGGCGAACTCCTCCTCTCCATCTCCTTCCCGGTGCCGGAGAAGGCGGGCTACGCGAAGATGCGGAACCCGGCGTCCCGCTACGTCATGGCCGGCGTCTTCGTGGCGCGGGGGCCGAAGGGCGTGCGGGTGGTCGTGAACGGCGCCGGGCCCGGCGTGTTCCGGCAGTCGGCGATGGAGGCGGCGCTGTCCGCCGACTGGTCGCCCGATGCGGTGGCGGGCATCAGGCAGGATGCCGACGGGCTGAACGGCGACATCCACGGCTCCGCCGAGTATCGCGCGCACCTCGTCACGGTGATGGCCAAGCGCGCGGTCCTTGACGCCGGCTGAGACCGGAGCGCCCCGCGTCGTCGTCATCGGCGCGGGGATCGTCGGGGCCTGCGCGGCGCTCGCGGCGCTGGA
>CAXVWQ010000102.1:0-4339 GCA_964263755.1 Roseomonas sp. | reverse complement strand
GGGCCGCCGGCGGCCCGGCGACCCGTGACCCGGCGACCCGTGGCCCAGCGACCGGCGGCCCGGCCGCGGTGACCCACGGCGCGCGCCCGCCCGTGGCGAACCACGCCGCCCCCGCGAGGCCGACGAGGATCGCCGCCACGGGCAGGAATCGTGCCGGGCCGGGTGTCATCGAGGGGTCACTACGCCCTCGCGCCGTTCGATCACAAGAGCGCGTGCGGTGCAGCAATCGCCGCGCCCTCGCGAAGACCGGCGGGTGTCCCCATCTTGCCGCAGCGCGGGACGGGGATGGTGCGGATGCCGAGAGAGCCGGGATGGGTCCGGGTGACGGTCTGGGATCCCTGGATCCGGCTGGTCCACTGGGGGATCGTGCTGCTCCTCCCGCTGTCGCTCTGGTCGGGCTGGTCGGCCCGCTGGGACATCCACTTCGTCTCGGGCTCCGCGATCCTCGCGCTCCTCGCCTTCCGCCTCGTCTGGGGCTTCGTCGGCTCGGACACGGCGCGCTTCGTCCGCCTCCTGCGCTCCCCGCTGGAGGGGCTGCGCCACCTCGCCCAGCTGCACCGGCGCGAGCCGGACCGGGAGATCGGGCACAACGCCGCCGGCGGCTGGATGGTCCTCGTCCTCCTCGGGGTGATGATCGTGCAGGCGGGGACGGGGCTGTTCACGAGCGACGGCATCCTCACGGACGGGCCCCTGCACCACACCGTCTCGCCGGCGGCGGCGGACCGCGCCCGGTCCATCCACCTGACGACCTTCAAGGTGATCATCGTCCTCGTCGGCCTGCACGTCCTCGCCGTGCTGGCCTACGCGGTGCTGAAGCGGCAGGACCTCGTCCGCCCGATGGTCACGGGCGTGAAGCGCCTGCCGCCGGAGGATGCGGCCCGCGCCCCGCGGATCGCGCCGGCCTGGCTGGCGCTCACCCTCCTCGCCCTCGCCGCCGCGGGATCCTGGGCGATCTACCGCATGGCGTGATCAGCGCCCGCGGTGGACCTGGTGGCACGCCCCGCAGGTGCCGCCCGTGGCCTGCAACGCCGGGCCGAGCGCCGCCGCGTCGCCCGTCGCGATGACCGCGCGCAGCCGTTCGGAGGCCGCGACCATGTCGGCCCCGCGCCGCTCGAACCCCGCGCGGTCGCTCCACACCGTCGGCAAGGCGCGGGTGTCGCCGCGGTCCGATCCCGCCGGGAACAGCTCGGGGAAGGTCCGGAACCACGCGATCATGTCGTCGGCCCGCGCCACCTCGCCGCGCACGTCGCCGCCGCCGCGCGCCGCGGCGGTCAGCGCCTGGAGGTGACCCTGCATCCGGCGCAGCCCCTCCTTGCGGGTCGCGATCGGGTCGGGCTGGGCGACGGCCTCCACGCCCCACGGCACGGGGCCCAGCACCGCCAGCGCGACGGCACCGGCCAGGAGGGTGTGAGTGATCGGTCGCATGGGGGTTTCGGGTCCGGGGAGGTTTCCCGCGCATCCTGACACGGCCACCGGTGCCGGGAAGCCCCCATCGCCCGGTCTTGCCGGCGCAGTCTTGTCGGCCCGGTCTTGTCGGCCCGGTCTTGTCGGCCCTGGGACACGACGCTATAGCCCCCGCCCGGCCGCACGGCCGGCGACGCGTGGCTTGGAGATGGGGGCGCCGTCCTGACGGAGCGTAGCTCAGCCTGGTAGAGCACTGTGTTCGGGACGCAGGGGCCGGAGGTTCGAATCCTCTCGCTCCGACCAGACGGCACCCCAAGTGAGAACCCCGCCCGGCCCCGTGCCCGGCGGGGTTTTTCATGCCCGGGGCGCGTCACGTGTCTTTTATGCAACCTTTATCGGGTGCGCCCACGAATCGCATGGCGCTCGCACGCCGTTTGCTTGTTCCCTCGGCGCAACTGCCATGCATGAGGGGATGCACCGCATGAAGTCCGTCACGTCGCTCACGGGAACCGTCTGGGGGGCCGCCGCGCTCGCCCTCGGCCTCGCCGCCACGCCCGTCGCCAACCCGGCCGCCGCCTTCGAGATCCCGGAGGCCGGCCTGACGGTCGGCGTCACGCCGACCATCTCGTCCGACTACCTCTTCCGCGGCATCTCCCAGACACGGAACCGCCCGGCCGTGCAGGGCACGATCGACATCCAGCACACCTCCGGGTTCTACGTCGGCGCCTTCGTGTCGAACGTCACCTTCCTCGGCACCAACGCGCGGCAGGAGGTGGACGTCCTCGGCGGCTACCGCTTCGAGCTGGCGGGCGTGAAGCTCGACGTCGGCGGCATCGGCTACATCTACCCCGGCTACGAGGAGAGGCCCGGGCAGTTCGACCTGAACTACGCCGAGGCCGCGGTCCGCGCCTCCTACGAACTCGACCCCGTGAAGTTCCTCCTCTCCGGCTTCTACTCGCCGAACTTCCAGGCGGAATCGCGGAACTCGCTCTACGTCGAGGGCGGCGTCGAGGTGAAGGTTCCGATCGCCGGCCTCGACCTCACCCTCGCCGGCCGCGTGGGCCACCAGTGGATCGACCGCAACGAGCGCTTCGGCACGCCGAACTACCTCAACTGGAACGCCACGGTGTCGGTCAACCTCTACGACTTCATCCTGACGGTCGGCTACTACGACACGGACATCCGCCGCTCCGAGTGCGGCGGCGGGCAGCGCATCTGCTCGGCGCGCGCGATGGTGACGCTGTCCCGCACGTTCTGACCTCTCCGGGCGGTGCGCCTGTTGCCCCGGAGAAGGGCTTTGCCCTCCTCCGGACCTCCACCCACCAGGGTCCAACGGGACCCTGGACCCGCGTTCGGTTTTAACGTCCTCGATCAGGAGGCCCCCGAAGCGGGGCCTCCTGATCGAGGACATTCAAGAAAAACAGATCGCGGGGGTCCGGGGGCGCCGTTGCGTCCCCGGTGGATGGGTCTGGGAAGGCAAAGCCTTCCCAGGGCAACAGGCGCAACCCCCGAACGGTCAGGCCCGCCGCACCGCCCAGCGCATCAGCCACGTCGCCGGCCACGTCCACGCGATGCCGACGACGACGAAGTACGCCGCGACGAGCGCCCAGTGCGTTGCCAGCACCACGTCCGCGAAGGCGACGACGACGCCCACGTAGAGGGCGAAACCCAGCAGCCCGATGATCGTGGCGACGGCGGCGCGCGGCATGTCCCGCAGATGGCGCTGGCACGCGGCGTGCCAAGCCAGGGACCCAAGCGGGGGACCGGACTCGCCCCGGACCCCCGTTCCGGACTATGGCACCCCCGCCGCGAGAGGACCCCCGCCGCCGATGAGCCCGTCCGCCGCCCCCGACGCCCCCCACGCCGCCGCTCCCGGCATGGACCTGCGCGACCACATCCGCGGCATCCCGGACTTCCCGAAGCCGGGCATCCTCTTCCTCGACATCTCCCCCCTGCTGCGGCACGGCCCGGCATGGCGGGAGGCGATGCGCCGCCTCGGCGACCTCGTCCGCCCGCACCGCCCCACCATCCTCGCGGGCATCGAGAGCCGGGGCTTCCTCGTCGCCGCGCCGCTCGCCCTCGAACTCGGCCTCGGCTTCGTCATGCTCAGGAAGCGCGGCAAGCTCCCGGGCCGCACCATCGGCCTGGACTACGCGCTGGAATACGGCACCGACCGCATCGAGATGGTGGCCGACGCCGTCTCCCCCGGCGACCGCGTGGTGGTGCTGGACGACCTGCTCGCCACCGGCGGCACCCTCGCCGCGGCGATCGGCTTGCTGCGCGGGGCGGGCGCGGAGGTGCCGGCGGCGGCGGCGTTGATCGAACTCACCTTCCTCGGCGGCCGCGAGCGCCTCGGCGGCGTCGCCTTCGATGCCCTGCTGCCCTACGATTCCTGAGCGGGACGCCGGCGCCGCGACGGCGCCGCCCCGCCCGGCCGCGCCGTCCGGCGCCCTGCCCCGGCGCGCACTGCTCGTCGCGGCGACATCGGGCCTGCCGTCCCTCGCCGCATCCCTCGCGCCATCCCCCGCACGCGCCAACCCGGGCTTCGTCCTCCTCGCCCCGGGCCCGGAGGACGGCGCCGCGGCCCGATGGGCGGACCGCGCGGCGGAGATCCTCGCGCAAGGCCTGCCCCACGGCGCCCGCCCGGAGGTCGTCATCCTCGGCGGCCCCGACGGCGTCACCGCCGCCAACCGCTTCGCCACCCTCGACGCGGTGGACGGACGCGCCGCGCTCGTCGTCGCCGGCGGCGCGGTGACCGCACGGCTTGCGGGCGACGAGCGGGCCCGCTTCGATCCGTCGGGGTGGATCGCCCTCGCGGCGACCTGGAACCCCGCCGTGCTCGCCGGGCGCGGCGCCGGCCCGGGCGCGTCCGGGGAGCCGGTCCGGGTGGGCTGCGGCGGCCCCGGGGCGCCGGACGCCGCAGGCCTCGCGGCGC
>CAXVWQ010000101.1:0-7292 GCA_964263755.1 Roseomonas sp. | reverse complement strand
CGGGGCGCGCTGCCACGTCGCCACGGGGGTGCTGCCTCATGCTTGATCCGACCGGCCGCGTGGCGATGGTCTCAGGCGCCTCGCGCGGCATCGGGCGCGCCGTCGCCGAACGCCTCGTCGCCGCGGGCTACGTCGTCTCGGCGGGCGTGCGCGACCCCGCCGCCGCTCCGCCCGGCACTTCGGCGCACCGCTACGACGCGGAGGACGACGCGACCGCCGCCGCCTGGGTCGCCGCCACCGTCGCGGCGCACGGCCGGGTGGACGCGCTGGTCAACGCCGCGGGGATCAACCCGATGGCCCGCTTCCTCGACGCGGACGAGACCGCGCACGACGCGATGTGGCGCGTCAACGTGAAGGGCCCGATGCGCCTCGTCCGCCACGCCTGGCCGCACCTCCTCGCGTCCGGGGAGGGGCGGGTGGTGAACGTCGCCTCCCTCTCCGGCAAGCGCGTCGCGGGCGGGAACGGGAACGCCGGTTACGCCCTGTCGAAGTTCGCGGTGATGGCGCTCACCGGCGCGATCCGCGGCGAGGGCTGGGCGGGCGGCATCCGCGCCACCGCCATCTGCCCCGGCTTCGTGGACACCGACATGACCGCCCACGTCGCCCACGTCCCGCGCGACCAGATGACGCGGCCGGAGGACGTGGCCGAACTCGTCCTGACCGCGCTGCGCCTGCCGAACACCGCGACGGTGGGGGAGATGCTCGTGAACTGGCGGCTGGAGCCGATGCTGTGAGGCTCGTCCGCCTCCTCGACGCCGACCGCCCGCGCCGCGGCATCACCGTGGACGGCGAGACCGTGGAGGCGCGCCGCGGCGACACGCTGCTGACCGCCATCCTCGCCGCGGGCCTCGGCTGGATGCGGACCTCCGAGTTCGGCGACGGCAAGCGCGCCGGCTTCTGCCTCATGGGTGCCTGCCAGGATTGCTGGGTGCGGGTGGAGGGGCTTGGCACCGTCCGCGGCTGCACCACCCTCGCGGAGGACGGCATGCGGGTGGTGCGGCGATGAGGGTCGCGGTCGTCGGCGCTGGCCCCGCGGGCGTGCGGGCGGTGGAAGCCCTCGTCGCCGCCGGCATCGCCCCCGTCTGGATCGAGGAAGGGCCTTCCGCCGGCGGGCGCATCTACGGCCGCCCGCCCGCCGGCTTCACCCGCACGCACCGCGACCTCTACGGCTTCGAGGCCCGCCGCGCCGAGGCCCTGCACGCCGCCGCCGACGCCGCCCGCGCCGCGGCGGACTGGCACCCCGACACCCTCGTCTGGAACCTCAGGCGAACGGAGCATGTCCTCGACACACTCACCGCCGGGCGGGACCGCGGGGAAGTGTCCTACGACGCC
This sequence comes from Roseomonas sp., assembly GCA_964263755.1. Taxonomy (GTDB): domain Bacteria; phylum Pseudomonadota; class Alphaproteobacteria; order Acetobacterales; family Acetobacteraceae; genus Roseomonas. The sequence goes on along the minus strand of CAXVWQ010000101.1, from coordinate 5,960 downwards.
GCGATCCTCTGCACCGGCGCGATGGACCGGGTGATCCCGATCCCCGGCTGGACGCTTCCCGGCGTGACGACGGTGGGCGGCGCGCAGGTCGCGCTGAAGATGCAGGGCGCGGGCGTGGGGCGTCGCGTCGCCTTCGTCGGCACCGGGCCGCTGCTATGGCTGTGCGCCTACCAGTACCGGGCCGCGGGGGCGGAGGTGGCGGCGGTGGTGGACACCACGCCCTTCGCCACGAAGCTGCGCGCCGCGCCGGGGATGCTGCGCGGGCCGGCGACGCTCGCGAAGGGGCTGTACTACGTCGCGCGGCTGCGGGCGGCGGGCGTTCCGTGCTTCGAGGGCGCCACGCCGCTGGCGATCGAGGGGAACGCCGATGCGGCGGGCGTCGCGGCGCTGCGCTTCGCGGATGCGGCGGGACGGGAGCATCGCGTGGATTGCGACGCCGTGGCGATGGGCTGGCACGTCAAGCCGGAAGCGCAACTCGCCGATCTCGCCGGCGTCCCCTTCCGCTTCGACGTGCCGGGCCACGCCTGGGTTCCCGAACGTGACGCGGCGGGACGGACGGCGCGGGCGGGGATCTACCTCGCGGGCGACGGCGCCGGGATCGGCGGGGCGGACATGGCGGAGGCGACGGGCCGTCGCGCCGCCCTCGCCCTGCTGGCCGATGCCGGACGCACGGTGAACGCGACGGAGGTCGCGCGGCTCGACGCGGTGCTGGCCCGCGGCGCGCGCTTCCGCGCGGCGCTCGACGCCGCCTTCCCCTTCCCGGCGACCCTCGCGGCGGCGATGGCGGACGACACGATCCTCTGCCGCTGCGAGGCCATCACCGCCGGCGACCTGCGCGCCGCGGCGGACGCGGCGGCGGCGACGGGCGCGGCCCCGGAGGTGAACCGCGCCAAGGCCTTCTCCCGCCTCGGCATGGGCCGCTGCCAGGGGCGCGTCTGCGGCCCCGCGGGGGCGGAGATTCTCGCGGCGAAACTCGGTTGCGACGTGGCGGCGGTCGGGCGGCTGCGCGGGCAGATGCCGGTGAAGCCCATCCCGCTCGCGGCCATGTCGGCGCCGGTGACGGCGTGACGACGGCCGACGTCCTCGTCCTCGGCGGCGGCGGGGCCGGGTGTTCCGTCGCGCTCCACCTCGCGCGGCGCGGGGCGCGGGTGACCCTGCTGGAACGCGGCCTCGTCGGCTCCCAGGCCTCCGGCGTGAATCACGGGGGTGTAAGGCAGCAGGGGCGGCACCCCGCGGAGATTCCGCTGGCCATTCGCGCCCGCGCCATGTGGGAGACGATGCGCGACCTCGTCGGCACCGACGCGGAGTTCGAGGCGACCGGCCACCTGAAACTCGCGCGGAACGAGGCGGAGGAGGCGGAACTCCTCCGCTGGAACGCCATGGCCGCGGCGCACGACTTGTTCCCCCGGATGATCGGGCGCAATGCCATCCGAGCGGACCACCCCGCCTTCTCCGACCGCGTCGTCGCGGGATCGCTGCTGGAATCCGACGGGTCGGCGAACCCTCGGCTGCTCACGCCGGCGCTGGCACGCGCCGCGCGGGCGGCGGGGGCGACGATCCTCGAAGGCCACGCCGTCACCGCGATGGAGCGGGGGAGCGACGGTTTCGCGGTGGAGGCGAACGGCGCGACCTTCCGCGCCCCGATCCTGCTGAACACCGCGGGCTTCTGGGGCGGCCACGTCGCCGCGACCTTCGGGGAGCCGGTGCCGATCACCCCGCTGAACCCGAACATGCTCGTCACCGAGCCCCTGCCGTTCCTCGCGCGGGAGAACCTCGGCGTGGTCGGCGGCAACGTCTACCTGCGCCAGATCAGCCGGGGGAACGTCATCTTCGGCGGCGGGCGCGGCGAGAGCGACCCGGACGCGGCGGTCTCGCGCCCCCTCCCCGCCTCGGCCTTCGAGGCGATGGCGCGGGCGATCGAGATCCTGCCGGTGCTGGAGGGCGCGATGATCATCCGCTCCTGGACCGGCATCGATGGCGGGATGCCCGACGCGCTGCCGGTGATGGGCCTCTCCGGCACCACCCCCGGCCTGATCCACGCCTTCGGTTTTTCCGGCCACGGCTTCATGCTCGGCCCCGCGGTGGGCGCGGTGCTGGCGGAACTCGCGCTGGACGGGCGGAGCGACACGCCCCTCGACGGCCTGGGGATCGAGCGGTTCGCCCGGCCGGTCGGGCCGGACGTCTGGAAGACACGCCTGGAATAAGGCCCTGTTCGTTTCCCGCCGGGGCGGGCACGCTGAGCCGGACGACGACAGGAGAACGGCATGCGGTTCGGGATGATGGCGCTGGCGGGGGCCCTCGCGTTCGCCTCGGGCGCGGCGGTCGCGCAGGGCCCGGGCGGGGTGCTGCGCGTCGGCATGGCCGCGCAGGACATCGGGCGCATCGACCCGCACTTCGCCGTCTCAACCCCGGACCGCGTCCTCGTCGCCTGGATGTTCAACGGGCTCGTGCGGTTCAAGCCCGGCTCCATCAACCCCGCGGAGGTCGAGCCCGACCTCGCGGAATCCTGGGAATCCTCCGCCGACGGCAAGGTCTGGACCTTCCGACTGCGCGCCGGCGTGCGGTTCCACGGCAACTACGGCGAACTCACCGCGGACGACGTGGTGTTCTCCCTCCGCAAGGCCGGCACCGCCGCCACCTCCGCCTTCTCCGCCGATTTCCGCGCCGTCGAGAGCGTCGAGGCCGTGGACCCCCGCACCGTGCAGATCACGCTGCGGGAGAACGTGCCCTCCCTTCTCGGCCTGCTCACCTCCTATTCCGGCGGTTACATCGTCTCCCGCCGCGCCGTCGAGGAGCGGGGCGCCGACTTCACCCGCAACCCCGTGGGCACCGGCCCCTTCGCGCTGGATCGCGTGACGCCGAACCAGTCCGCCGAACTCACGGCGCATGCGGCCTACTTCCGCGGTGCGCCGGCGATCCCGCGCATCTCCTACCGCTTCATTCCCTCCGACGCCTCGCGCGACCTCGCCTTCCAGGCCCGCGAACTCGACCTGAACTACGGACGGTCGGATCAGGCGTGGCAGTCGCGCACGCGGGCGCTGCCGAACACGGTGGTGGACGTGTTCGAGCCGGGCGAACTCGCGATCATCAACCTCAACACCTCCATGCCGCCGTTCAACGACATCCGCGTGCGCCGCGCCGTGGCGCACGCGGTGAACCGTCCGGAACTCGTGCGCTGGCGCGGGGAGGGCGTCGCGCGGGAAGGGCAGTCGCTCCTCCCCCGCGGCTACCTCGGCTTCACTGCCGACAACGGGCTGCTGCAACACGACCCCGGCCGCGCCCGGGCGCTGCTGGCGGAGGCGGGGCACCCGAACGGCCTCACCATCCGCGCGATCCACACGCAGTTGCCGGAGATGCTGTCGGCCATCCAGGTGGTGCAACAGCAACTCCGCCGCGCCGGGATCACCCTCGACCTCCAGGTGGTGGAGCACGCGACCTTCCACCAGCAGATCCGCCAGAACCTCTCGCCGATGGTCTACTACTCCGCGGCGCGTTTCCCGGTGGCGGACATCTACCTCACCCAGTTCTTCCACGGCCGCTCCATCGTCGGGAAGCCGACCGCGGTGACGAACTTCTCGCACTGCGACGGGGCGGACTCGCAGATCGATGCCGCGCGGGTCTCGACCAACACCGACGAACAGAACCGCCTCTGGGCCCAGGCGCAGCGCATCCTCGTCGAGAACGTCTGCGGCGTGCCGCTGTTCGAGACGCTGCTGGTCTTCGCCCGCCGCGACAACCTCGACTACGGGTATGACCTCCGCGGCTCCATGTCCCTCGGCCCGCTGATCACGGAAGCGACCCGCTTCCGGTGATCGGCTTCGTCGCCCGGCGGCTGCTGGCCGCCGTCCCGACGCTGCTCGCGGTGCTGACGCTCGTGTTCCTCATCGTCCGGGTCATCCCGGGCGATCCGGCCCTCGTCATCCTCGGCGACCAGGCGACGCCGGAGGCCGCGGCGGCGTTGCGCGCCCGGCTGGGCTTGGACCGGTCCCTCCTCGTCCAGTATTTCGACTTCGTGTTCTCCGCGCTGCGCGGTGATTTCGGCCGGTCCATGGTCACGAACCGTCCGATCGTGGAGGAGGTGACCGCCGTCCTCCCCCACACGCTGGACCTGACGGGCGCGTCCCTGCTGATTGGGGTGATCGTCGGCGTGCCGGCGGGCATCGCCGCGGCGCTGCACCGGAACCGGGCGATCGACGTGGCCGCGCGGCTCCTCTCCCTCCTCGGCCTGTCCTTCCCCGTCTTCGTCTCCGGCATCTTCCTCCTGCTCGCCTTCGCCCTGCACTGGCGCATCTTCCCCGTGATCGGCAACGCCGACCTGGCGGACCCGCTGGACCGCCTGCACAAGCTCATCCTGCCCGCCATCACGCTCGGCCTCGTGATGGCCGCCTACGTCACCCGCGTTACCCGCTCCGCCATGCTGCAATCCCTGTCGAAGGACTACATCCGAACCGCCCGCGCCAAGGGCGTGCCGCGGCGCCGCATCGTCTGGGTCCACGGCCTGCGCAACGCCTCCATCCCCATCGTGACGGTGGTCGGCCTCTACGTCGGCATCCTCATCGGCAACTCCGTGCTGACGGAGATCGTGTTCAACCGCCCCGGATTAGGAAAAATCATCGTCGGCGCGCTGAACCAACGGGACTACACGATGCTCCAGGGCCTGATGGTGATCTACTGCTTCCTCATCGTCGTGGTGAACATCGTGACCGACTTGCTCTACGGCGTCCTCGACCCGCGGGTGCAGTCGTGAGCGCGACCGCCGCACCCGCCGCGCCGTCCCGCGGCGCCGCACTGGCCGCCGCCCTCTCCCGCGCCCTCCGAAAGGCCTTCGCCAACCCGACGACGGCGACCGGCGCCGTCATCTGCCTTCTCATCCTCCTCGGCGCCGTCTTCGCCCCCTGGCTCTCGCCCACCGACCCCACGGAGCAGGACATCATCAACCGCCTCGTCGCCCCCAACGCCGAGTTCTGGCTCGGCACCGACCAGTTCGGCCGCGACGTGCTGTCCCGCCTCCTCTGGGGCGCCCGCATCTCCCTCATCGTCTCCCTCGGCGCCATCGCCGCCGCCGCGGTGATCGGCGGCACAATCGGCATGGTCTCCGGCTACGTCGGCGGCGTGACGGACCGGATCACCATGGGCGTGATGGACGTGCTGCTGTCCTTCCCCTCCCTCATCCTCGGCCTCATCGTCGTCGCGCTGCTCGGCCCCGAACTGGTGAACCTCGTCTTCGCCATCGCCCTCACCGCCATCGCCCCCTTCGCCCGCATCGCCCGCGCGCCCACCCTGGCCCTGAAGGAACGCGCCTTCGTGGAAGGCGGTCGCGCCCTCGGCTTCTCCCACGCCCGCGTGCTGTTCCGGCACATCCTGCCGAACATCCTGCCGGAGGTGCTGGTGATGACCTCCCTCTGGCTCGCCACCGCTGTGCGCGTCGAGGCGTCCCTCTCCTTCATCGGCCTCGGCGTGAAGCCCCCCACCCCGACCTGGGGCGGCATGACCCTCGACGGGTTCGAGAACATCCTCGACGCCCCCTGGCTCGCCATCGCGCCGGGCGTCGCGATCCTGTTGCTCGTGCTGGGCCTCAACATGGTCGGCGACGGCTTGCGTGACGCGACGGATCCGAAGTTGAGGGCGGAATGAGAAAGAAGGCCGGGGGAGTGAACTCCCCCAGACCCCCTCCTTCTTCTATCCGGCTGCCGCGGAACCTTCCCGAAGGTTCCGCGGCAGCCTCGAAGAAAAAGATGAGGGGTCTGGGGAGAACTCCTTCTCCCCGGTCTTTTTGTTCGTGACCGCGCTCCTCCGCGTCGAAGGCCTCCGCAAGCACTTCACCGTCACGTCGGGCTTCCCGCGGCGGCGGACGGTGACGGTCCGCGCCGTGGACGGCATCTCCTTCTCCATCGCGCCCGGTCAGGCCCTCGGCCTCGTGGGCGAATCCGGCTGCGGCAAGTCCACCGCCGCCCGCGCCC
>CAXVWQ010000100.1:0-11725 GCA_964263755.1 Roseomonas sp. | reverse complement strand
GCGGGGATCGCCGTGACCACCCTCGCCTCGCCGACGCTGCCGACGGCGACGAGCCTCGCCATCCTCGCCCTCGGCTCGCTCCTCTGCGGCCTCGGCCACGGCCCGGTCACCGCCTCCGGCTCCCACCTCCTCGCCCCGCGGACGCCGCCGGCGCGGCGGGGCGTGATCTTCTCCCTCAAGCAGTGCGGCGTGCCGGCGGGGGCGGTGCTGATCGCGGCGGCGGCGCCGGCCATCGGGGCGGCGGCGGGATGGCGGGCGGGGGCGCTGGCCTGCGCCGGCTGGGCGGTGTTCGTGGCCCTCGCCCTCCAGCCCTTGCGGGCCGGCCTGGACGCGGACCGTCGGCCGGCCGGAGGGACCGGCGGGGGCAAGGGGGCCTTCGCCGAGGCGGCGGCCTCCCTCGCCTTGCTGCGAACCGAGCCGGCGCTGCGCGCCATCACCCTCGCCGGCGCGGCCTACGGCGTGGCGCAGTTCTGCTTCTCCTCCTTCTTCGTCGCCTGGCAGGTCACCGCCCTCGGCGTGCCGCTGGCCGAGGCCGGGCTGCGGCTGGCGGCGGGGCAGGCGGGCGGGCTGGCCGGCCGCATCGCCTGGGGACTGGCGGCGGACCGGATCGGGCCGGGGCGGGTGCTGGTCCTCTGCGGCATCGGGGCGGCGGGCGCGTCCGGGCTGCTGGCCCTGGCCGAGCCGTCCTGGCCGGGGGTGGCGGTCACCGTCGTCGGCGTCGTGCTCGGCGCGACCGCGGTGGGCTACAACGGCGTGCTGCTGTCGGAGGCCGCGCGCATCGGCCTGGGGATCGGCCCCCCCGGCGGGCGCGTCGGCGCGGCGACCGCGGCGTTGCAGACGGCCTTCGCGGTGACCCAGATCGTCATGCCCACGGCCTTCTCCGTGCTCGTGGCGCTGACGGGGTCCTATGCGCCGGGGTTCTGGCTGTGCGCGGCCTGCGCGGCCTTCGGGGTGTGGTGCATCCGGGGGATGGTGCGGCGGGGGTGAGAGGATGCCGGGGCCGCCGAACGATCCCGCCGCGCGTCGCCGGACGGCACGGGTGCCGGTCATGGACGATCCTGCTATGCTTCCACCCCTGACCTGGGACGGAGGATCGGGCGGTGGACGTGACGCTGGACGACCCCTGGGCCGGCTTCGTGCGCGACGCGGTGGGGAGCGGCCGCTACCCCTCGCCCGACGCCCTCGTGCAGGAGGGGCTGCGGCTGGTGCGCGCGCGCGACGAGAAGCTCCGGTGGCTCCGTGAGAAGGTCGCCGCGTCCATCGCCGAGGGCGGCGAATACACGGACGAGGAAATAGGGGCCTACCTGGACGAGGTAGAGGCCGAGTTGTCGGCCGGACGCTAGGTGCGGCGCCTCGTCTACGGCGCCGCGGCCCGGCGCGATCTCGGCCTCATCTTTCGGCACAACACCGAGGCGAGCGGCGACAGGCGGGTCGCCCGCGGCTTCGTCGGCCGTCTCCGGGCGCGGTGCACCCTGATCGCGACGCTCCCCGGTCGGCTGGGCCGGTCACGTCCGGAGATCGGCGCGGACCTGCGAAGCGTGGCGGAGAGGGACTACGTCATCCTCTTCCGCTACGCCGGGGGCCGCCTGGAGGTGGTGAACATCGTCGAGGGCCACCGCGACCTCGGCGCCCTCCTCGGCGAGGACGACGCCCCGTGACCGACGACGACCCGCACCCCATGGTGGAACTGATCGAATCCCGCCTGGAACGCCTCGACTCCACGCCGGAGGCCGCGTTCCGCAAGGCCGGCCTCCCCCCCGACCTCCTCCCCCGCCTCCGCGACGGCACGATGGCCGTCCCCCGCGGCTCCCGCCTCAAGCGTCTGGCCGAGGTGCTGGGCACCTCCGTCTCCTACCTCGTCGGCCTGGACCCCGACGTGGAGCCGCCCGCGGAGTGGCTGGAGGAGGAGCAGGGATCGCTCGGCCTCCTGGCGGGCGACGAGGAGGCCTTGCTGCGAGCCTATCGCGACCTCGACTTCCCGACGAAGGCGGCGTTGCTGACGGTGGTGCGGCGGATGACGGGGCCGGACCCCGTCCCGGACGTGCCGTCGCGCCGGAGGAAGGGGTGACGGCGCCGCGGCGATCCCCAGATGAGGAGGCGCCATGACCACCTTCCTCACGATCCTCCTCGTCCTCGCGATGCTCGCGACCCTCGGGACCTTCTTCAGGGGGATGGTCGGGATGGTCCGGGGCGGGGAGGGGGACGCCGCGCGGTCCAACGCCCTCATGCGCTGGCGCGTGACGATCCAGGGGGTCGCGCTGGCGATCTTCGCGGTGCTGCTGCTCGCCCTGCGGGGGTAGCCCCCGGCCCGGGGTGGTCGCCGCCGCCGGGCCGCGCGATGTAGTGGGCGGCGAAGACGGTCGGGAACGGGGTCCATGGCGAAAGCGAGCGAGCGCGGAACGGTCCCGGGAAGCCTGCGGCCACAACAGGCGGACCACCCCTTCGACCTCGACCGCGCCCTGTCCGCCATCGTCACACTCCGTGCCCGCGTACCGGAGGACGCCTTCACCGCCGGCATCCTCGGCACCGACCGGGTCGGCAACGCCGTGCTGATCCGCGACGACGGCCTGCTGCTGACCATCGGCTACCTCGTCACCGAGGCGGAGGAGATCTGGCTCACCACCGGCACCGGCCGCGTCGTGCCGGGGCACGTGGTGGGCTACGACCAGGTGTCGGGCTTGGGGCTGGTCCAGGCGCTCGGCCGCCTCGACGTCCCGGCCATGCCCCTCGGCGCCTCCGGCACGGTGCCGGTGGGGGCGAACGTGGTCTTCGCCGGCGCCGGCGGGCGCGCCGGGGCGCTCGCCGCCCGTCTCGTCGCGCGGCAGGAGTTCGCGGGCTACTGGGAATACCTCCTGGACGAGGCCCTCTACACCGCGCCGGCGCACCCGCTGTGGGGCGGCGGGGCGGTGATCGGGCCGGACGGCGCGCTCATCGGCATCGGCTCCATCCAGCTGGGCCACGACCCGGGGGACGGGCAGGTCCGGGTGCTGAACATGAGCGTGCCGATCGACCTCCTGCCGCCGATCCTCGACGACCTGCTGACCCTCGGCCGCCCCAACCGCGCGGCGCGCCCCTGGCTCGGCGTCACCGCCTCCTCCGACGACGGGAGCGTGGTCCTCATGGGCGTCACGCCGAAGGGCCCGGCCGCGCGGGCCGGGCTGCGGCGGGGCGACACGATCCTGGCGGTGGCCGGCACCCCGCTGGACGACCTCGGTCGCTTCTTCCGGGCGATCTGGTCGCTCGGCGACGCCGGGGTGAGCGTGCCGCTGCTGGTGGACCGGGAGGGCGACCGGTTCGAGGTCAGCGTGACCTCGGGCGACCGCAACCGTTTCCTGAAAGCCGCGCCCCTGCACTAGGCGCGCCCGTCCGACGGGACTCGCTTGCGACCCCCCTTGACGCGGCGTATAGCGGACCATTGTGCAGGTGCGAAGGCCGCGGCGCCCGCGCCGTCCATCCGACTGCCAAGGGGCCGGGCCGGCCCCCCAGGAAACGGGACCGCCCCGGGCGGCCCCCAAGGGAACCGCCAGCAGCCCATGAAGCTCCTCGTCCCCGTCAAGCGCGTGGTGGACTACAACGTGAAGGTCCGGGTGAAGCCGGACGGCACCGGCGTCGAGACCGCCAACGTCAAGATGTCCATGAACCCCTTCGACGAGATCGCCGTCGAGGAGGCGGTGCGTCTGAAGGAGAAGGGGATCGCGACGGAGATCGTCGCCGTCTCCGTCGGCCCCGCCCAGGCCGGCGAGCAGATCCGGACCGCGCTGGCGATGGGCGCCGACCGCGGCATCCTCGTCGAGCATGACGGCGTCGTGGAGCCCATCGCCGTCGCCAAGATCCTCAAGGCCATCGTCGCGAAGGAGCAGCCCGGCCTCGTCATCATGGGCAAGCAGGCCATCGACGACGACATGAACGCCACGGGCCAGATGCTCGCGGCCATGCTCGGCTGGGCCCAGGGCACCTTCGCCTCCAAGGTCGAGATCGCCGACGGCCACGCCTCCGTGACGCGAGAGGTGGATGGCGGCCTGGAGACGGTGCGCCTGACCCTGCCGGCCATCGTCACCGCCGATCTTCGCCTGAACGAACCGCGCTACGCGAGCCTTCCGAACATCATGAAGGCCCGCAAGAAGCCGATCGAGAACATCAAGCCCGCCGATCTCGGCGTGGACCCCACCCCGCGCCTGCGCGTGATCAAGGTGGAGGAGCCGCCGAAGCGGGTCGCCGGCGTGAAGGTCGGCTCCGTCGCCGAACTCGTCCGGAAGCTCCGCACCGAAGCGAAGGTGATCTGATGGCCGTCCTCCTCCTCGCCGACCACGACGGCAAGTCCGTCTCCCAGCCCACCCGTTCCGCCGTCGCGGCGATGATGGCGCTGGGTGACGTCCACCTGCTGGTCTTCGGCCCCGCCGCCATCGCCGGGAGCGGCGCCAAGCTGCCGGGCGTCGCGAAGGTGATCCACGCGGACGTGGAACACCCGCTGGCCGAACCCGTGGCGGCCACGATCGCCGCGATGGCCGATGCCTACACCCACGTCGCCGCCGCCGGCTCCGCGCTCGGCAAGAACGTCATGCCCCGCGTCGCGGCCCTCCTCGACGTGCAGCCGATCTCCGAGGTCTCCGCGGTGGTGGACGCCGACACCTTCGTCCGCCCGATCTACGCCGGCAACGCGCTCGCGACTGTCGCGTCCTCCGATCCGAAGAAGGTCCTGACGATCCGTGCCGCGTCCTTCGATCCGGTGGCGGCGGAGGGCGGCAACGCCCCGATCGAGGCCGCGACGCACGCGACCGACCCCGGCGTCTCGACCTTCGTCGGCAACGAGATCACGAAGACCGAACGCCCCGAACTCACCGCCGCCCGCATCGTCGTCTCCGGCGGCCGCGCCATCGGCTCCGCGGACAACTTCCGGATCCTCGACGGCATCGCCGACAAGCTCGGCGCCGCCGTCGGCGCCTCCCGCGCCGCGGTGGACGCCGGCTACGCGCCGAACGACATGCAGGTCGGCCAGACCGGCAAGATCGTGGCGCCGGACCTCTACATGGCCTTCGGCATCTCCGGCGCCATCCAGCACCTCGCGGGGATGAAGGACAGCAAGGTCATCGTCGCGATCAACAAGGACGAGGAGGCGCCGATCTTCTCGGTGGCCGATTACGGCCTCGTCGGCGACATCTTCAAGATCATCCCCGAACTCGAAGCCGAACTGGAGAAGCCCGCGTGAACGCCGAAGTCAAAGCCGTCCCCACGCCGTCGGCGGACACCCTTTCCACTCCCGTCATCGCCACCGTCGGGATCATCGGCGCGGGCCAGATGGGCAACGGCATCGCCCACGTCTCGGCGCTGGCGGGCCTCGACGTCGTGATGGTGGACGTGAACCCCGCCGCGCTGGAGAAGGCGCGGGCGACGATGGCGAAGAACATCGACCGGCAAGTGTCCAAGGGGCAAGTCTCCGCCGAGGACAAGGACGCGGCCCTCGCCCGCATCACCTCCGGCACCGACATGGCCGTCCTCGGCAACTGCGACCTCGTCATCGAGGCGGCGACCGAGAAGGAGGCGATCAAGGTCGCGATCTACAAGTCGCTCTGCCCGCACCTCAAGCCCTCCGCCATCCTCGCGACCAACACGTCGTCCATCTCCATCACCCGCCTCGGCGCCGGGACCGACCGTCCCGAACGCTTCATCGGCATGCACTTCATGAACCCCGTGCCGGTCATGAAGCTCGTCGAGGTGATCCGCGGCATCGCCACGGACGAGCCCACCTTCCAGGCCGTGGACGCGCTGGCCCGCCAGCTCGGCAAGACCACGGCGACGAGCGAGGACTTCCCCGCCTTCATCGTGAACCGCATCCTCGTCCCGATGATCAACGAGGCGGCCTACGCGCTGCACGAGGGCGTGGGGAACATCACCTCCATCGACACCGCGATGAGGCTCGGCGCCAACCACCCGATGGGGCCGCTGGAACTCGCGGACTTCATCGGCCTCGACACCTGCGTCGAGATCATGAACGTCCTGCACGCCGGCATGGGCGATTCGAAGTACCGCCCCTGCCCCCTGCTGGTGAAATACGTCGAGGCCGGCTGGTACGGCCGCAAGACCGGCAAGGGCTTCTACGACTACTCCGGCGAGACGCCGCGCCCGACGCGATGAGGCGGGCGGCGGACGCGGCGTGACGAACGCCGCGCCGCGGATCGCCTTCGCCGACGCCCTGCGAGGCCCGGCCGCCCTCCTCGTCCTCGCCTCGCACCATCTCTCCCTCTACTGGCACTACCAGCCCTTCGCGTCGGCGATGGCGGGCCAGCCCGCCGCCTTCACCGTCCCGCCCGCCTGGACCCAACCCCTCGCCACCCTCGTGGACGGGCCGATCCGCGCCGGCGCCTTCGGGGTCGCGCTGTTCTTCCTCGTCTCGGGATACGTCATCCCCCTGGCCCTGGCGGACCGCGGCACCGGCACCTTCCTCGCCGCCCGCGCGATCCGCCTGCTTCCGACCTACTGGGCGGGCCTCGCGCTGCAACTCGCCGTCGTCGCCTCGCTCGCCACCGACTTCCCCCGGACCGCGGAGGAGATGGCCCTCAGCCTCCTCCCCGGGCTCCAGGCCCTCGGCGGCCGGACGGGCTTCGACGGCATCGTCTGGACGCTGAACGTCGAGGCCTTCTTCTACCTCGCCGCCGCCGCCGTTGCCCCCGCGCTGCGCCGGGGCTCCCCCGGATGGCTCGCCATGCCCGCCGGCGCCGCCCTGATCGCCGCCGCCCTGTCCGGGCGCGGCTGGCCCGTCTGGGTCACCAACCTCTCACTCGCCGCGACGATGATCGTCCTCATCTCCGTCGGCACCGCCCTCCACCTCACCGCCCACGACCCCCGCTGGCGCCGCGCCGCACCGGTGCTGGTCCCGGCCCTCGTCGGCGCCTACGCCCTCCTCGCCCTCTCCTGGCCCGTGCCCGGCCTCGGCCCGGAGATCCCCTCCCACCTCCTCGCCGTCGCGATCTTCGTGGCCGGCCACGTCCTCCGCGACCGCATCAGCGTTCCGCGCCCCTTCGCCGCCCTCTCCGCGATCTCCTATCCCCTCTACGTCGTCCACGGCGTGTCCGGCTTCGCCATCATCGGCGCCGCCCTCCGGGCCGGCCTCCCATCCCCCCTCGCCCTGACCCTCGCCCTGGCCTGGTCCTTCGCCGCCGCGATCCTCCTTCACGCCGCGATCGAACGCCCGACGCGCCGTGCGGCGTCGCGGTGGGGACGGCGCGGGCGGGCCGGAGAAGGGCGCCGCCGTCCTCCGGACCGCGACCCACCAGGGTCCGACGGGGCCCCGGACCCGCGGTCAGTTTGATCGTCCCCGGTCGGGAGGCCCCATCGGCACGAGAATCGGGTCCGGAACCGGCACGGACCATCGCCCGGCGGAGGCGTGGAGCGACCACCGGTGCGCCACGTCCCATCCGCCGCGTGTCGTCCATGCCATCGGGACGCCGGCGGTGGCGTTCCCTGTAACCGATTCCAGGCTGGTCGCGAAAAGCCGCAGTCGATCGCCAGTGCCGACGACTCGACACTTCCCGTGAAACGGTTTCCCTCTTAACTTACCGGGCACCGGAACGAGGGACGACACGATGCGACGGCTTCTCCTGGCAGGCGCCGCCATCCTCGCCCTCGCGGGCCCCGCCTCCGCCAACCTCTTCCGCTGGTCCAACGACGGCGACGTCAATTCCATGGACCCCTACGCGCGGAACGAGACCTTCCTCCTCTCCTTCACCGCGAACATCTACGAGCCGCTCGTCCGCCGGAACCGCGAACTGAAGGTCGAGCCCGCCCTCGCGGCTTCCTGGACCCAGCCCTCCCCCACCGTATGGCGCTTCGCCCTCCGCCAGAACGTGCGGTTCTCGGACGGCACGCCCTTCACCGCGGACGACGTGGTCTTCTCCGCGGAGCGCGTGCGCGCCCAGGGCTCCAACCTCACCTCCGTCCTCGCCTCCGTGAAGGAGATCCGCCGGATCGACGATCACACCGTCGAGTTCGAAACCCACCAGCCCGACCCGATCTTCCTCGAACAGCTTACCCAGTGGTCCATCATGTCCCGCCGCTGGGCGGAGGCGAACAACGCCACCCGGTCCATGGACCTGACGACGGGCCAGGAGAACTTCGCGACCCGCAACGCGATGGGCACCGGCCCCTTCATCCTGGCGTCCCGCGAACCCGACCGCCGCACCGTGCTGCGCCCCAACCCCACCTGGTGGGACCGGCCGGAGCACAACCTCACCGAGGTCCGCTTCGACGTCATCGGGAACGACGCCACCCGGGTCGCGGCCCTCCTCTCCGGCGAGACGGACATGGTCTACACCGTGCCGCCCCAGGACATGGAGCGGCTGTCCCGCACCCCGAACGTCCGGCTGCATCAGCAGGCCGAACTCCGCACGATCTTCCTCGGCTTCGACCAGTCGCGCGAGGAGCTGCTGAAGTCCGACGTCCGCGGCCGCAACCCCTTCCGCGACGTCCGCGTCCGCCGCGCCTTCGCCATGGCGGTGGACCGCGAGGCCATCCGCGCCCGCATCATGCGGAACCAGGCGCGCCCGACCACCCTGATGATCGGCCCCGGCGTGAACGGCTTCACCGAGGGTGCCGACCGCGTCCCCCGCCCCGACCCCGACGCCGCCCGCCGGCTGCTGACGGAGGCCGGCTACCCCAACGGCTTCGGCGTGACGCTGGACTGCCCGAACGACCGCTACGTGAACGACGAGGCGATCTGCACCTCGCTCGTCCCGATGCTCGCGCGCATCGGCGTGCGGGTGACGCTCAACGCCCAGACCCGCGCCCGCTACTTCGCGGAGATCCTGGCCCCGCGTTACCAGACCAGTTTCTACCTGCTGGGCTGGACCCCCACGACCTACGACGCGCACAATACCTTCTTCAACATCATGGCGTCCCGGCAGGCGCAGCGCGGCGTCTTCAACTCCGGCGGCTGGAGCAACCCGCGCTTCGACGAACTGACCGGCCAGGTGGCGGTGGAGACCAACCCCGCCCGCCGCCAGGAACTCATCGACGAGGCGATGCGCATCCACCTCGACGAGGTCGGCCACGTCGCCCTGCATCAGCAGACGGTGGTCTGGGCCGCGCGCAACAACGTCACCCTGCAGCAGCTGGCCGACAACTTCTTCCCGCTGCGCTATGTGCGGATGGCGCAGTAGGCGCTCGTGGCCCTGAAGGAAGGCGCTACCTTCCTCCAGACCTCCATCCGCCAGGGGACCAGTCCCCTGGACCCCATCCTGTGAACGCCCCCGTTGGAGGGGTGGTTACCACGCGCGCTTGCGCCGCGTGATGACCACCTCTCCAACGGGGGCGTCTTTTTACAGAACGCGGTCCAGGGGGCCGTTGCCCCCTGGTGGGTGGAGGGTCCGGGAGGAGGGCAAAGCCCTTCTCCCAGGGCCACAGGTGCTACAGCAGCGCCATCTGCCGCGCATCCGCGTGCGGCTTGCGGAACTGGGAGCAGTCGAGCTTGCCGCGCTCGCTCACCTCCGCGTCGTCCAGCTTCAGGCGGCGCATCGCCGCGCCGAAGCGCTTCGCCAGCATGTCGGCGTAGGGGCCGGTGCCGGTGAACCGCGTGCCGAAGGCCATGTCGTTCATCCGCCCGGCCCGGGTCTCCCGGATGAGGGCCAGCACCTTCGCCGCGCGGTCGGGCATGTGGGTTCGCAGCCACTCCTCGAACATGCGGCGGATCTCCAGCGGCAGGCGCAGCAGCACGTAGCCGGCCGCCCGCGCCCCGTGGGCGTGCCCGGCCTCCAGGATGCGCTCCAGCTCGGAATCGTTGATCCCCGGGATCATCGGTGCCGCGATGATCCCGACCTTCACCCCGGCCCGCGCCAACTCCGCCATCGCCGCGAGACGCCGCAGCGGGGAGGCGGCACGCGGCTCCATCACCCGCGCCAGCCGCCCGTCCAGCGTGGTGACGGAGAGGCACACCTGCACGAGGTTCCGCTCCGCCATGCGGGACAGGATGTCGAGGTCGCGCGTCACCCCCGCGGACTTCGTGACGATCGTCACGGGGTGGCTGGCCCGGTCCAGCACCTCCAGCACCGCCCGCGTCAGGCGCAGGGTCCGCTCGACGGGCTGGTAGGGATCGGTGTTGGACCCCAGCGCGATCGGCCGCGGCGTGTAGCCGGGCTTGGCGATCTCCTTCTCCAGGATCGCCGCCACGTCCGGCTTGAACTGGAGGCGGGTCTCGAAATCCAGGCCGGGCGAGAGCCCGATGTAGGCGTGGCTCGGCCGCGCGTAGCAGTAGATGCAGCCGTGCTCGCAGCCCCGGTACGGGTTGACCGCCCGGTCGAAGCCGACGTCCGGGGAGTCGTTCCACGAGATCGCGGAGCGCGAGGCATCCGGCGTCAGTTCGGTGGCGAGCGGCGGAAGGTCCGCGAAGGCCTCCTCCAGCGTTCCCCAGCCGTCGTCGAAGGGATCGCGCGCCGCGCGCTCGAACCGGTTGGGTGGGTTGGACACCGCCGCCCGCCCGCGCCGCGTGCCGGGAAGGGAATCCCCGGTGGCAACGTGCCGGAAACCCGCGTGACCAAGGCTGCCGTCGGGCATCGGACCCTCCTGTCAGGTTCGCGTTCCGTTCCCCCATATTTGAGGGTTGGGGAGGGGCGAAGTCAAGAACAGGAGTGGAACATGAGAGCCCCCGGGGACACCGCCATCCCCGGGGTCTCAGGGGTCGCTCAGCGCCAGACGACGTCCGTCCGGGAACAGGTCTCCACCCCCCGCCGTTCGTTCGAGGCGCCGTTCATGAAGACCACCCGGATGTCCGTGTTGCACCCGAGGCTTCCCGGCAGGTTGATGTAGACCGACCCGCCGGGTGACAGCGTGTTCGCGCCCAACCGGTCCGGTCCCCAGTTGTTCGTGCGGGTGGAAGAGACGTAGATCTCCCGGATCACCGTCCCGGACCCGTTGACGAAGTTGAAGGACGGGTTGCCGCCGACGGCCGCCCCACCCCCGCCGATGATCGCCCCGGTCCCGCCCCCGCCGCCGATCACCGCGCCCGTCCCGGCGCCGCCCCCGAAGGCGATGGTGCTGATGGAGCACGCGTTGAGGTTCCGCCGCTCCTCCGACCGTCCGCCCGCATAGACGACGCGCACGTCCAGCACGCAGTCCCCGAAGGTCGGCGTGACCCACACCCGGTTGCCCGCCGGCAGCACCGTGGCCCCGAGGATGTCCGGCCCCCACTGGTTGACGCGGGCGGAGGAGACATAGGCCTCCTGGATCGTCTCGCCGGAGGAGTTGACGAGGAAGAAGCGGTTCTGCGCCTGGGCCGGCGCGGCGGCGAGGGTGCCGAGGAATGCACCGAACAGGCCGAGGGCCAGCATCAGGCTGCGGATGGCCGAGCGGCGGATGGTCAGGCGGCGCATGTCGCGCGTTTCTCCGTGGTTTCGTTCCACTACGGGACCACGCCCATCCCGGATGCGACAAGTCCGTCGGGACACACGCCGTCGTGAGTCGCCTGCGCGCGGCCGGCAGGCGCGGCGTGCCGGAATCGTCGCCCCCTCCGTCCCCGGCCCA
The DNA here is from genome assembly GCA_964263755.1 of Roseomonas sp. Taxonomy (GTDB): domain Bacteria; phylum Pseudomonadota; class Alphaproteobacteria; order Acetobacterales; family Acetobacteraceae; genus Roseomonas. The sequence continues at coordinate 217 of CAXVWQ010000100.1, read as the reverse complement.
GGCCGCGGACATGCCACACTCCCGGAACGACCGACGGAGGGGGCCCGTGGGGCTGGCCGGAAGGCCGGTCCCGCCGTTAGGTTGAGGCCCATGCGACCCCTCTCGCCGACCGTTCCGCCGCTGGGGCCGCCGCCCGGGTCCCCACCCGCCCGGCCACGCGGCCGTGCGTGGCCCTTCCGCGCCGCCCCGGCCCGCGCCGCGCTGCTGGCCGCCGCCC
>CAXVWQ010000099.1:0-21195 GCA_964263755.1 Roseomonas sp. | reverse complement strand
GACCCCCACCCGCATCTTCGCCGCGTCCAGCAGGGCGACGCGGCGGCGGATCACCCCCTCCTCCTCCAGCCGGCGGATGCGGCGCCAGCATGGGGACGGCGACAGGCCGACCCGCTCCGCGATGTCCGCCACCGCGAGGGTCGCGTCCTCCTGCAGGGCGGCGAGGATCTTCCGGTCGAATGCGTCCACGGGGCATTCCCTTTCGCGAATCCGGGGTTCCGGGGCATGGGGCCGCGGAAATTCCGGCCATCCCGGCTTCGAACGCAAGCGTGAACCGCGGGGGGCGGGTTAGGATCGCTTCGTCATCGCGGGGATCACGGACGTGGCGCTACCCTCCTTCACCGAGCACCCGACGGCCGTCGGCGAGACCTATGCCGAACATGCGGGAACGGCGGCGTGGTTCGGGTGGCGGATGTTGCTCGCCTCGCTCGCGTGCTTCGTCCACGCGGTGCTGCCCTTCGCCTTCACCCGCACGGGGTCGCGGACCATCACGGAACTGCACGAGCGGATGGTGACGCACCGGGCGCGCGCACCCGTGGCGGAGGCGCACCGGGTGGCCTGAGGGCTACGCCGCCTCCAACCGTTCCGACAGGTCGAGCCACTCCTCCTCCAGCTTGCCCGCGATGTCGGCGATCGCCTTCCGCCGCGTGTTCGCCCAGGTGATGTCGGCGGGCTTGAAGCGGGCGTAGGAGGCGGGGTCGGAGAGCTTGCGGGACAGCAGGCCCTCCTCCGCGCGGAGCTTCTCCAGGCGGGCCTCGATCTCCTTCACGCGCTCCCGCAGCGGGGCCTGGGCGGCGCGGGCGGCGGCGCGTGAGGCGGCGGTGGGCTTGGCGGGGCCGTCCTCGCCCGGGCGGTTCGCCGCGCGCGCCTCGCCCCGCGTCGCGCGCGCGCGGTCGACGAGCCACTTGCGGTAGTCGGCGAGGTCGCCGTCGAAGGGCTCCACCTTGCCGTCGGCGACGAGCCACAGGCGGTCGGCGGCGAGTTCGACCATGTGCGGGTCGTGGGTGATGAGCACGACGGCGCCCTTGTAGCCGGCGAGGGCGCGGACCATCGCCTCCCGCGCGTCGATGTCGAGGTGGTTCGTCGGCTCGTCGAGGATGAGCAGTTGCGGGGCGTCGCGCGTCGTCAGGGCGAGGAGGAGGCGGGCCTTCTCGCCGCCGGAGCAGTCGCGGATGAGGGTGGTCGCGCGGTCCTCGTCCAGGCCGAAGCGGGCGAGCTGCGCGCGGGCCTGGGTCATCGTCGCCTTCGGCATGGCGCGCTGCATGTGCAGCAGGGGGGTGGCGTCGGCGTCGAGCGCCTCGGCCTGGTGCTGATCGAAGTAGCCGATCCTGAGGCGCGGCGCCCGGCGGACCTCGCCGTGCATCGGCTCCAGCCGGCCGGCGATGAGTTTCGCGAGCGTGGACTTGCCGTTGCCGTTGGCGCCCAGCAACGCGATCCGGTCCTCCTGGTCCAGCCGCAGGTCCAGCCCGCGCAACACGACGTGGTTCCCATACCCCACCGTCGCCTTGAAGGTCGTGAGGATCGGCGGCGGGACCTCCTGCGGCTCGGGGAAGTCGAAGCGGGTGACCTTGTCCTCCACCGTGGCCACGATGGGGGGCAGCTTCTCCAGCGCCTTGAGGCGGGACTGCGCCTGCCGCGCCTTGCTCGCCTTGGCGCGGAAGCGGTCGACGAAGGCCTGCATGTGCGCGCGGTCGGCCGCGACCTTCTCGTTCAGCGCGGCCTGCTGGGCGGCGCGTTCGGAGCGGATGCGGACGAACTCCGAATAGGCGCCGGGGTAGGTGGTGATCTTGCCGCGGTCGAGATGCGCGATGCCGTCGACGCACTCGTCCAGCACCTCCCGGTCGTGGGAGATGATGATGGCGGCGCCGGAGAAGCGGCGGAGCCAGCCTTCGAGCCAGAGGGTGGCTTCGAGGTCGAGGTGGTTCGTCGGCTCGTCCAGCAGCAGCAGGTCGGGTTCGAGGGAGAGGGCGCAGGCCAGCGCCACGCGCATGCGCCAGCCGCCGGAGAACTCGGCGACGGTGCGCCCCTGCGCCGCGGCGTCGAAGCCGAGGCCGGAGAGGATGGTGGCGGCGCGGGCGGGGGCGGCGTCGGCGCCGATGGCGATGAGGCGCTCCTGCACCTCCGCCAGCCGCGACGGGTCGCCGGCTTCGCGCTCGGCCAGGAGCGACGCGCGCTCGGTGTCGGCGGCGAGCACGGTGTCCATGAGCGACACGTCGGTGCCCGGCTGCTCCTGCGCCACGTGGGCCATGCGGGCGCGGGCGGCGATGCGGATCTCCCCGCCATCCGGCTGCAACGTCCCCGTCAGGGCGCGGAACAGGGTGGACTTGCCCGCGCCGTTGCGGCCGACGAGGCCGAGCTTGCGGCCGACGTCGAGTTGCAGCGACGCCCCGTCCAGCAGGGCGCGTCCGCCGAGGCGGATCGTCAGGTCGCGGATGGCCAGCACCGTCATGCGCCGGCTTCTAGCCGCCCCGGCCCGGCGGCGCGAGGTGCGGCGCGGTCAGGCCTGCGGCGTGCCGCGCGAGGGCCTCCCGGCGCGCGGGATGGCCGGCCACTCCCCGAAGCGTTCCCGGTAATCGGCGGCGAAGGCGCCGAAGCGGGGAACGCGGAACTCCAGCATGATCCGCGTCAGGGTGTCGTCGGGCGCCGGCCGGGCGAGCCGGTGCCGGATCGCGTCGAGCCGCGCGATCTCGACGAGCCGGTCGGGCCCGTGGCCCCGGCAGGTCCGCAGCGCCGCCACGAAGCTCCGCGGGCTGGTCCCCGCCGCCGCCGCGAGTTCGCCCGGGCGGATCCGGCGCCCCGCATGGGTGCGGGCGTGCGCCTCGGCCCGGGCGATCTGGACGAGGCGCCGGCGGAGCGCGGCGGGGAGCGTCGGCGCCAGGGCCTCCGCCACGAGGTCGACGAGGACGGTCGCGATGGCGCGTTCCGTGGCGGAGGGCATGGCGTCGCCGGGCCGTCCCGCCTCGCATTCCTCCGCGAGGTAGGCGGCCAGCCGTGCGAGGGCCGCGCCCGGCCCCCGGTCGGTGGGGACGGCCCCGCGCAGCCGCCACGCCGGGAGGCACCTCCCGATCTCGGTCGCGAGCAGCCGGGCGCACGGGATCTGGATGATCATCCCGGCGGTGCCCGGCCCCACCGTCGCCCGGCGCCGTCCCGACCGCGGGACGAGGATGAACTCGCCCGCGGAGGCGAGGGCGCCGAGGTCGTCGGTGACCGTGACGCAGCCGCGGAACGGGACGATCAGCGTGACCCGGGCGGCCTCCCCCAGCGCCATGCGGTGCCCCGTGGTGGAGAGGACGCTCAGCCCGATGCCGTCGAGGTTCATCGAGGCGATGCGGAGGTGGAACGCCGCCGCCTCCCCCGTCGGCTCGATCTCCGCCCGGCCGCCGAACAGCCGCCGCCGTCGCGTCTCGTCGGCCGATCGGGTCTCGAGGACCATGCGACGGCGCAGGAGCGCCGTCATGCGCGCGGGGACGTCATGCCGGCACGGCCGCCCCCTCGCGCGCCGGACCTGACCGGCCCGCGGGCGTGCCGCGCGGCGCCGCAGGAGCGGAACGTTACCTTGGCGCGCCCATCCCGGCCGGCGCAAGGGCGCCGATCGCCGTCTGGCGCACGGGGCGGACGGCCGCTACAGCGCCCCTGCCCCGTCTTCGGCAGGCGAGGCGTGCGCCGCCGCGCGTGCGGTGCGGATCATCGCGGCCCGTCCCGTGCGGCGGCGCGGCGATCCGCCCCGCGCCCGGGCGACCTGGAGGGAACGACGGGGGCATGCTCCGGACACCACGCCGACGGGTCGTCTCGGCCCTCCGCGACTTCCTCGACGGCGAATCGGCCGGCGGCATCGTCCTCATGGTCGCCGCCGCCCTCGCGATCCTCGTCGCCAACTCGCCGCTGCGGGACGCCTACCACGCGGCGAAGGCGGCCTACGTGGGACCCCTGAGCGTCGAGCACTGGATCAACGACGGGCTGATGGCGCTGTTCTTCGTCGTCGTCGGGCTGGAGATCAAGCGGGAGGTGGTGGATGGCGGGCTGTCCACCTGGCCGCGGCGCGTGCTGCCGGGGGTCGCCGCGGCGGGCGGGATGGTGGTGCCGGCGCTGATCTACGCGGCCTTCAACGCGGGCACGCCGGCGATCCGCGGCTGGGCGATCCCGTCGGCCACCGACATCGCCTTCGCCCTCGGGGTGCTGTCGCTCCTCGGCAACCGGGTGCCGGCGTCGCTCCGGGTGTTCCTCGCGGCACTCGCCATCCTCGACGACCTCGGGGCGGTGGTGATCATCGCGGTGTTCTACACGGCGGACCTCTCGGTCCTCGACCTCACCGGTGCGGGGATGACCGCCGCGGCGCTCGTCACGCTGTCGCGCCTGCGGGTCGCGGGGCTGGCGCCCTACCTCCTCCTCGGCGCCGTGCTGTGGCTCCTGACCTACCGCTCCGGCGTGCATGCCACGATCGCGGGGGTGGTGCTGGCGATCACCATCCCGATCCGGACGACGCCCTTCGCGCCGGACCCGCCGGGGACCTCGCCGCTGCACCGGCTGGAGCACGCGCTGATCCGGCCGGTGGCCTTCGTCATCGTGCCGCTGTTCGGCTTCGCCAACGCGGGGGTCACCGTGGTGGGGATGCCGGCGGAGGCGCTGGCCGGGCCGATCACCCTCGGCGTGGCGCTGGGGCTGCTCGTGGGGAAGGTGGTGGGGGTGTTCGGGGCCTCCTACCTCACGATCCGGCTGGGCTACGCGGACCTGCCGGCCTTCGCGTCGCGCCGGCAACTGCTCGGGGTGTGCCTTCTCTGCGGCATCGGGTTCACGATGAGCCTCTTCGTCGCCCTCCTGTCCTTCCCCGGGGCGCGCGCGGCGGAAGACGCGGCGCGGATCGGCATCCTCGTCGGGTCCGTGGCCTCCGCCCTCCTCGGCACGGCGGTGCTGCTGCGGGCGCACGCGGAGGTGCGACCGAGCCGTTAGCGGAAGCGGCCCTTGCGCCGGGGGGCCGGCGCCGCTACCCGGCCCGCGCCTTCACACGATCGGAATCACCATGGCCACCGAGCGCACCTTCTCCATCATCAAGCCCGACGCCACCCGGCGGAACCTGACCGGCGCGATCAACGCGGTGTTCGAGGAGCGGGGACTGCGGATCGTCGCGCAGCGGCGCATCCTCATGACCACGGCGATGGCCGAGACCTTCTACGGCGTGCACAAGGAACGGGGGTTCTTCCGCGACCTCGTGACCTTCATGACCTCCGGCCCCGTCGTCGTGCAGGTGCTGGAGGGGGAGAACGCGGTGGCGTTCCACCGCGAGGTGATGGGCGCGACGAACCCGGCGAACGCCGCGGAGGGGACGATCCGCAAGCGCTTCGCGGAGAGCATCGAGGCGAACTCCGTGCACGGGTCCGATTCGTCGGAGAACGCGGCGGTGGAGATCGCGTTCTTCTTCGCCGGGCACGAGATCGTCGGCTGAGGGCGCCGCGCCGGGGGTGATTCCCCGGCGCGACGCGCGGGCGTCAGCTTCCGCCGGGCCAGCGGTCGGCCCAGGGGGGAGGCCCCTCCCGGCCGCCGCGCCCGTCGGCGCCGGGCCGGCGTTCCTCGTCCCGGCGCTCCTCGTCCCGGCGCCCCTCGTCCCGGCGCCCTTCGTCGCGATCCCACCGACGCGGCTCGGGCGCATCGTAGGGGACTCGGCCGGCGTCGCGGCGGCCCGCCTCGTAGGCGCGGCGCTCCGCGAGTTCGCGTTGCTGCCGGCGGAACTCGCGGCGATGCTCCCGCCACTCGTCGCGACGCCGCATCTCCTCGTCGTCGTAACCGGGGATGGGGGGCCGGCCGCCCCAGCCGGGGCCGTAGCCGTAGGGCTGCGCCCCGGCCGGGGACGGAACGGATAGGGCGCCGATCGCGGCGAACAGCGCCCCGAACACCACGCGCTTCATCTGGAACCTCGCTGCGGGATCCCCTCGATCCCGTGGGGGAGGTTCTCGCGCGCCACTCCGTCCGGCGTGGGGCGGGATGTGCCGCTTTTCCGCCGGAATGTGGCGGGGAGCGGTGGGCCGCGCCGCTACCCGAACAGCAGCTTCAGGGCGATGAGCAGCACGACGATGATCGCGATGGCCCAGGTCGTGGCCCGGGTGAACATGTCCCAGCCCGAGGCGCGGTCGGGCAGGATGTCCTCGGAGGTGACGGTGGCGAGGTCGAACTCGTCGGGGCGCTCGGCCATGGCGTGTCTCCGTCGGATGGCGCCCCGCGTGTAGGGGGCGGCTACGGGGCGGGCAAGGGGTTGGCGAGCACACCGGCGCCCGACGCGATGCGCGGGGCGAAGCGGACGCGGTCGTCCTCCAGCACCGTCTCGCCGCGCGCCACCCAGCCGAGGCAAGCGGGGTAGAGGCGGTGCTCCTGTTCGAGGACGCGGGCGGCGAGGGTGGCCGCGTCGTCGCCCGGCAGCACGGGGACGGCGACCTGGGCGATCACCGGCCCCTCGTCCACGCCGGGGGTGACGAAGTGCACGGTGCAGCCGTGCACCCGCACGCCCGCCGCGAGGGCCCTGGCGTGGGTGTCGAGGCCGGGGAAGGCGGGCAGGAGGGAGGGGTGGATGTTGATGATCCGGCCGTGCCAGGCGCGGACGAAGGGCTGGGAGAGGACGCGCATGAAGCCCGCGAGCGCGACGAGGCCGATGCGGTGGGTGGACAGGGCGTCGCCGACCTCCGCCTCGAAGGCCGCGCGGTCCGGGCCGAAGCGGCGGGAATCGACGACGACCGCCGGGATGCCCGCGTCCTTCGCCCGGTCCAGCGCGGGGGCGCCGGCGCGGTTCGAGAGGACGAGCGCGATCGTGGCCGGGTAGTCCGGGGCCTCGGCCGCGGCCATGAGGGAGGCGAGGTTGCTGCCCCGGCCGGAGACGAGGACGGCGACGCGGACCTTCGGGTCTCCGGTCACGGCCATGGGTCGGCCATCCCCCCGATGCGGACGGTCGCCTCGCCCTCGCCGGCCTCGATGCGGCCGATGCGGTGGACGGTCTCGCCGGCGTCCCGAAGGAGGGTCGTGGCGGCCTCCGCGTCTGACTCCGCCACGACGAGGGCCATGCCGATGCCGAGGTTGAAGACGCGGAGCATCTCCTCCGCCGCCACGCCGCCGGCGCGCGCGAGCCAGCGGAAGACGGGGGGGACGGGCCAGGCGCGGGCGTCGAGCACGGCGACCGTGCCGTCGGGCAGCGCGCGGGGGAGGTTGCCGGGGAGGCCGCCGCCGGTGACGTGGGCCGCGGCCTTCAGGAGCCCGGCGCGGTGCAGGGCGAGGACGGGCCTCACGTAGATGCGGGTGGGTTCCAGCAGGGCCTCCCCGAGGGTGCGGCCCGCGGCGAAGGGGGCGGGGTCGCCGAGGCCGGCGTTGCCGGCGGCGACCACCCGGCGGACGAGGGAGAAGCCGTTGGAGTGCACGCCGGACGAGCCGAGGCCGAGGACGACGTCCCCCGGCCCGACGTCGCCGCGCGGCAGGAGGGTGCCGCGTTCCGCCGCTCCCACCGCGAAGCCCGCGAGGTCGTAGTCGCCGCGGGCGTACATGCCTGGCATCTCCGCCGTCTCGCCGCCGACGAGGGCGCAGCCGGCTTGCCGGCAGCCCTCGGCGATGCCGGCGACGACCTCGGCGGCCTGGGCCACGTCGAGGGCGCCGGTGGCGAAGTAGTCGAGGAAGAACAGGGGTTCGGCGCCCGCGACGACGAGGTCGTTGACGCACATCGCCACGAGGTCCACGCCGACGGTGCCGTGCAGCCCGGCCTCGATGGCCAGCCGCAGCTTCGTGCCCACGCCGTCGGTGGAGGAGACGAGGACGGGGTCGGCGAAGCCCGCGGCGCGCGGGTCGAACAGGGCGCCGAAGCCGCCGAGGCCGCCCATCGTGCCGGGGCGGTCGGTGGAGCGGGCGAGGGGCTTGATGCGGTCCACCAGCGCGTCGCCCGCCTCGATGTCCACGCCCGCGTCCTTGTAGGTGAGGGCGTCGCGGCCGGTGAGTCTGCTGGTCATCCGAGTCTGGTCATCCCGTGTCCCCGTCGGGTATCGTCGGCGCGCCGGGTTCAGCCCGGTCCGGTCCGTCGTCGCGGCCATCCCGGCCCCCGGCGCCGGTCCGCGGAGAGGGGTGCGGCACGGCCATGCGGGATTCGATCGGCGGCGCAAGGCACCACGGCCCCCATTTCTCCGCAATCGGGGTCTCCGCAATCGGGGTCTTCGCGATCGGGGGGCTGCTCGCCCTCCTCGGCGCGCCGGCGGCGGCGCAGGAGGACGCGCTGGTGCAGCGCGGCATCCCGGCGGAGGCGACGGCGGAGAACGCGGTGGTGGCGCGCGAACGGGCCATCGCGAACGCCCAGCGGATCGCCTACGGGCGGATGGCGGCGGCGGCAGGGATCAGCGGGAGCGCGTCGGCCGCCCAGATCGAATCGGCCGTGTCGAGCCTCATCGTCGAGAGCGAGCGCACGACGCTGAACGGCTACCAGGGGCGCTTCACCGTGCGCTTCAACGCGGCCCGGGTCGCCTCCCTCGGCGGGCGGGTCGCCTCCTCCGCGGCCGCGGCCGACCCCAACGCGCCGCCGCGACCGCCGGCCGCGCCGGAGGCGGGGAACGCGGCCTTCGTGCCGCCGCCGGGCTACGTTCCCGGCACGCCGTCGCCCGGCGGGGGGCCGGCGGCGGCCTATCTCGACGCGGCGACGACCTTCCGGTCGTTGAACGAGTGGGTCGCCCTGCGGCGCCCGCTGCTGTCCCAGCCATCGGTTTCCAGCGTCGACATCGTGGCGATCTCCACGGACGGGGCGCGGCTGCGGCTCGGGCTGCGGTCGGCGCCCGCCACGGCGGCGGGGGAACTCGCCTCGGGCGGCATCGTCCTCGCCCCGACCGCGCCCGCCGGGTCGCCGCGGGGCGCGATGCAGCCGGGGTGGCGCGTGGGCCTTGCCGGAGGCGCCTGACCTCTCGCCGCGGGACGCCCGCGCGCCCGGTCCCGGGGGGCCCCTCCCCCGCTCCGGCGACGTGCTGTTCACCGTGCCCAACCTCATCACCCTCGGGCGGCTCTGCGCCGTGCCGGCGGCGGTGTGGCTCGTCATCCAGCACCGGCTGGACCTCGCCTTCCTCGTCTTCGTCGGGGCGGGGGTGTCGGACGCGGTGGACGGGTGGTGGGCGCGGGTGTTCAACGCGCGGTCGTTCCTCGGCTCGGTGCTGGACCCGGTGGCGGACAAGGCGCTGCTCGTCTCGATGTACGTGTCCCTCGCGGTCATCAACGTCCTGCCGGACTGGCTCGCCATCCTCGTGGTGTTCCGGGACCTCCTCATCGTCGGCGGCGTCATGGTGCTCGCGCTGACGGGCGCCTCGCCCGCCATCCGGCCGCTGCCGATCTCGAAGCTCAACACCGCGCTCCAGATCGTCCTCGCCGGGCTCGCGCTGATGCTGGAGGGGTTCGCGCTGCCCTCCGGCTGGTTGCTGCCCGCGCTCATCGGGTGCGTCGCCGCGACGACGGTCGCCTCCGGCATCGCCTACGTGCTGGCCGCCGCCCGGACCGCCCCGCCGTGAGGGACGGTCCCCTCCCCGCCCCTCGCCCGGCCGCACGCCCGCCCCTGCCCGCGGCGGCGTCCGGCGCGCGCACGGCGACGCGGGGGCAGCGGCTCGGGCTCGCCCTCGGCGTCCTCGGCGCCTTCGTGTTCCTGCTGTGGTATTTCGCGGCGATCCTCACCCCCTTCGTGCTGGCGCTGAGCGTCGCCTACTTCCTCGATCCCGTGGCGGGGCGGATGGCGCGGATCGGCATCCCGCGGGGCCTCGCGGCCGGGCTGCTGATGGTGGCGCTGCTGGCGGCGGCGCTGCTGGCGGTGCTGCTGCTCTACCCGCTGCTGATCGCCCAGATCGGGGTGCTGCTGACGCGGCTGCCCGCCTACGTCGCGCGGATCGGCACGGCGGTGACCGACGCGCTCGTGGCAGCGGAGGAGGCGATCGCGCCGCTCGAACTCGACCCGCAGCTGAAGAACCTCGCGGTGACGCAGGTCGGGTCCATCGTCATCTGGCTCGGCACCTCCGCCACGCGGCTGCTCGGCGGGGGCTACGCGATCTTCAACGTGTTCACCTTCGTCATCGTCACGCCGATCGTCGGGTTCTACCTCCTGCGGGACTGGCCGCGCCTCATCGCACGCGTGGAGTCCTGGCTGCCGCGGCGCAACGCCATCGTCATCCGGGCGCTGGCGCACGACACGAACCGGGTGCTGTCGGCGTGGCTGCGGGGGCAGTTGCTGCTGTGCGGGCTGCTCGCGGTGTATTACGCGCTCGCGCTCTCCGCGGTCGGGCTGGAACTCGGGCTGCTCATCGGGCTGCTCTCGGGGATGCTGACCTTCATCCCCTACGTCGGCTCCTTCACCGGGATGGCGACGGCCACCCTCGTCGCGATGGGGCAGTTCGGGACGCTGCGCGGGGTGCTGATGGTCGTCGGCGTGTTCGTCGTGGGGCAGATCGTGGAGGGCTACATCATCTACCCCCGCCTCATGGGCGACCGTGTCGAACTCCACGCGGTGTGGGTGATCTTCGCGCTGTTCGCGGGGGGCGTGGCCTTCGGCTTCCTCGGCGTGCTGCTGGCGGTGCCGATCGCCGCCGCCATCGGGGTGCTCGCGCGCTACTGGCTGCGGCGCTACCTCGAAAGCCCGCTCTACCTCGATCCCCCTCGGACCGGCTCGTGACGGACGCCCCGCCGGTCGCCCGGCAACTCGCCCTGCCGCTCGCGGTGCGGCCGGAGCCGGTGGCGGACCCGATCCCCGACGCGTCCAACGCCGTGCTCCGCACCTGGCTCGGCGATCCCCTGTCCTGGCCGTTCGGGCGGCTGGCGATCCACGGGCCGGAGGGGTGCGGCAAGTCCGCCTACCTCGCCCAGGCGGCGCGGCGGCTGGACCTCCGCATCCTCCGCGGGCCGGAGCTGGGCGGCGTGCCGGAGCCCGGGGCGGCGGCGCTGGACGACGCGGACATGGTGACGGACGAGGCGGCGCTGTTCCACCTCATCAACGCCAACGCGGCGGGCGGGCACCTACTCCTCCTCGTCGGGCGGGCGCCGCCGTCGCGCTGGCCGGTGCGGCTGCCGGACCTCGCGTCCCGCCTCCGCGCCACCGCCACGGCGGCCGTGGAGCAGCCGTCCGACGCGCTCCTCCGCGCGCTGCTGACGAATCACTTCGCCAAGCGGCAGGTGCGCGTGGACCCGGCGGTGCTCGACTGGCTCATGACCCGCCTGCCGCGGGAGGCCGGGGTGCTGGGGGAGGTGGCGGCGCGGCTGGACCGCGCGGCGATGGCGGCCCGCCGGCCGATCGGGCGCAGCCTCACCCGCGCGGCCCTGGCGGACCTCCTCCCGCCGGAGGAGACACCGCATGATGCTTCGGTGACACGGGCGGCCCCTCCCCCACCCGCGATGGGCAGCCTGCTCTAGCCCCTGCTAGGGTCGCCCGCATGGACACGCACCCCGCACCCGTCCCCGCCGTTCCGGAGGCGTCGTCCCCCGACCCGTTCGCGGACCCCGGGCGGTTCATCAACCGCGAACTCTCGTGGCTCGCCTTCAACGAGCGCGTGCTGGACGAGGCGGCGAACCCGCGCCACCCGCTGCTGGAGCGGTTGCGGTTCGTGGCGATCTCCGCGGCGAACCTCGACGAGTTCTACTCGGTCCGCGTCGCGGGGCTGGCGGGGCAGGAGCGGGCGGGGATCGCGGCGGTGTCGCCGGACGGGCTGTCACCCGCGGCGCAGCTCGTCGCGGTGAACGAGCGGGCGGGGGCGCTGCTGCTGCGCCAGCAGGAATCCTGGACGGAGCTGCGCGTGGCGCTGGCGGAGGCGGGGATCGTCGTCGCCGACCCCGCGACCCTGGCGGATGCGGAGCGGGAGTGGCTCGCGGCCTGGTTCATGGAACGCGTCTTCCCCGTGCTGACGCCGCTGGCGGTGGACCCGGCGCACCCCTTCCCGTTCATCGCCAACCTCGCGCTCTGCCTCGTCATGAAGCTCGTGCGGGAGGAGGACGGGGGAACGATGCGGGCCCTCCTGCCGGTGCCCTCGCAGATCGAGCGGTTCATCCGGCTGCCGGGGGAGCCCGGGGCGACCGCGCGCTTCGTGCTGCTGGAGGACCTCGTCCTCCTCAACCTCAAGCGCCTCTTCCCCGGCTTCATCCTCGGCGAGCACGGGCTGTTCCGGCTGATCCGCGACACCGACGTGGAGTTCGAGGAGGAGGCGGAGGACCTCGTCCGCTCCTACGAGACGGCGCTGAAGCGGCGGCGGCGCGGGCGGGCGATCCGCCTCTCCGTCACGGGGGAGACGCCGGCGGACATGGTGGAGTTCGTGGCGGAGGAACTCGACGCGCCGCGGGCCGAGGTGTTCCGCGTGGACGGGCTGCTCGGCCTGTCGGACCTCACGCAACTGATCCTCGACGACCGGGCGGACCTGCTGTTCAAGCCCTACGCGCCGCGCTTCCCCGAACGCGTGCTGGATTTCGGCGGCGACTGCTTCGCGGCGATCCGGGCGAAGGACATCGTCGTCCATCACCCCTACGAATCCTTCGACGTGGTGGTGCAGTTCCTGCGGCAGGCGGCGCACGACCCCGCGGTGGTCTCGATCAAGCAGACGCTCTACCGCACGTCGCGCGACTCCCCCATCGCGCGGGCGCTCATCGAGGCGGCGGAGGCGGGGAAGTCGGTCACCGGCATCGTCGAACTCAAGGCCCGCTTCGACGAGGAGCGGAACATCGCGCTCGCCCGCGAACTGGAGGCGGCGGGGGTGCAGGTGGTCTACGGCTTCGTGGACCTGAAGACGCACGCGAAGGTGTCGCTCGTCACGCGGCGGGAGGCGTCGGGGCTGAAGGCCTACGCGCATTTCGGGACGGGGAACTATCACCCGGTGACGGCGCGCATCTACACGGACCTGTCCTTCTTCACCGCCGATCCCGGGCTGACGCAGGACGCGGCGCGGCTGTTCAACTACATGACGGGCTACGCGCGGCCGGAGACGATGCAGGGCCTCGCGTTCTCGCCGCTCACCATCCGGCCGGCGCTCCTGGCGCTCATCGCGGCGGAGGTGGAGCACGCGCGCGCCGGGCGGCCCGCGGGCATCTGGCTCAAGATGAACTCGCTCGTGGACGAGGGGCTGATCGACGCGCTGTACCGGGCGAGCCAGGCGGGGGTGAAGGTCGATTGCATCATCCGCGGCATCTGCTGCCTGCGGCCCGGCGTTCCCGGCCTGTCGGCCAACATCCGGGTGAAATCCATCGTCGGGCGGTTCCTCGAACATTCCCGCGTCCTCGCCTTCGGCAACGGGCACCGGCTGCCGTCGCGGCGCGCGCGGGTGTTCATCTCCTCCGCCGACTGGATGGCGCGCAACATGGACTGGCGGGTGGAGACGATGGTGCCGGTGGAGAACCCCACCGTGCACGCGCAGGTGCTGGACCAGATCATGGTGGTGAACCTGAAGGACACGCTGCAATCCTGGGAACTCGGCGCGGATGGCGCCTACCGGCGGATCACCGGCGGCACGGCGCTGTCGGCGCACGACTACTTCATGACCAACCCCTCGCTCTCCGGCCGCGGCAGCGCCCTGAACCGGCCGACGCGCGCCCCCGCGCCGCGCCGGCGGCCGGACCGCATGGCCCAGGACTGACCGCGCTTGCCGCTGGACATGCAGCCCCACCTGCCGGGCATCGCGGCGCCGCCGGAGGCGGGCGATCCCGCCACGGCGCGCATGGGCGTGGTGGACCTCGGCTCCAACTCCGTCCGCCTCGTCGTCTTCGAGGGGCGCTCGCGCAACCCCGCGCCGATCTTCAACGAGAAGGCGGTGCTCGGCCTCGGCCGCGGGTTGCAGACGACGGGACGCCTGAACGACGCGGCGGCGGAGGCGGCGCTCACCATCCTCGGCCGCTACCACGCCATCGCCCGCGCCATGGGGGCGAACCCGCTGGAGGTGGTGGCGACGGCCGCCATGCGCGACGCGGCGAACGGCGCGGCCTTCGCCGAGGCGGTGCGCGCGCGGATGCCCGGCGTTCCCCTCCGCATCCTCACCGGCGCGGAGGAGGGGATCATGTCGGCGGAGGGCCTCCTCCTCGGCGTCCCCGGCGCGGACGGTCTGCTCGGCGATCTCGGCGGCGGGTCGCTGGAGGTGGTCGAACTCGATGGCGGGCGGATCGGCCAGGTCGAATCCCTCCCCCTCGGCGCGTTGCGGCTGTGCGAGCGCGCGGGCGGCGACCTCGTCCGCGCCCGCGCCATCGCGGAGGACGGGCTGCGCGCCGTGCCCTGGCTGGCGCGCGGGAAGGACCGCGATCTCTACCTCGTCGGCGGCGCGTGGCGGGCGCTGGCGAAGATCCACATGGCGCAGACCGCCTACCCGCTCTCCATCGTCCACCACTACGTGCTGCGGCGGGAGGAGGCGCGCGACCTCTGCGCCGTGGTGATCGGCGCCCCGCGGCCGGAACGCCTGCCCGGCGCGCCGGCGAAGCGGGCGGCGGACCTGCCCTACGCCGCGGTCGCGCTGCGCCGGCTGCTGCGGATCACCGGGGCGCGGCGCGTCGTCTTCTCCGCCAACGGGTTGCGGGAGGGGTGGTATGCCCGCCGCCTTCCCCCCGCGGCGCGGGAGGAGGACCCGCTGATGGCGGCGATGCGCGATCTCGACGCCCGGTTCGGGCGCGACCCCACGCTGCCGCCGGCGCTCGCCGCCTGGACGGCGCCGCTGTTCCCGGACGAGACGCCGAACGAGGCGGGGCTGCGCGTGGCGGCGTGCTGGGCCTCCGACACCGGCGCGCACGACCATCCGGACTACCGGGCGGAACAGGCGTTCCTGCGCATCCTGCGGCAACCCGGGATCGGGCTGGACCATCATGCCCGGGCCTTCCTCGCGCTCGCGGTCGGGCTTCGCTACGAGCTGGAGGACGCCGCGGTCCTGGCACCCGCCCGCACCCTCCTCGGCTCCGCGACCCAGGCGCGGGCGGAGGCGCTGGGGGCGGCGCTGCGGCTGGCCTACACGCTGTCCGGCGGCACGCACGCGCTGCTGTCGGGCACGTCGCTCCAGCGTCGGGGAGGAACCCTCGTCCTCAGCCTCACCGAGGGGCGGGGGGTGTTCGCGGGGGAGAGCGTGGAGCGGCGGGTGGCGTCGCTCGCGGCGGCGGTGGGGCTGGACGCGGTGGTGGAGGTCGGGTCGGGGGTGGGGTAGCGCTGATCGCGGCACGGGCCGCAACTCGAGTTTCGCAGCGAACCCCGCTATCCTGAGTTCCGTCCGACAGGAGAGCATCATGCGAGATCCGTTGCCCGTTCCCGCCGCGCAGGTGCAGCGTCACTTCGCCCGGTATCAGGATCAGGCGCTCACCCGCCCCGTGGCCGTCACCAGCCGCGGCCGGCCGCGCGTGATCATGCTGTCGGTGGAGGAGTATGAGCGCCTCCGCGGTCGGGATCGGGAGGTCATCATGGTCGAGGACCTCCCCGACGACCTGATCGACGCCATCGCCACGGCGGAACCGGCGCCCGAGGCCGCCCTCCACGATCACGAGATTGGCTGAGAGGCCGCCCGCGCCGCGGCCGGGCGACGTCGTCCTCTACGCCTACCTCTGGGGCCGGGAGGCGCGCGCCGGGGCAGAGGAGGCGCGGAAGGAGCGGCCCTGCGCGGTGGTCCTCGCCGCCACCACCGTCGGCGACCGGGTGCAGGTCGTGGTCGCCCCCGTCACCTCCCGCGCGCCGAAGGTCGCGGAGGAGGGGGTGGAGATCCCGGCCGCGGTCCGGCGTCGCCTCGGCCTGCAGGAAGCGCCGTGCTGGATCGTCCTGACCGAGGTGAACCGATTCGTCTGGCCGGGGCCCGACCTGCGTCCGGTCCGGGTGGGCGGGGTCTCCGCATGGGCCTACGGCGTCCTCCCCCTCGCCCTCCTGCGTCAGGTGCGCGACGCCATCGTGGAGCGTGCGCGGAGCCGACGGTTGCGCGCGGTGCCGCGCGAGGAATGACCGCCCGCCCCGCCCGGGGTGACGCCCGCCCCGCGCCGGCCCTATGATTCCCGCGAAGGGGGATCACCACGTGACGGCACCCGCCGGGGCCCGGCGCGCGCTCGGCCGCGCACGGTTCCTGCCGCTCCTCGCGGCCTTCTCGCTCCTCCTCGCCCTCGCCACCGGCGCCGCCTGGACGGCGCTGCGGGGCGCGGACGTGGATGACCGGGTGGGCGATTCCCTCGCGCGCCTCGCAGCCCTCGCCGCGATTCCCGACCTGTTGCAGGGGGCGGAGGCGGAGCAGGGGCGGCTGATCCTGCTGGGCGCCAGGGGCGACCTGTCCGCCCTGCACGGGGCGGTGGACGACGCGGTGTCGCGCTACGCGGGGCTGACGGGCGGCGATGCGATGCTGCGCCCCACCATCGCCGTGCTGCGCGACGCGGTCGCCGCGCGCTTCCGTTCGCTCGACGAGGGGCTGGCCCTCGCCCGGGCCGGCGAGGGGGGCCGGGTCCTGGCGATCCTCTCGGCCCCGACGGGGGCGGAGCAGCTGCGCCGGGCGCGCGACGCCCACGACATCCTCCGTGCCGAGGAGGAGGCGCGGCTGCTGCACGCGGCGCGGCGGGCGGACGTCGTGGGGCAGTCCATCCTCGGCCTCTCCGCGCTCGTGCTGCTGGCGATCGGCGTCGGCGCCATGCTGGCCGCGCGGGACGCCTTCCGCCGCGCCGGCGCCGCGGAGGCGGACCGCGACACCGCGATGGCGGCCAACGCGCGGCTGCTGGGGGAGATGACGGAGCGCGAACGGCTGGAGGACCGGCTGCGGCAGGCGCAGAAGATGGAGTCGGTCGGGCAGCTCACCGGCGGCATCGCGCACGACTTCAACACCATGCTCGCGGTGGTGATCGGCAACCTGCACCTGCTGCGCCGCCGCGCGGCGCGGGGGGAGACGGACCTCGACCGGTTCGTCACCGGAGCGCTCGACGGCGCGCAGCGGGCGGCCACGCTGACGCACCGGCTGCTGGCCTTCGCCCGGTTGCAGCCGCTGTCGCCGAAGCCGGTGGACCTCAACCGCCTCGCGTCCGGGATGACGGACCTGTTCCGTCGGACGCTCGGCGAGGCGATCCGCGTGGAGGTCGCGAGGACGCCGGGCCTCTGGGCCACGCACGCCGATCCGTCGCAGCTGGAGAACGCGCTCCTCAACCTCGCGGTGAACGCGCGGGACGCGATGCCGGGCGGCGGGACGCTGACGGTCGCGCTCGCCAACGTTTCCGTAACCGATTCGGATGCTCCATGGCACGGCGGCGCGGAGCCCGGCGACTACGCCATGATGACGGTGACGGAGACGGGGACGGGGATGCCGCCGGAGGTCGCGGCGCGGGCCTTCGACCCGTTCTTCACGACGAAGGAGGCGGGGCGCGGCACGGGACTCGGGCTGTCCCAGGTCTACGGTTTCGCGCGGCAGTCCGGGGGGCACGTCACCATCCATTCCGAACCCGGCGCCGGAACCTCCGTCCGCATCTTCCTGCCGCGCTTCGTCGCGGAGTCGGACGGCACGCCGCCCGACCTCGCGGACGCGCCCACCCTCGTGCTCGGCGGCCGGCCGGACGAGACGGTGCTCGTGGTGGAGGACGAGGACCGGGTGCGGCAGTTCGTCGTCTCGGCGCTGCGCGAGCTCGGCTACACCGCGATCGGCGCCGGCGGGCCGGCGCAGGCCCTCAAGATCCTCGACGGCAACCCGCACGTGCGCCTCCTCCTCACCGACGTCGTCATGCCCGAGATGAACGGCCGCCGGCTGGCGGAGGAGGCGCTGCGCCGCCGCCCGGGGCTGCGCGTGCTGTTCGCCTCCGGCTACGCGCCCGCGGAGGTGCTGGAGGGCGACCGGCCCGGGCCCGGTGCGGCCATCCTGGCGAAGCCGTTCTCGCTCGATGCCCTCGCGGCGAAGGTGCGGGAGGCGCTGGATGGCCGGGGAGACTGAGACGGGGGGAGTGCCCCACGGGGGCATCCGGCGCCGCCTCGTCGCCCTCGTCCTCGCGGCCGTGCTGCCGGTGATCGCCTTCGCGGGCATCGCCACCTGGCGCTTCGCCGCGGCGGAGCAGGGCGCGCTCGAACGCACCGTCCTCCTGCGGGCGGAAGACCTCGCCCGCGCGCTGGACGCGGAGTTCGGGACGGTGGCGACGGCGCTCCGCACCATCGCCGCCGCCGCCGCCTTCCAGGAGGGCGACCTGCGGCGGCTCCACGGCCTCCTCGCGGCCGTCGGCAACGACCTCGGCGCCTCCCTCTCCCTCCGGGATGCGGACGGGGCGCTCCTCCTGCACTCCTCCTTCTCCTACGGCCGCCCGCTTCCCGCCGCCGCGGCCAACGACACCTTCGCCGCCGCCGCCCCGGCGTCGCGGGCGATGGTCACGGACCTGATGGTCAGCCCCGTCACGGCCGGCCACGACTGGGCCGTGGCGCTCCCGGCGCGGGACGATGCCGGCCGCCTCCGCATCCTCACGGCAGGCCTTCCCGCGACCTCGCTGCTGGACCTGCTGCGGCGAAAGGTGCCGTCGGCCGGCTGGACGGCGGCGGTGGTGGACCGGTCGTTGCGGCTCGTCGTCCGCAGCACCCGTCCGGAGGAGGCGGTGGGGCGGCAGACCCGCTGGTCGCCGGACGACGTCGGGCGGATCTGGCGCACGATGAATCCCGAGGGCATGGCGGTGGTCGCGGCCTCCGCCCGCAGCGAGGCGGGGTGGATCGCGGGCGTCAGCCTCGACGCGGCGACGGTGGATGCGCCGGTGCGGCGGGCCACCTGGGCGCTCGGCCTGCTGGGGGCCGCGATGACCTCGGCGGCGGTCGGGCTGGCGCTGTTCTCGGCCGGGCGGATCGCGCGCGGCATCGGGCGGCTGGCGGCCGCCGCGACGGCCCTCGGCGCCGGCGCCGCCGTCCCCCCCATCCGCGGCGGGGTGCGGGAACTGGACGAGGTGGGGGCGGCGCTCGCCCTGGCGTCCCGCACCATCCGGGCGCGGGAGGCGGCGCTGGAGGACCGGGAGGCGGCGCTGACCCGCACGCAGCGCCTCGCGCGCGCCGGGGGGTTCGAGATCGTCGTGACGCACGGGGGGTCCGGGCCGCGGTTCCGCAACATCCGCTCCCCCGAATACCTCCACCTGCACGGCCTGGGTCCGGACGATGCGGGGGAGGCGCACGCGGCCTGGGCGCGCCGCGTCCATCCCGAGGACCGCGCGCGGGTGGAGGCCAACTTCCGCGAGGCCATCCTCGGTCCCGGCGCCGAATACGCCGCAGACTACCGGATCATCCTGCCGGACGGGGAGACCCGCTGGATCTCCGCCCGCGCCGAGATCGAGCGCGACCCGGACGGCCGCGCGGCGCGCATGCGCGGCGTCCACGTGGACCTCACCGCCCTGCGCCGCACCCAGGCGCGGCTGCGGGAGAACGAGGCGGCGCTGGAGGGGGCGGAGGAACGCCTCCGCCTCGCCGTCGAGGCCGGCGACCTCGTCGCCTGGGAGGTGGACGCGGCGACGGGGGAGGGCGTGGCCTCGCCGCGCCACTTCGCCCTGCTGGGCGTCCCCGTGCCGCCCGGGGGACGCGCCCGCCACGCCGACTGGGACGCGGCGATCGTGGAGGAGGACCGGCCGGGGCTGGCCGAGGCGCGGAAGCGCCTCCTGGCCGGCGACGGGGTGTTCCGGGCGGAATACCGCATCCGCAGCCGGGACGGTACGGTGCGGTGGGTGGCGTCCTCCGGCCGCCGGGTTCCCGGAACCAGCCGCGTCACCGGCGTGTATGCGGACATCACGGAGCGCAAGGAGGCGGAGCGCGTCCTGCAGGCGCGGGTGCGCGCCGCGGTCGCCACGGCCGAGGCCGCGCAGGCGCAGCTCGCCCAGGCGCGGAAGCTGGAGGCGCTGGGGCACCTGACCGGGGGCGTGGCGCACGACTTCAACAACCTCCTCCAGGTCGTCGCGGCCGGCGCCACGCTGCTGCGCAAGCGCGCCGCCATCGCCGGCGACGCGGGCGCCACGCGGCTGATCGACGGCATCGCGGGGGCGGCGGAACGGGGCGCCGGCCTCGTCTCCCGGATGCTCGCCTTCGCGCGGCGCCAGGACCTGCACGCGGGGGCGGTCGATACGGCGGCCCTCGTCACGGGGATGCGGGACATCCTCACCCGTTCCGTCGGCCCCGCCATGCCCGTGGAACTGGACCTGCCGCCGGACCTGTGGTGGATCTGGACGGACACGAACCAGCTCGAACTCGCGCTCCTCAACCTCTGCGTGAACGCGCGGGACGCGATGCCGCCGGACCGCTTCCCCGATGGCGGCATCCGCATCGCCGCCCGGAACGTCGCAGTTGGGGGCGATGGCGACGCGCCCGGCGCCGGCGAGTGGGTCGCGCTGTCCGTCACGGATACCGGGGCGGGGATGGACGCGGACACGCTGGCGCGGGCGGCGGAGCCGTTCTTCACGACGAAGGGGGTGGGGAAGGGCACCGGCCTCGGCCTCTCGATGGTGCACGGGCTGTGCGAGCAATCGGGCGGCGCGCTCCGCCTCCGCAGCATCCCGGGGCAGGGCACCGTCGCGGAGATGTGGCTGCCCCGTGCGCCGGTCGGCAGCGGGGTGGCGGCGGAGGCGGCGGCCGCGCCGGCCGCCTGGCCCGGCGGTCTCTCGGTCCTCCTCGTGGACGACGACCCGCTCGTGCTGTCCTCCACCGCCGCCCTCCTCGCCGATCTCGGCCATTCGGTGCGCGAGACGGGGTCCGGGGCGGCGGCCCTCGACCTCCTCCGCGACGGCGCGGCGCCGGCGGTGCTGCTGACCGACCACGCGATGCCCGGCATGACCGGCCTGGACTTGGCGCACGCGGCGACGGCGCTGCGCCCGGGACTGCCGGTGATCCTCGCCTCCGGTTACGCGGACCTACCGGAAGGCGGGGCGGCGGGGCTCGTCCGCCTCGCCAAGCCGTTCACGCGCGAAGCGCTGGCCCGGGCGCTCACGGAGGCGGTGCCGGGCGGCTGATACCAGCCGGCGTTTCTCCTGACCTTCTGGGGGGGGGCGCATGTGGGCTGGGAGAAGGGCTTTGCCCTCCTCCCAGACCCTCCACCCACCAGGACCCAGCGGGCCCTGGACCCGCGTTCAGTAAAAAGACGCCCCCGTTGGGAGGTGGGTCACTACGCGGCGCCCGCGCGCGGAGTGACCCACCTCCCCACCGGGGCGGCTTTTTACAGAAAGCGGGGGCAGGGGCCGCGGGGTCCTGGTGGGTGGAGGGTCTGGGAGGAGGGCAAAGCCCTTCTCCCAGCCCACATGCGCCCCCCCCCAGAAGGTCAG
>CAXVWQ010000098.1:0-4474 GCA_964263755.1 Roseomonas sp. | reverse complement strand
GGCCGGCACCCCGGCTCGCCGCGCGTGGCGGGCGGCAGGTTCGCCGCCCCCCCCTCCCGGGCCACCCGCTCTCCCGCGGGGCGCCCCCCACCGGAGCGCCCCCGCATGAGCGGCTTCGTGGCTTATCCCGCCGTGGATCTGAAAGGGGGGCGGGCTGTGCGGCTGCGGCGCGGCGCGATGGACAGCGCGACGGATTACGGCGATCCGGCGGAGGCGGCGCGGGGGTTCGATGCGGCGGGGTTTTCCTGGCTGCACGTGGTGGACCTGGACGGGGCCTTCGCGGGGCGGCCGGAGAACGCGGCGGCCGTGCGGGCGATCCTGGCCGCGACGACGCGGCCGGTGCAGCTGGGCGGGGGCATCCGGGACCGGGCGACGGTGGCGGCATGGCTGGAGGCGGGGGTGTCGCGCGTCATCCTCGGATCGGCCGCGGCGAAGGACCCGGATTTCGCGCGGGCGGCGTGCCGGGAGTTCCCGGGGCGCGTCGCGATCGGGGTGGATGCGCGCGACGGGTTCGTGGCGACGGAGGGGTGGGCGGAGGTGGGGACGATGACGGCGCTCGACCTCGCGCTGCGGTTCGAGGATGCGGGGGCCACGGCGATCATCCACACGGACATCGAGCGGGACGGGATGCTCGGCGGCGTCAACGTGACGGCGACGGCGGCGCTGGCGGAGCGGCTGACGACGCCGGTGATCGCGAGCGGCGGCGTCGCGGGCGCGGCGGACCTGGCGGCGCTGCGCGCGACCGGGACGATCGCGGGCGTGATCATCGGACGCGCCCTGTATGATGGCCGGATCACGCCGGCGGAGGCGCTGCGGGCGTAGCGTCACGCCGCGGGGCGTGTCTCCCGTGACCCCGTGCGCTGCACGACGAGGAGTGCGACGGCGGCGGCGATGCCGATCCAGTGCGGCGCGGGCAGCCACGGCATGATCCCGACGAGGAGCGCCGGGAAGACGAGGAGGAGGCCGGCGAGGGTGAAGCCGGCGCGCTCCCACGCCGCCAGCCGGCGGATCGCGTAACCCTGGCAGGCGGCGGCGAGCGCCGCGAGGCCGGCGGTGGAGAGGGCGATCTGCCACGCCACGTCCCACCACGTCATGTCGCCGCGCAGCGAGAGGAGGAGGCCGACGCCCTCCGGGTCCGTCACGAAGACGAAGGGCAGCACGAAGGCGGGGAGGGTGTATTTCCAGGCCTGGAGGGTGGTGGAGTAGGGCCCCGCGCCGGTGATGGCGGCGGCGGCGAAGGGGGAGAGGGCGGTGGGCGGCGAGACCTCGCTCAGCACAGCGTAGTAGAAGACGAACATGTGCGCGGCGTAGTCGGGCACGCCGAGCTTCGTCAGCGCCGGCGCGGCGACGACGGCGCAGATGATGTAGGAGGCGGTGACCGGGACGGCCAACCCGACCACCCAGACGACGAGGGCGGTGACGAGCGCGGTGCCGACGAGGGTGCCGCCGCCGAGGTCGATCGCGATGTCGGCGAACTTCAGGCCGAGGCCCGTGAGGGTGATGACGCCGACGATGATGCCGGCGCAGGCGCAGGTGGCGGCGATGCCGACGGACTGGATGGCGCCGGACGACAGCGCCTGGACGAGGCGCGAGGGGCCGAGGGCTGTGTCGCGGCGGAGGAACGACAGCACCACCGCGACGCCCATGGCGTAGAGCACCGCGAGCGTCGCGGAATATCCCAGCACCATGAAGACGATGATCGCGACGAGGGAGGAGAAGTGGAACCCGTAGCGGCGGACGAGTTCGCCGGCCGGGGTGGCGACGACCGCCTCCGCGCCGCTCGGCGGCACGAGGCGGCGCTGGTCGAGTTCGACCATGAACAGGAGCGAGGCGTAGTAGAGGACCGTCGGTACCGCGACCATCCGCAACACGTCGAGGTAGCCGATCTTGAGGTATTCCGCGATGAGGAAGGCCGCCGCGCCGAGGACGGGCGGGGAGATGATGGCGCCCAACCCACCGGCCGCCAGCAGGCCGCCGGCGTCGGCGGGGCGGTAGCCCACGCGCTTCATCATCGGCCACGCCACGGTGCCGAGCGTGACGGTGGTGGCGACGCCCGAGCCCGAGGGGCCGCCGAGGAGGAAGGAGGACAGGACGACGGTGCGGCCGGCGCTGCTCGCGCGGCCACCGGTGATGGCGAAGGAGAAGTCCACGAAGAACTTGCCGGCGCCGCTCAGTTGCAGGATCGCTCCGTAGATCGTGAACAGGATGATGAGGGTGGCGGAGACGTCCACCGCCGTGCCGAAGATGCCGTCCAGCCCGATCGAGAGGTGGGGGATCAGCCGTTCGGAATCGTAGCCCCGGTGCGCCCAGGGCGGCGGCAGCAGGTGGCCGAGGAAGGCGTAGAGGATGAAGGCGATGGCGACGCCCGGCATGATCCAGCCGGTGGTGCGGCGCGTCACCTCCAGCACCAGCGCGACCAGCACCCAGCCGACCATCAGGTCCGCGGGTTCCGGGAAGATGGCGCGGTCCTGCAGGTCGTCGCCGCCGAGGATGAGGTAGCCGGTGACGAAGACGGACCCCGCGATCAGGATCGCGTCCCACGGCATGAAGCGATGCCGGAACCGCCGCGCCACCGGAAACAGGTAGAAGCCCAGCACGAGCGCGAAGCCGACATGGACGAAGCGCAGCGTCGTCGTCGGCACGATGTCCCAGGCGGCATAGAGGTGGAACAGGCTCATCGCCACCGCGGCGGCGGTGCCGATGGCGGCGAGCGCGCCGCGAAAGCGGTTCCCCGCGCCCTCCTCCTCCTCGATCAGCGCCTCGACCTTCGCGGCGGTGGCGGCGTCGAGCGACCCCGGCGCGACCTCCGGCGGCAGCGAGGAACCGGGTGCCGCGCCGGCCAAGGGTCCCGGCGGGCCGTGGGACGGCGCGGCGAGGCTCACGGCGTCACGCCAGGCTGGCGCCGAGGCCGGTCCAGAACGCCTGCGCGGCCGGGTGCCAGGGCACGCCCGCGGCGGCCGTCTTCTGCACCTCCAGCGTGAAGCCGCGGCCCTCCGCGTGCGTGCGGGCGAGGTCCTCGCGCCCCTCCCAGGTCACGCGCAGGAATTGCGTCACCATGTCGTTCGGCATGTCCGCGCGCACGCCGAGGATGTTGGCGACGGACATCTGCTTGTTGTCCGCCCGCTGGCCCGGATAGGTGCCCGCCGGGATCACCTCGTTGAAGTAGACCGGACCGTGCTTCTCCACGATCCTCGGCGTGAACTCGTCATGGTCGATGAGGACGAGCTGCGTCCCGGGCGTGGCGCCGAGGTCGGTGATGGCGCTCGTCGGGATGCCCGAGACGAAGAAGTAGGCGTCGAGCTTGCCGTCCTTGATCGCGTTCGTGCTCTCCGCGGGGGAGAGGCGTTCGCGGGCGCGGAAGTCGCGGGCCACGTCCAGCCCCGCGGCCTCGATGAGGCGGAGCGTCATCACCTCCGTCGCCGAGCCCGGCGCGCCGGTGGAGATGCGCTTGCCCCGCAGATCCGCCATCGTGTGGATGCCGGTGGAGGCGACGGTCACCGCCTGCATGCGGTTGGTGTAGAGGACGGCGATGGCGCGCACCGGCACGGGCCGGCCCCGGAAACGGTCGTTCCCCCGCTCCGCGTCCACCGCGGCGTCCACCTGGGAGAACACCATGCCCACCCGGTTGGCGCCGAGGAGCTGGAGGTTGGCGACGGAGCCGCCGGTCACCTCGACGGTCGCGGACAAGCCGGGGATGCGGCGGGAGAGGATGTTCGCGAGGCCGCCGCCGAGGGGGTAGTACACCCCGCCCGTCGTGCCCGTGGCGATCGCCATCTGCTGCGCGGCTTGCGCGCGCGCGATGCCCGGCGCGAACGCCAATCCGCCGGCCGCGAGGAACCCGCGGCGTGCCAGTCGGGTCATGGACCCCTCCCCGTTTCGTTGGGCGCAGCATAGGGCGGCGCGCGGCGGGGGCAATCGGGGTTCAGCGCACCCCGCGAAGCGTCGCCAGCACCGCCGTGCCGCCGGCGAGGAACACCAGCACCGTCGCCATGCCCCAGCGCTGGCTGCCGGTCACGGCCGTGACGGCGGCGAGCGTCGCGGGGCCGAGGAAGCCGGTGACGCGGCCGGACAGCGCGAACAGTCCGAAATGCGCCGCCATCTCGTCCGGCGGCGCCATCCGCGCCATGAGCGAGCGCGACGCCGCCTGGGCCGGGCCGAAGGTGAGGCCGAGGGCGAGGGCGAGGAACCAGAAGGCGGTTCGCGATTCGACGAGGATGAGCGCGGCGCCGAGGAGGATGGTGAACGACAGGGCGACGAGGATGGTGCGGCGCGACCCCACGCGGTCCTCCACCAGCCCCGCGGCGGCGGCGCCGAGGCCGGCGGTGACGTTGAGGCCGATGCCGAACAGCAGGATGTCCTCGAACGTCATCCCGTGCACGCCGGCGGCGAAGATGGCGCCGAAGGCGAAGAGGGTGTTCAGCCCATCCGTGTAGAACAGCCGCGCGACGAGGAAGCGCAGCATCGCTGGCCGTGC
>CAXVWQ010000097.1:0-3450 GCA_964263755.1 Roseomonas sp. | reverse complement strand
CCGCGGTCTTGAAGGATTCGCGGAAGATCTGCGTGGGCTGGACGACGTCGTCGTCCTCGATGCGGTAGGACACGACCATGAGGTCGGTCGTGCCACCGCCGATGTCGAGGGAGGCGATCCGCAGCGGCTGGTCCCCCGAATCGTCGCCGTGCAGCGAATCCAGCAGGGCGCGCGCGTCGCCGCCCATGCGCTCCGCGATCTCGTTGTGCAGCCACACCACCTGGGTCGCCGTCGCCTCGTCGAGCGTCGCGCCGACCCGCGGCTCGGGGATCGCGCCCCCCGCGAGGCCGAGAAGCTCCCAGGCCAGCCGCACGCCGGCCGCGGCGCGGAGGCGGAACTGCTCCTGCTCCGCCAGCGGCATCCCCGGCGGCATCGTCAGCACGACGGAGCGGAGGCGGCGCGGCGTCTCCACCTCCCGCCGCTGCATCCGCCCCATCGGCGAGTTCATCTGGCAATAGGCCTGGAGGACGATCTCCGCGAGCATGAAGGAGAAGAGCGATCCCCGGGCGAAATGCGCCCGCACCGCCGGGCGCCGCGCCGCCCCGCGCCGCTTCGACAGAACCTCCCCCTCCTCCGACACGAAGCGGGTGAAGAAGCCGGAGACGGGGGAATCCGGCGCGTCCCGCTGCCCCGCGTTGAAGCGCCACACCGTCTCCGACCGGCGGCGGTCCCAGAGGTAGCGCTTGGGGGAGGACAGCCCCGACATCCCCTCGTTCCCCTGCCGCAGCCCCGACAGCCGCACCGCCTCGTGCCCCACGCGCACGGGGGAGTGCCACGCGAAGGAGGAGGGCCGCCCGGCCCGCCGCGCGATCGCGTCCCGCCCGAAGGCCGCGCGGCAGAACTCCACGCGGCTCTCGAACGGCTTGTCGTAGGTGTTCTCCGGCCGCGACAGGTCGCGCAGCACGAGCGGCACGGAATCCGCGAGGTTCATGGACTGTCCCGGATGCTCCTCCACGAGCACGCCGCAGGTGCGGGAATTGCCGATGTCGAGGACGAGGTCCACGCAGACGTTCGCGGTGGAGGCGAAGGCCGAGACGTTGTCCACGAAGCGCACCCGCGGCACCGCCCGCGCCTCCGCCAGCAGCGCGAGGTAGGTGACGTAGCGCGCGAGGTGCTCGCAGGACCACGGCACGTCGTCCGGGCGCAACGGCCGGCGCAGCTGCCGGGCGCGGAACTCCCGGAACGACTCCTCCAGCCACGCCCGCACCCATTCCTGGTTGAGGAACCAGGCGCCGCGCGCGGTGTCCGGCACGAAGATGAGTTCCTGCTGCCGCTCCACCGTCTGGGGGGAGGGCGCAACGAAGGGCGCGTCCGGGTCGCTCTCGCGCGGCAGGAGGGCGGTGTCGAAGGCGAGCGTCAGGCGGGCGGGGCGGGCGACGCGGCCGGTGGGGTCCGGCGGCGTCGCCACGAGGCGGGCGCGGGCCCAGTTCGTCGGGCCGCGGTCCACCTCCTCCAGCCGCTCCGCGCGGCGGGTGAGGACGACGAGGACGGGCAGCGGCACCCACTGGCCGAGAAAGGGTTCGAGGGCGCGCTGCGCGTTGACCGCGTAGCACTCGTCCTCCGGCGGCGCGGAGCCGGAGGCATCGACGGAAACCCCCTCCTCCCCCGCGGTGAGTTCGCGCAGCGCGACGGGCACGCGGCCATCCTCGTCCGGCACGTCGCCGATGCGTTCCTCCCAGAAGCCGCGGCTGAGGCGGGGGAGCGCGTCGAGGTCGAGGTCCACGTCCCAGAAGTGGATTCCGGAATTGGGGACGAGGGTGATGTGATCGGTCATGCGGCCTTGTCGGCGATGGGGGCGCGGGTCACGGGCGCCGGAACCGGCCGGTCTGCCCGCCGGTGGACCGGCCGTCGAGTTGAATCCGCGTGCATTCCGCCTCGCTGTCGTTCAGCCGTCGGCACTCGTGGCGCCCGAGGTAGGTCAGGCTCGTCGAGCCGCTGCACCGCGCGGGCTCGGTGAACCGCACGATCGGGCCCTCGAAGGTCGCGCGCAGCGGGCCGTCGCAGCGCATGCCGTTCGTCCAGATGATGGTCTGGCGGCCGGTGCCGGACCGGTCGAAGCACATCTCCCAGCTCCGCACCGGGTTCACGCGGTCCGTGTTCACGTCGCGGGTCTGCATGTCCGTCGTGTTGCGCCAGCAGCCGTCGAGCATGCCGAGGTCGCCGCGGTCCCACGCCTCCCGCGGCAGGGCGCGCGGCGGTTCCGGCGAGGTCGCCGCACGCGGCGGCGGGGGCGGCGCGGGCGGCGCCTCGGCCTGCCGGATGATCGGCGGCGGCTGGGGAAGACGCGGGATCGGGCAGGCGAGGCGCCGCCGCCCCCCTTCCTCCAGCACGAGGGCGAGTTCCGCCTCCAGCGCCGTCTGCCGCCGCGACAACCGGGCGGCGTCGTCCATCAGCGTGAGGCCCGCGGTGTCGAGCCGGCACTGCGCGGGGTCCGGGAACAGCGTCGCGCCCGCGATCGGCATGAGCAGCCCCGCCGCGAGCGCGAGGCACGCGACCGCGCCCCCTGCGAGGCCCCAGGCGGCCCAGGGCGCGCGGGGCGGCGCGCGCCACGCCCGCCCGTCGTCGAACCGCGCGAGGAGGCCGGTCGGCCGTCCCGAGGCGGGCGCGTGACCCCAGGCCGACAGCACGGGCCGCCCGTCCACGGCATGGAGCGAGTCGAGGTCCGGGACCTCCCGCAGCGCGGGCCACGCGGCGCGGAGGGCGGGGGACTCGCCGCTCTCCGCCGCGCGGCGGATGTCGGACAGGATGCTGCCGAGCGCGTTCGTCAGCGCCCGCCGGTCCTCCGGCGACAGGTCGGCGAAGGCGCGGGCGCGGGCGCCGGGGGCGCGCCAGACGATGCGCCCGCCCGGCTCCCCCGGCGGCACCGGTTCGGCGAGGATCGCCGCGTGGGCGGCGGAGAGGCGGGCGGCGATCTCCGTCGTCAGCGCGGCGTGCCACGCGCGGAGGTCGCGGCCCTCCGGCTGCCCCGGCCCCTGCTGCCCCGGCCCCTGCTGCCCCGGCCCCGGCAGCAGCGGGACGACGCCCCCGGCGGGGCGGTCGCCGAGGGTGATCGGCAGCGTCCCGCTCACGGCCTCGTCCCCTCGGGGGGCACGGCGATCTCGACGGTGGTGACGCGGCGACGGCCGTCGTTCGCGCGGGCCGTGCCGTTCTCCACGCGGTCCGGACGGCCGTCCTGCCGGATGGTCACGCGGAACGGCACGTCGGAGGCGCCGCCGCCGTAGTTCTCGACCTCGACGATGTAGGCGCCGGGCGCCGGCCGTTCCCAGCGCGCGTTCTCCACGGGGTTCGGGACGCGGTTGCCGCCCGCGTTCGCGTCGACGTCCAGTTCGCCGCCGCAGATCTGCCTCGCCCGCCAGAACAGGCGTTCGCCGCTGGGGCAGGTGACGTGCAGGTCGAGGTCGGACCGGTCGTCCCAGGCGAGGATGATCTGGAGCGCGCCGGCGCGGCCGC
>CAXVWQ010000096.1:0-4672 GCA_964263755.1 Roseomonas sp. | reverse complement strand
CGCCCGGCAGATCATCGCCGAGGCGGCGGCCAACGCCCGCCGCACCGGCACGACGCGCATCGAACTGGCCGGCCACGCCGACCGCTCGGGCACGCCGCAATACAACCAGCGCCTGTCGCAGCGCCGCGCCGAGGCGGTGGCGGCCGAACTCACCCGCCAGGGCATCGGCCGCAACGAGATCGCGGTCACGGCCTGCGGCGAGAGCCGCCCGCTCGTCCCGACCGCGGACGGCGTGCGCGAGCCGCAGAACCGTCGCGTGGAGATCGTCCTGCGCTGAGCAGGCGGCTCCCCACGGGGCAAGATCGGGGGGCGGCCGGGGACACCCGGCCGCCCCTCGTCGTTTCAACCCGACTGGACGTCCGATAGGCGGCGTGACGACGGAAACGGCACCGGCCTGACACGGGCGCCGATCACCAAGCGGTTTGCCTCACGAACCCGTGTCAAATCCCTTGCCCGCGGTCTTTCCGCTTCGGCACCCTCCTCCCCGCGCCGGCGCGATGCCGAGCGGACGAGGAGAACAGGATCGTGCGGACCGTATCCATCGCCCTTCTCACCCTCGCCTTCCTCCTGCCCGGTCCGCTGGCGGCGCGGGAGGGCGAACCGACGGTGGCGGGGCGCATCGCCCTCCTCAAGGCATTGCGGGAGGCGCGGGTGGTCTGCGCGGGGGTGAGCGGCCCGGGATGGCAACGCTGCGTGGAGCGGGAATCGGCGGCGGAGCTGACCGCCATCGAACGGATGGCCGGAACTCCGCTCTACGCCGGGCCGCACGAGACGGGGGAGGCGCAGACCCTCGTGCTCGACGCGATGCAGGCGGCCTATGCGGATTGCCGGGGCCGCGGGATCCAGCGCGGCACCGTCCGGTGGGACTTCTGCACCATCGAACGCGGCATCATGCGGCTGGAGGAGGCGGGCGGGCGCTGAACCCGACGCGCTCCTCGATGCTGCGCCGCCCTGCAGGAAGGGGGAACGACGAACGCCCCGGACCTTCCGGCCCGGGGCGTCTTAGCGGGTCGCCGCACGGAAGGGCCGACGCGGTTCAGCGCGCGCTGGAAGCGGTGCGGACCGTGCCGGCCTCGGCCGAGCGGTTGCGACCGCGCGGGGCGGCGGCAGGCGCGGCGGCCGGGGTGCTGCTGGCACCGCCGCAATCGCTGCGGCCGTGCGGATTGGACAGGCCGTTCTGCTGCGCGATGACAGAGAGCGCGCGCATGTCGGTCGGCTGGGCCAGGACCTGCTGGAATATCGGCGCCACGTTGCGGCAGAACAGGCTGCCCTGGCGGATGCCGTCCTGCGAATGGACGTTGGCGAGGGTGGTGACGTAGGCGTCCATCTGCGGCTGCCAGCGCGCGCCGCCGGTGCGGCGGTAATGCGCGGAGATGTCGCGGAAGGCGGTATCGATCTGCGGCTTGTAGCGGGTGATGAAGGTCCGGTAGCCGTCCTCCTGCGCCTGCCCGCACTGGAGCATGGCGACCATCATCTGGCTCTGCAGGGCGCGGACGTGGAAGGCATGCTGCTCGGCCTGGTTGAGGCATTGCTGGGCCGCCGCCGGGCTGACGAAGGCGGGCGTGGCGATGGCGACGGCGGCGAGGCCGGCGAGAAGAAGACGCTTTGACATCGGGACCGGAAACTCCCCCAAGGGTTGCGACGACGCGGATCGGTGCCCGGCGACCCCCCGCCGCCCTGGCGGGGCGCTGCATATCGCGTTTGCGTGCGGGATGCACGCGGGAACGTGATGTCGTTGCGGCGACGCGTCGGCAGCGGTGTCAGGGGGTTGCGGGACGTGGCGGATTTGCCATGCGAAGGCGGCGAGGTCGGGGCGAGCGGAAGGCGTCGGCGTGGCGGGCCTATCGGGGTCCCGCTTCGTCCGGCGTCGGGGAGGCCGCCGGGGTGACGGCGGGCACGGGTCAGGTCCTGCGACGGGAGGCGCCGAGGCGGGCGAGGCCGGCGAGCCGGCGGTCGAGGAAGGCGAGGGCCTCCGCCGTGGTGTGGCCGGGCGCGTCCCCGGACAGCCAGTAGGCGAGCGTCGCGCCGTAGGCGGCGGCGAGGGTGGCGCGTCGGGTATACCAGGAGATGTCGGCGGAGGCGTCGCCGGCCGCGGCCCACATCGCGTCGGCGGTGCGGGCGACGGTGCGGACCGTGGCGAGGGGGTCCAGCGCGAGGACGGCGAGGGCGCGACGCAGGGCGTCCCGATGAGGGGCCGCGGCGTCCAGGCGAAGCCCGACCAGCCGCCGGATGCGCGCGGAGATGCGGAGGGCGGTGAGGTCTCCCGCCGCCTCGGCCATGTCGCGGTCCGCGAGGTCGGCCCAGGCCTCTGCGGCGGAGGCGGGGCCGCGGGGGAACAGCCAGCGGTGGGAGGGCGGGTCCGTGCCGAGGTCCCGGGCGGCGGCCTCCAGCGCCACGGCCGTCCAGCCGAGGGAGGGGACGTGCGGGAGGGCGGCGCGGATCAGGGCGTCGCGTTCGGGGGAACGTTCCATCAGGCGTCGGAGGCCGTCGGCCCGGCGGCGCGGGCGAGATCCTCGATGAAGCCGAGGCGGGAAAGGTCGGGCATGCGCATGGGATAGAGGATTCCGTCGAGGTGGTCTGCCTCGTGCTGGATGACGCGGGCGGCAAGGCCCTCGGCGGTGCCGCGGATGGAGCGGCCCGCCGCGTCGAGGGCGCGCCAGGCGATGCGGGGCGCGCGGGGAACCTCGCCCCGGAGGCCGGGGATGGAGAGGCAGCCTTCCCAGCCGCGCTCCCGGACACCGTCCAGGGCCTCGTACTCCGGGTTGAAGAGGGCGATCACCGCCCCGCCGTTGCGCATGACGAAGAGGCGGAGGGGGACGTGGACCTGAGGGGCGGCGAGGCCGAGGCCGTTGGCGTCGAGCATCGTCTCCGTCATGTCGTCGACGAGGCGGCGCATCTCCGGGGCGGTGGCGTCGGGAACGGGGTCGGCGCGGCGGAGCAGGACGGGGTGGCCCATGCGGGCGATCTTGAGGATGGCCATGGGCGGGTTCCTGCCACCGTGCGGGTCCGGGGGAAACCACCCGCCGGGGCTCCGGGTTGACGCGATGCGGCGACGTTTCCCGCTTCCATCGTGCGGGGGCGGGTGCTAGGTCGCCCGGACGTTCGCCGGCGGAGTCGTTCCGACGGCGCGTCCCCGCACCCACCTTGTTCAGCCAGAGGAGGCTTCGCCCGCGTGCAGGTCGTCGTCCGTGACAACAACATCGATCAGGCGCTCAAGGCGCTGAAGAAGAAGCTCCAGCGGGAGGGCGTGTTCCGCGAGATGAAGCTGCGCCGGCACTTCGAGAAGCCGTCCGAGCGGCGTGCGCGCGAGGCGGCGGAGGCCGTCCGGCGGGCCCGGAAGGTGGAGCGCAAGCGTCTGGAGCGCGAGGGCTTCTGAGCGCGCCGCCCCCGGCGCCGTGACGGCGCCAGGGGCGATCCGGGGAGAGGGTGAAGGCCGCGGCACGGGGCAAGGGCCCCGCGGGCCGCAGCGTTCGCGCGTCCGCCCGGCGCTTCATGGTCCCCGGGCCGCCGGGTGTCGTCGCGGGGTGCGCGGGACAACGATGCGCGGTCGCCGCGCGTTGCGCCCGGGATGCATGACCTAACGCGCGAGCGGATCGCGGCCGCCTCCCCTCCCCCGCCCCGGCCCGTCGTGGGCCTCGTGGGGCTGACCTTTCCGGACGAGGCGCACCTGCGGGCGGAGATGCTCGTATTCCTCCACGGCCATCCGCCGGGGCAGGGGCTATGGCTCTTCACCTACGGGGCACTCATGGGGAAGCCGGAAACGGCCTCGGCGGACATGGCGACGGGCGGGCGCGTCGCGGGATACGCCCGGTCCTTCTGCCTCTACGACGTGCGGGAGCGCGGAACCTTCGAGGCGCCGGGCCTGACGCTCGGGCTGGAGCCGGCCTGGGCGGCGTCCGGTGGCCCAGGTTGCTCGGGGGCGCTGATGCACCTGCCGGGGCCGGACCCGCGGGAGCGGCTGTGGCCAGCCTGGAAGCAGGAGATGGGGGCGGGGTTCTACGTGCCGGTCTGGGTGGATGCGACGCTGGAACCGTCCGGGGCGCCGGTGCGGGCGCTGACCTTCGTCGTGAACCGGGACAGCCGGTTATACGCGGGGCGGCTGCCGGTGGGAGCGGTGGCGGAGCGGGTGGCAGGGGCGCGGGGCGAGGGCGGGACGGCTGCGGATTACCTGCTGGACGTGACGGAGGCGCTGGAGCGCCACGGGCTGCGGGATCCGGGGCTGGACATGGTGACGGCGGAGGCGGGGCGGCGGCTGAGCGGGCACGGCGTGCCTCGACCGGGGTCGGATGCGACCGCGTCCGCCACGTCGCTCGCGAGCAGACCCCGGGTGCGCGTCGGCCCCCCGACCTGACCCGTGACGCGACGCGGGCTTCGTGCCGCCGGACGCCGGGCGCGGTTCTCGCTCGCGGCGCGCCGGGAAAGCTTGCCCGCTCAGGGAGTCTCCCTTGCACGGATGAAGGAGGACGTTCGGAACCGCAACTGCTTCAGACTCCGTTTAAGATACTGTTTATCTCTCCCGATATGCGCTATGGCTCGGAAACAGAGAGACCGTCCAAAAAAAATTGGAGTTCGATATCGGCGTCAGCCGCTCGATTGTCACCGTCGCGTCGTCCGCAATCAGGGCTCCGGAGCCACTCCCCGCCGTGTCGGTCTCAGGACCGTCATGCGCGCG
>CAXVWQ010000095.1:0-5513 GCA_964263755.1 Roseomonas sp. | reverse complement strand
CCTCGTCGGCACCGACGGCTGGTCCTGGGACGCGCCCTTCTCCCTCACGAAGAGGCGGGTCGCGGAGACCGGCGACGCCTCGCTCATCTGGGAGGGCCACCGCGCCGGGCGCGAGATCGGCTACTGCCACATGGAGAAGCTCAACAACCTTCCCGCGCTGCCGCCCGACGGGTTCACCGTCGCCTGCTTCCCCGTGAAGATCCACCGGGCGTCCGCGGGATGGACCCGCGCCGTCGCGATCCTGGAGGAATGACCATGCGTCACCTGATCCTCGCCGCCGCGTTCCTCTCCGCCATGGTCGGCCCCGCGGGGGCGCAGACCTTCCCGACGCGCCCAATGACCATCGTCGTCCCCTACGCCCCGGGCAGCCCCGCCGATGCCTACACCCGCGCGCTCGGCGAGCACTTCACCCGCCTCTTCGGGCAGCCCGTCGTGGTGCAGAACCGCGACGGCGGCTCGGGCGTGGTCGGGATGCGCTTCGTCGCCACCTCCCCGCCGGACGGGCACACGCTCGGCCTCACCCCGATGACGGCGCTCGTCGTCCAGCCCCACATGGTCCGGAACACCGGAACCTCGCCGGAGAACTTCTCCCCGGTCTGCGGGACGGTCGAGAACGTGCTCGGAGTCATCGTCCGCGCCGACAGTCCCGTGCGCGACCTGCACGGGCTCGTGGCGGAGGGACGCCGCCGCCCGCTCTCCTTCGGCTCCCCCGGCCCCAACTCCCTCCCGCAGCTCGGCGTCTGGCGAATCCAGCGCGTCACCGGCGTGGACTTCACGCACGTCCCCTACCGTGGTGACCCGCCGCACCTGAACGACCTCCTGGGAGGGCGCCTGGACTTCTCCGCGGCCGTCGTCTCCTCGGCGTCGGAACTGATCAACGCCGGCCAGTTGCGGCTCATCGCGGTCTTCTCGGAGGGGCGGCACCCCGACTATCCCGACGTCCCGACGGCGCGGGAGCAGGGCATCGACGCGCTGCAGTTCTCGCAGGTCGGCCTCTACGCCGCCGCCGGCACCCCGGAACCCGTGCTGGCCCGGCTGGAGGAGGCGTGCCGCACGGGCCTCGACGACCCGACCTTCCGGCGCCTCACGACGCAGGCCCGCGCGGTGATCCGATGGATGAGCCGCGCCGACCTGACGCGGATGATCCAGGGCGAGTACGTGGCCTACGGTCCCATGCTGCGGGAACTCGGCGTGCGACCGGAATAGGGGGCTCTGTTATCGCCCGCCCCGCCTTCCTCGCGCTCGCGATCCTCCCGATGACGCTCCGCATCGGCCCAGACCTCGCAGAGGGCGACCGGCCACGAACTGGCGCGCTCGTCGAGGCCGACGTGTCGCGCTGGAACCGCGTCGTTGGTCCCGGTCTGCGCTCGCAGGCCGACCGGCGTCAGGCAACCGAGGTGGCGATCGCTGCCAGGGCGCCCAACCGTATGCTCGACCTGGGACGCCCGAACTACGGCCGCATCGCGTGAGCCGGCATGCAGGCCGGCCCCATCGCGCATTCACCACGACCCATGCAGCACGCTGGCGCCGCCGCCGTGGCGGCGTTAACAGCCCGCTTGAGAATGCGGCGGAGGAGAGGGCCGGCGGGGCCTGTTCGTGCCGGGCGCCGTGGCGAGGCGCGGCCGATAGCGGGGCTATCAGCGAGTCGGGACGCGGCGATTCCGCGCGAAAAGACCCGCCGGGCCGACCCGTCCGCATTCTCAAACGGGCTCTCAGGCGCAAACTTAAGAAGGCAACAACGTCCCCGATGGCGATGCCATTCCGCATGAGTCTCGCTCAATGAGGTCTGGTATAAGTATCAGTTCGTTGACCACTGCCGTCCTGGCTATCATCCAACCCGCGTTACATTGGAAAGGTTTTACTATGCCCGTTAAATCGATGTTTGATTACAGGTTCCCTGCCGAACACGTGGACGAAGGTTTTGGACTCGTTCGAGGCATCGGCGCCGACATGGTCCCGTTGGCGGGCTATCTCGATTACGAGATCGTGCGGGACGTGAAGGATCCAGGTCACATGATGGTCAATACCCTTTGGGAAAGCGAGAAGGCTGCCTGGGCGGTGCTCGACCGCTATCGGCATGACGACAAGATCAAGCGGGCAACGGCCCTGATGGGATCGGAGTCGCCCGGGTTCGTAGGTGAGGTTGAACGCTCAGTGACCGTTTGAGCATGACTCGGCGAGGCGCGGGCGAGGTGATTCAAGCCCGGGATGTGGACCCGAGAGACGCGCCGCCGGATGGCCGGGGTTGCCCGCAAGGCGAAGCGCTACCCGTCTGACCTGACGGATGAGGAGTGGGCGCACGTCGAGCCGCTGATGCCGCCCGCCCCGCGTCGGGGACGCAAGCCCACGGTGGACCTGCGCGAGGTGCTGAACGCGATCCGCACCCTCGCGCGTTCAGGTGGCGGCTGGCGCATGCTCCCGATCCACTTCGGGCCGTGGCAGACGGTGTATTGGTGGTTCCGCCGCTTCGTCCGGCGTTTGCTGTTCCGCACCACCCACGACGTCGCGCTGATGCTCGACCGCGAGGCGGCGGGGCGCGAGGCGAGCCCCACGGGCGGGGTGCTCGACAGCCAGACGGTGAAGGCGCCGTTCGCCGAGGTGCGGGGCTACGACGGGGGCAGGCGGGGCGTCGGCCGCAAGCGCCACGTCGCGGTGGACACCGACGGGCGGCTGCTGATGGTGAACCTCACCCCCGCGAACGTTTCCGACAGCGCCGGCGCGCAGACGATCCTCGACGCCATCCGGCGCCGCTGGCCCTGGCTGAAGCGCCTCTTCGCGGATGCGGGCTACGACACCGCACGAAGCTGATGGACAAGGCAGCCTTCCTCGACTTCGTCGTCGAGATCGTCAGGCGCTCCGACCAGCCGGGCTTCCACGTCCTCCCATGGCGCTGGGTGGTGGAGCGCACCTTCGGCTGGATGATCCGCTGGCGCCGTCTCGTGCGAGACTACGAGCGCCGCCTCGACGTCTCCGAGGCCATGATCCACGTCGCCATGGGCGCCCTTCTCCTCCGCCGCGTCGCCCATCCCTGATTTCTCAAACGGTCACTCAGCCGGAATGCGTTGGGCTGCGAGCTCAGCACCGACGTTGCACGAGCACGCGATCCTGCGTGCGGCGATGCGCGTCGTGCCCCACGGGGGCGGGTTCGGTCGGCCAGGTGAACGCGACCCCGCTCGCACCGGTCCGGGCCGCCGCACCGAGGCCCGAAGGGTTCAGTCCGCGACGATCCCGGCCTCGCGAATCACCCGCGCCCACGCGGAGAGGTCGGTGGCGAGGCGATCGCGCAACCGTTCCGGCGGACCGCCGATCGGCATCATCCCTTGCGCCGATATGGCCTGGATCACGTCGGCTTCGGTGAGGATGCCGTTCAATGCTTCGTTGTAGCGACGGATGATGTCCGCCGGCGTCCGCGCCGGCGCGAAGATGCCGAACCAGTCGCGCATGATCATCCCGGGGACGCCGGCCTCGGCCATCGTCGGCACGCCCGGCGCTTGCGGCACGCGCACCTCCGATGCGACGGCGAGGATTCGCAGACGGCCGTCCCGCGCGAAGTCGGCCGCGAACGGGATCGAACTGAACATCACGGCCACGTTGCCGGCGATGAGGTCCGACAGCGCGGCGGGCAAGCCGCGGTACGGCACATGCTCTACCTGGATGCCGGTCTGCCGCTTGAGCAGCTCCATGGCCACGTGGTGCGGCGTGCCAACGCCCGGCGTGGCATAGTTCAGCCGCCCGGGATGGCGGCGCGCCTGCTCCAGGAAATCCCCCATCGTCGCGCCCACCCCAGGGTTGCCGAACAACGCGAGATCGAGGCTCGCGATCTGCATGATGGGCGCGAGGTCCCGCACGGGATCATAGGTGATGTTGCGGAAGAGGCTCACGTTCATCGCGATCGTGCCGGCCGAGATGAGCAGCGTCTGCCCGTCCGGCGCGGCACGGACGGCCGCCTGCGTGCCGACGTTGCCGCTGGCCCCGGGGCGGTTCTCCACGACGAAGGGTTGGTTCCAGCGGCGCTGAAGCGCATCGGCCAGGACGCGGGCGAGGATGTCCGGTGGCGCCCCCGCCGCGTAGGGCGCGATGACGGAGACGGGCCGGGTGGAGAGGCCTTGCGCCCTCGCGACGCCGGAACGGGCGAGGCCCGGCACCGTCGCGCCCGCGACGAGCCCCGCTGCGCCGAGCGCGAGGCCCCGCTTCGTGGTGTGCTCTCTCATCGTCGCTTCCTCCTATTCCCGACCGGGTCAGGCCCGGCGGTCCTACTCGATCAGCACGCCCGCCCGTCGCGGCACGGCGGACCACGTCTCCGTCTGCTCCGCGAGGAATCGTCCCCACTCGGCCCGGGTCATCGGTTGCGGGATGAGGCCCATCCCCCGCAGCCGCGCCGCGAGCGCCGGCTCGGCCATCGCGGCCGTGAAGGCGGCGTGCAGGCGGTCCAGGGCCGGATCGGGCGTTGCGCGCGGGGCGAGGAGGCCGAACCAGGAATCGGACCGCAACGCGGGGACGCCGAGTTCGACGAAGGTCGGCACCTCCGGCAGCAAGGGGCTCCGCGTGGGCGAGGTGACCGCGAGCGCGCGGAGGCGGTTGCCTCGGACGTGCTCCGCCACCTCGAGGACGTTCGAGACCATGAGGTCGAGCCGCCCCGCAACGAGGTCCGTCAGGCCCTGCGGACCGGAGCGGTAGGGAACGGCCTCGAGCGGGATGCCGAGCGTCTCACGCAGGATCTGGTGATTGGGCTGGAATCCCGCCAGCGCGCCGGACCCGGTGCGGAATGGCGCGGGCGCGGCGCGGGCGCGGCGGGCGAGCCCTTCGAGGTCCCGGTCGGGCGAGGCGGCCGGGACCACCAGCACGTTCGCCGATGGCCCGACGAAGGCGACCGGGGCGAAATCGCTCACCGCGTCGTAGGGCAGGCGGGCATAGAGGCCCGGGGTGAAGGCGTGGGGACTGGCGACGAGGAGGAGCGTGTGGCCGTCCGGCGCCGCCTTCGCCGCGCGATCAGCGGCGAGGATGCCGCCCGCGCCGGTGAGGTTCTGCACGACCACCGGCTGTCCCAGGCGAGGCGAAGCGGCCTCGGCAAGGCTCCGGGCGACGAGGTCGTTCACGCCGCCCGCCCCGAACCCCACGAGGATGGTCACCGGCCGATCCGGGAAGGCCCGCGCGGGCACCGCAATGCAGCCGGCCGAGAAAACGAGGAGCGTGCGTCGGCCGGTTCGCATCGCGCGTGTCCTCCACCTCGGGGCACCACTTCATGATGATCACAAGTGAACTGCTAGAACCATGATGATCGATTTTTTGGTTTTGTCCAGCAGAACACCGATTATGATGGCAATGCACCTCCCGCACGTCCCGGTGGGGGGGCGCCTCACCAGGTGAAGCGCCGAAGGTCGGATCGGAGAGCGCATGAACCGCAGCGAAGAGACCGTCGTCCTCATCGTCGGTGGCGGCCCCGTCGGGCTTTCCGCCGCGATCGAACTCGGCGCGCGCCGCGTCCCGGCGATCCTCGTCACCGAGAACGAGGC
>CAXVWQ010000094.1:0-11419 GCA_964263755.1 Roseomonas sp. | reverse complement strand
GAACATGACCGAGTTCGGGCGGACGCCGTTCTTCACGGATGCGGAGTTCGAGGCCATGGGCTACGCCATGGTGATCTGGCCGGTCTCGGCCCTGCGGGTGGCGAACAAGGCGATGGAGGAGCTGTATTCCGCCATCAACGCGGATGGCGGGACGCACGGGCAGGTGGATCGGATGCAGACGCGGGCGGAACTCTACGAGACCATCGGGTATCACGCGTACGAGGCGCTGGACTCCTCGCTCATCCGAACGGTCGTACCGGAAGGGATGCCGCAGAGGGAAGACGCCTGATGCCTGAACGGGTGATGCGACTACTCCGCGTCGGGGACCGCAGCTACGCTTGCGTTGACCTCCCGGCGGCTGCCGGTTCTGACGCCGCGCTCGCCACGATCCCCTTCTCCCTCCGCGTCGTGCTGGAGAACCTGTTGCGTCACCTCGACGGCGAGACGGTGACGGAGGACGACGTGGCGGCCGTGATCGCGACCGGTCGCGGGGACCACGCGGACCACAGCATCGCCTTCCGCCCCGCGCGCGTGCTGATGCAGGACTTCACGGGCATCCCCGGCCTCGTGGATCTCGCGGCCATGCGCGACGCGCGGGCGGAACGCGGCGGCGACCCGTGCCGCGTGAACCCGGTGATCCCGGTGGACGTGATCGTGGACCATTCGCTCATCGTGGACCGCGCCGGATCACCCGACGCGATGGCGGAGAACGTCGCGAACGAGTACCGCCGCAACGCCGAGCGCTACGCCTTCCTCCGCTGGGCGGGAAACGCGTTCGGCAACCTGCGCGTCGCGCCGCCCGGCGGCGGCATCCTGCACCAGATGAACCTTGAACACCTCGCCCGCGTCACGTGGACGCGGGATGACGGGGGACGCACCCTCGCCTATCCGGATACGCTCGTCGGCACGGACAGCCACACGACGATGGTGAACGCGCTGGGCGTCCTCGGCTGGGGCGTCGGCGGCATCGAGGCGGAGGCGGCGATGCTCGGCCAGCCCCTCGTCTTCCGCATCCCGGGGGTGGTGGGCGTGCGGCTGACCGGCGCGCTGCGGCCCGGCGTGACGGCGACGGACCTCGCGCTGACCCTGACGAAGCGCTTGCGGGGGGTCGGTGTCGTCGAGAAGTTCGTCGAGTTCACC
This sequence comes from Roseomonas sp., assembly GCA_964263755.1. Lineage (GTDB taxonomy): Bacteria > Pseudomonadota > Alphaproteobacteria > Acetobacterales > Acetobacteraceae > Roseomonas. Next base: position 10,279 of record CAXVWQ010000094.1, on the reverse strand, counting down.
GGTCCCGCGCTCGACGGCGCGCTGACGGTGTCGGACCGTGCTACCCTCGCGAACATGGCGCCGGAATACGGCTCGACCGTCGGCTTCTTTCCCGTGGACCGCGCCGCGCTGGACTACCTCGCCCGCACGGGCCGGCCGGCGGAGCAGGTCGCGCTCGTCGAGGCCCATGCCCGGGCGGTCGGCCTGTGGCGCGATCCCGGGAAGCCGGAACCGCACTTTTCCCTCGTCGTGGATCTCGACCTCTCGACGGTGGGGCCGAGCGTCGCCGGCCCGAAACGCCCGCAAGACCTCGTCCCGCTCCCGCGCCTTGGCGAAAGCTTCCGTGTCGGCATGAACCGCGACGGCGCGGCGGGGTGGGAGGACGGGTCCGGCGCCGCGTTCGGCGACGGGGCGGTGGTCATCGCCGCGATCACCTCCTGCACCAACACCTCCAACCCCGCGCTGATGGTCGCGGCCGGGTTGCTGGCGCGGAACGCCGTCGCGCGCGGGATGACCGTGCCGCCTTGGGTCAAGACCTCGCTCACGCCGGGATCGCGCGTCGCGGCGCGGTTGCTGGCGGAGAGCGGGTTGCAACGCGACCTCGACGCGCTGGGCTTCCACCTCGCGGGCTTCGGCTGCGGCACCTGCGGCGGCAATTCCGGACCGCTGGACGATGCCGTCGCGGACCGCATCCGCGCGCGCGACCTCGTCGCCGTCGCCGTCCTTTCCGGCAACCGCAACTTCGAGGGCCGCATCCACCCGCTCGCGCGCGCCGCCTACCTCATGTCGCCGCCGCTCGTCGTCGCCCTCGCCCTCGCGGGGCGCGTGACGCTGGACCCCGCGGCGGAATCGCTCGGCACGGGCGGCGACGGGGCACCAGTCTTCCTCCGCGACCTCTGGCCGGACCCGGCGGAGGTCGAATCCGTCCTCCTCGGCGCCGCGCCACCCGCCCTCTATTCCCTCGAATACGCCGGGTTGTTCGCGGAGGACGCGGCGTGGCGCGCCCTGCCGGAAGCCGGCGGCGAGCGCTTCGCCTGGGACCCCGGCTCCACCTACATCCGGCGCCCACCCTATTTCGACGAACCTCCGCCAGCGGACGTGCTGCCGCCGATCCGGGGGGCACGGCCGCTGCTGATCCTCGGGGACGGGATCACGACGGACCACATCTCCCCCGTCGCGAACATCCCTGCCGACTCCCCTGCCGGTCGCTTCCTCTCGGAACGGCAGGTGCCGCGCGGGGAGTTCAACGCCTACGGCGCCCGTCGCGCGAACCACGAAGTGATGGTCAGGGGCACCTTCGCGAACATTCGCCTGCGCAACGCCATGGTGCCCGGCGTGGAGGGCGGCGTCACCCGTCACATGCCGGACGGCGCGGTGATGACGGTCCACGACGCCGCCGGGCGCTACCGCGAGGAGGGCGTGCCGCTCTTCGTCGTCGCCGGGCGGGAGTACGGCACGGGGTCGTCGCGCGACTGGGCGGCGAAGGGCGCTCGGCTGCTCGGCGTGCGCCTCGTCGTCGCGGAATCCTTCGAGCGCATCCACCGCTCCAACCTCGTCGCGATGGGCGTGCTGCCGCTGGAGTTCACCGGCGGCGCGACGCGCCTCACGCTCGGCCTGGACGGCACCGAGACGCTGGACGTGGACGACCTGGAGGGGCAGGCCGCGCCCGGCGCCATCCTCCGCGCGACGCTTCGCCGCGCGGACGGGCGCGCAGAGGCCCTCCCGCTTCTCGTCCGCCTCGACGGCGCCTACGAGGCGCGGGTCTGGCGCGCCGGCGGCATCCTGCCGTTGATGCTCCGCACCCTGCCGGAGGAGGCCGCCGCGTGACGCTCCGCTCGCTCCCTGCCGTGTACATGCGGGGCGGGACCTCCCGAGCCTTGTTCTTCCACGCGCGCGACCTGCCCGCGGACCGCGCGGAGTGGGACCCGATCTTCGTCGCGGCCACCGGCTCGCCCGACCCGAACGGGCGGCAACTCGACGGGATGGGGGGCGGCATCTCCTCCCTCTCGAAGGTCGCGGTGATCGGTCCGTCGTCGCGGCCCGACGCCGACGTGGACTACACCTTCGGGCAGGTCGCGGTGGACGCGCCGGTCGTCGGCTACCGGGCGAACTGCGGCAACATCTCCTCCGCCGTCGGCCCCTTCGCGCTGGACGAGGGGCTGGTGCCGGCGAGCGGCGACACGGCCGAGATCCGCGTCCACAACACGAACACCGGCAAGATCATCGTCGCCCGCTTTCCGCTGCAGGACGGGCGCCTCGCATCGGAGGGCGCCTTCGCGCTGCAAGGCGTTGCGGGCACCGCCGCCCCGATCCGCCTGTCCTTCCTCGATCCGGGCGGCGCGGCGACCGGGCGCCTGCTGCCGACCGGTCGCGCCCTCGACACGCTGGACGTGCCGGGCCACGGGCGGATCGAGGCGTCCATGGTGGACGCCGCCAACCCCACGGTCTTCGTCGCCGCCGACGCGCTCGGCCTCACCGCGACGGAGACGCCCGACGCCCTCGCCGCCGATCCCGCGCGCATCGCCCCCTTCGAAGCCGTCCGCGTCGCCGCCGCCCTCGCCCTGGGCATCGTCGCCACGCCGGAGGAGGCGCGCACCCGCGTCCGGAACCTCCCCCTCGTCGCGCTCCTCGCCCCGCCGCGCGACGCGCCCACCGCCGCGGCGATGCTGCGCGAAGCCGACATGGACATCCTCGTCCGCATGATTTCCGCCGGCCAGCCGCACAAGGCGACGCCGCTGACCGGTGCGATGTGCCTCGCCGTCGCCGCGCGCATCCCCGGCTCGCTCCCGGCCCGCCTTGCGCGGTCCCGCGCGCCGGAGGAGGACCTGCGCGTCGGCCATCCCTCCGGCATCCTCCCCCTGGCCGCCCGGACCCGCATGGAAGCGGGCGAGGCGATCGCGGAGGAAGCCGTGGTCTACCGCACCGCCCGCCGCCTCATGGAGGGCCGCGTACTGTTCCGGCCGCGGCGTTGACGCGGAACGAGGGGGAGAGGGAAAATATCATGAAGCGTCGCACCCTGATCGCGGCCACCGCCCTGCCGGGGCTGGCTCGGCCCACCCACGCCGCGGAGATCGTTCCCTCCCTCAACGTCTTCGTTCCCGCCGCACCAGGCGGCGGTTGGGACGGGCTCGCCCGCGCCATCGAGACGGTCGCCCGTCCCGCCGGTCTCGTGGGCCGCTTCGGCTTCGAGAACCTCGCGGGCGGCGCCGGCACCGTCGGCCTGGCACGGTTCCTGGCGCAGCGGCGCGGCCGCACCGACAGCCTCTTCATCGGCGGGGCCAGCCTTGTCGGCGGCGCGATCGCCAGCAAGTCGCCCGTGAGCCTCCGGGACGTGATCCCCGTGGCGCGACTGACGGAGGAGGCGGCCTTCATCGTCGTCCCGCGCGACAGCCGCTTCCGCGACGTAGGCGCGCTGGCCGAAGCGCTCCGCACGGAACCCCGCGGCATCCCCATCGCCGGCGGCGGCGTTGGCACGGTGGACCACGTCATGCTCGGCCTGATCCTCCGCGCCCTCGGACGCCGGCCGTTGGATGCGCAGTTCGTCGCCTTCGCGGGCGGCGGCGCGACGCAGTCGGCCCTCATGGGCGGGCACGTCGCCGCGGTCATCGCCGGGTGGGGCGAGTTCTCCGAGCTCGTGAAGGGCGGCCGTGTCCGCGCCCTCGCGACCACGGGCGAGACCCGCCTGGACCCTGCCGTGCCGACGCTGCGCGAATCCGGCATCGACGTCGTCTCGACGAACTGGCGCGGCATCTTCGCCGCCCCGGGTATTCCGCCCGCGGCCCGCGAGGCCCTCGCCCGCTTCGCGACCGGGCTGCACGACACGCCCGCATGGCGGGAACTGCTCGACGCGCGCGGCTGGGCCGACGCCTTCCTGGCCGGCCCGGCGTTCGACGCCTTCCTGGATCGCGACCATCGCGCGACGGAGGAGGTGCTGCGGGACCTCGGGCTGGCGTAGTGCGAAGGGGGCCGGGACACGAGAACTCCCCGAAGCGAGCAGTCCGGCGGCCCGAAGCTTTTGCGGCGCCAGGACAGCCCCTTTCCCGAGCCAGGGCGAGGCGAGGCCCTCGTCCGCCTACACCACACCGGCAGCAGCTTCGTGAGCATCCCGGCGGCGCTGCCTGTAGAGAGCGCCATCGTGCCGGACTCTAACCGGACCCAGAGCCGATCCGGGCTTGATCGAACAGCACCCCGAGAGTCAACGATGGAGGTCCGATGATGCGAGTCATCATATCAGCCGCTGTGATTGCCGCCTTGTCCGCTCCAGCCCTCTCACAACCCATCTCGGTACGGGAGATCGGGTCGCTGCATGTCGGCGGGCGGGTCGCGACGATGGAGGGATTGTCGGAGCAGGAGATCATCGTCTCCCCTGGCGCGCCGCCGCTGCGGCTGAACCCGAACGGGCAGTTCATGGTCGAAGGGATGTACGCGCAGTTCGTGCGGCTGGCGGAGCCGCGGGCGCGGTATCCCCTGCATTTCTGGCACGGCGGCGGGCTGACGGGCGTGACCTGGGAAACGACGCCGGACGGGCGGCCGGGGTGGCAGATGTTCTTCCTGCGGCAGGGGCATGACACCTACGTCTCCGACGCGATGGAACGGGGGCGGTCGGGCTTCGCGCGGTCGCCGCAGGTGCTGGCGGGGGAGCCGATCTTCCGGACGATGGGGGAGGGATGGAACCTGTTCCGGATCGGCGAGGCGAGCGGGTGGAACGTGGAGCCGTCGGCGCGGCGCGCCTACGACGACAGCCGGTTCCCCGTGGCGCGGTGGAACGACTTCATGCGGCAGGGCGTGCCGCGCTGGGCGACGACGGACCGGCAGATCCAGGCTGCCTACGACGCTTATGTCCAGGCGGCGTGCCCCTGCGTCATCGTCGTGCATTCGCAGGGCGGAAACTTCGCGATGACGGCCGCCCTCAACGCGCCGGACAAGGTGCGGGCGCTCGTGCTGGTGGAGCCCTCGGGGGCGCCGCCGCAGGCGGCCGACGCGTCGCGGCTGCGGGACGTACCGCACCTGTTCGTGTGGGGGGACCATTTCGGGGAGAACGCGTTCTGGGGGCGCGTCCGCGGGAACGTGGAGCGGTGGCAGGGGCAGTTGCGGGCGGCCGGGGTGAGCGTGGACGTGCTGGACCTGCCGGCGGAGGGCGTGCGCGGCAACTCGCACATGCTGATGATGGACACGAACTCCGACGAGATCGCGGCGCGGGTGCAGCGATGGATGGAGTCGAAGGAATTGATGCGGTGAGGCGGGACGCTTCATTGCAATCCGTGGCGGAGGTGAGGCTGTTCGTCGGCGGCTTGCGAGGCGATCGGGTCAGCTCATGCGGCACGAAGCGCCGCACGCGAGAGGGTCAGCTGACATCGGCGCGGCTCAGGGTCGCAGCCAGGACCACCGCCCGAGTTCACCCGCGACATGAACGGCGAACTCACACGGGGTGCCTGCGACGATCTCGACCCCGTTCGCGACGAGCGCCCGTTTCACGGACGCCGACCGCAGCGCCGCGCCGATGGCTTGGCCCTGCGCTTCAGCCATCGCATCGGCCGTTCCGGGCGGCGCCACGAAGCCGAGCCAGTTGCTGAGCGCGTAGCCGGCGAGCCCCGCCTCCGCGAGCGTCGGTACGTCCGGCAGGGCCGCGCTCCTCCCGGCCGTGGTGACCGCGAGCGCGCGGAGCCGTCCCCCCCGCACGAGGGGGAGCATGCCCGTGGCATTGTTGAAGCTGAGGTCGAGCCGCTCGGCGAGGAGGTCCTCGTAGAGGACGCGCGTGTCGGCGTAGGGCCTGTGCTCCATGGCGACGCCCGCGAGCCTCCCGAACAGCCCACCCGCGAGGTGGGGCGCGCTGCCGACGGCCGAGCTGCCGTAGGTGAGCCGCGTCCTGCCGGCGAGGGAGATCAGCCCGGGGACGGTGTCGGCCGGGAGTGAGGGGCGGACGCCGAGCACGAGCGGGGCGCGCGTGGCGAGGCAGACCGGCGCGAAGTCCCGCAGCGGATCGTAGCCGAGATCCGGCCTGAGGTTCGGGTTGATGGCGTGGGTACCGAAAGTCGCGACGAGGAGCGTGCCCCCGTCCGGCGGGCTCGCGATCGTCGCGGCCGCCGCCCTCGCGCCGAGGTCGCCTGGCATCAGCTCAACCGATACCCGCTGCCCGAGATGGCGGGCCAGTTCCGGTGCGATCAGCCGTACCAGGTCGTCGGACGCACTGCCGGCGGAGAAGCCGACCAGTAGTCGAAGCGGCAGGGCAACATGGCTTGAGGCTGGCATGGCACGTCCTATGGTCCCGAGTGACCAGTCCCCACGAGGGGGTCCGGGCAGAATGTGAGTGGAGCACGGCCGGAACCGGGGCTGGACTGGTGGGTATGGGGTCGGCAGGGGATGGCGGAGTTGGCAGCAAGACGACCTCTGGCGCGGGTGGGCGGTAGCGCAACGAGGAGTGCGGGCGAATGGTGTTGTAGTGCCTGCGCCGGCCCTCGATCAGCACCTTCGCTTCGGCCAGCGTGTTGAACACCTCGGCGTTGAGCAGCTCGTCCCGCAGCTTGCCGTTGAAGCTCTCGACGTAACCGTTCTCCCACGGGCTGCCGGGCTCGATGAATGCCGTCCTCGCACCGACCCCGCTGATCCAGCCCCGCACGGCGGTGGCGGCGAACTCCGGCCCATTGTCCGAGCGGATGTGGCCTGGGGTGCCGCGCAGGATGAACAGATCGGACAGCACGTCGATCACGTCCACCGCCCCGAGCTGACGACCCACCCGGATCGCCAAACACTCGCGGGGGTATTGGCGCGTTGTCGACGGGTGGCCGGAACGAAGGTGTTGGGCGAAGCTGGCCGGATGCCGTCAGAGCCTGCCACCTACCCCGGCTACCGCTTTCCGGCCGAGGTCATCCGGCGCGCCGTGTGGCTGTATCATGTCTTCAGCCTCAGCCTGCGCGATGTCGAGCTGATCCTCGCCGAGCGGGGCCTCACGGTCTCGCACGAGAGCATCCGCCGCTGGGTGCTCCGGTTCGGGACCGACTTCGCCGCCAGGTTGCGCAAGCGACGGCCGAGGCCCGGGGACACCTGGCACTTGGATGAGGTGTTCCTGAGGATCAACGGCGAGCTGCTCTGCCTCTGGCGCGCGGTGGATCAGCACGGCATGGTGCTCGACCTCCTCGTCCAGGGTCGCAGGAACGCGGGTGCCGCCAAGCGGTTCTTCAGGCGCCTGCTGGTCGGCCTGAGGTGTGAGCCGAAGCGCCTCGTCACCGATCGCTTGCGCAGCTACGGCGTCGCGCACCGGGAATCGCTGCCCGATGTGCGGCACCGGGTCTGCCGCTACCTGAACAACCGCGCCGAGAACTCGCACCGGCCGACGCGAGCGCCAGATGCAGCGCTTCAAGTCGCCGGCGCAGGCGCAGCGGTTCCTCCCGGCCCACGCGATGATCCACGGCCACTTGCGGCCGCGTCGACATCTGATGACCGCTGGCCAGCACCGTCGCGCCCGAGCCAAAGCCTTCCGGATCTGGCGCGAGGAGACGTGCGTCCAGATCGCGGCGTGAACGTCCGCACCGTGCTGCAGGCGGTCGAGCACGCCATGCGCGTCACTAACGTGACAATGCCCGCGCGCGGCCTGAGGGCCTGACCTACGAGGTGACGCCATCCACCCGCGAAGGGTTCGCGCGCCACATGGCTTCCGGAGCGGCTTCGGGCGTTCGTCGCCCGGTTTGAACGGGGCGGGACGCCGCTCATATGGGAGGCATGATCCCCCTCTCCGTTCTCGATCTCTCGCCCATCCCCGAGGGCAGCGACGCCGGGGAGGCGCTGCGAAACTCGGCCGACCTCGCCCGCCACGCCGAGCGGCTGGGCTACCGGCGCTTCTGGATGGCCGAGCACCACAACATGCCGGGGATCGCCTCCGCCGCGACGGCGGTGGCCCTGGCCCATGTGGCGGCGGGAACGCGCCGCATCCGGATCGGGGCGGGCGGCATCATGCTGCCGAACCACGCGCCGCTCGTCGTGGCGGAGCAGTTCGGGACGCTCGCGGCGCTCCACCCCGGGCGCGTGGACCTCGGCCTCGGGCGCGCCCCGGGCACGGACGGGGTGGCCGCCCGGGCCCTGCGGCGCAACCTCCTGGCGGGCGAGGACGCCTTCCCGCAGGACGTCGTGGAACTCCTGGGCTACTTCGAGCCGGCGGAGCCCGGACAGGCGTTGCGGGCCGTGCCCGGCGCCGGGGAGGAGGTCGAGGTCTGGATCCTCGGCTCCTCCACCTTCGGGGCGCAACTCGCGGCCTATCTCGGGCTGCCCTACGCCTTCGCCTCGCACTTCGCCCCCGCGCAGATGCGGGACGCCGTCGCGCTCTACCGCGAGCGGTTCCGGCCCTCGTCGCGGCTCGCGAAGCCCCACGTCATGCTCGGCGTCAACGTCTTCGCGGCGGAAACGGACCGGGAGGCGCGCCGGCTCTTCACGTCGCTGCAGCAGGCCTTCCTGAACCTGCGCCTCGGACGGCCCGGCAGGCTGCCGGTGCCCGTCGAGGAGCTGGAGTCCTCGCTCGACCCGACCGCGCGCGTCATGCTCGACCGCGCGCTGGCCTGCTCGGTCGTCGGCGGGCCGGACGCGGTGCGGCGCGGGGTGGAGGACTTCGCCGCCGCGACCGGGGCGGACGAGCTGATGGTCACGGCCCAGGTCCACGACCACGCGGCGCGGGTGCGCTCCTTCGAGATCCTCGCGGAGGTGCAGGGCGCTCTCCTGCCCGCCGCGTAGGTGCGGCGTCGGTCGGGGGATGCGGGTGGGGGAGGGCCGCCGGACGCGGCGGCGGCTTCCGGACCGTCGCCGGGTGAACCATCCCCGGCGCGCATGCTCCATGTCCTGACCATCGGGCAGTCGCCGAGGTCCGACCTCGAGGAGGAGATCCGGGCCGCGGTGCCCGGCGTGGCGGTCCGGTTGCGCGGGGCGCTGGACGGGCTGACGCGGGAGGCGCTCCGCGGCCTCGCGCCGCGGGATGACCGCGACACGCTCGTCACGCTGTTGCCGACGGGCGAGGCGATCCACGTCTCGAAGGCCGAGGTATCGCGACGGCTGGCGGCGGCCCTGACGGGGATCGGACGGCCCGTGCTCGTCGCCTGCACCGGGCGGTTCCCCGGCCTGGAGGCGGAGGGCGTCGTCCTGCCGGTGGACGCGGTGAACGAGGCGGTGCGGGAGCGGCTGCCCGGCGGCCGCCTCGGGCTGTTCGTGCCGTTGCCGGAGCAGGCCGAGGCCCTCGCGGCGGAGCGGCGGCGCGGGGGGCTGGTCGTCGAGACCGTCGTCCTGCGTCCCGGCGCGGGGGCGGCCGAGGCGGACCGCGCCGCGCGCGAGATGGCGGCGTGGCGCCCCGACCTCGCCGTCCTCGACTGCATCTCGCACAGACGACGGCACGAGGAGGCGGTCCGCGCCGCCCTGCCCTGCCCCGTCCTCCTCTCGATCGCCGTGGCGGCGAGGGCCGCCGCGGGGCTGCTGCCGCGCCCCCGCTGAGCGGCGGGCCACCCAGCGGGGCGTCGTTCGCTTCGCCTTATCGTGGGCTCCGGGTTTCGCGTCCCGCGCGTTCCGGCGGCGGGTCGGGTAGCCTCACCCCGCCGGGGCGAGGCCGGCACGGAGGAAGGGCGGCATGGGACGGAAGCTCGGCGCGCGGGACTTGGAAGCGGCGCTGCGCGGGGGGGCCGTCTTCGCCTGCGGCGGCGGCGGCTTCGCCGAGCACGGCCGGATGCTCGGCATGGCCGCGCTCGATGCGGGGGCGCCGGAACTCGTCGGGGTGGAGGAGCTGCCGGACGACGCGTGGGTCGCGACCTCGGCGGCCATCGGCGCGCCCGGCGGCTTCACCGCCTGGGAGATGCGGGGCGTGGACTACGTCCGCGCCGTGCAGCTCGTCGAGCGCGAATTCGGCGCGCCCGTCGCGGGCCTCATCATCGGGCAGAACGGCAAGTCGAGCACGGTCAACGCCTGGCTGCCCTCGGCCATCCTCGGGACGAAGGTCGTGGACGCGGTCGGCGACCTGCGCGCGCACCCCACGGGCGACATGGGCTCCATCGGCCTCGCGAACTCGCCGGAGCCGATGATCCAGTCCGGGGCGGGGGGCAACCGGGCGGAGGGGCGCTACATCGAACTCGTCCTGCGGGGCCCCACGGCGCGTATCTCCCCCGTGCTGCGGACGGCGGGGGACATGGCCGGCGGCTTCATCGCCTCCTGCCGCAACCCCGTCCGCGCCTCCTACGTGCGGGACCACGCGGCCCTCGGCGGCATCTCCCGCGCGCTGGCCCTCGGCGAGGCGATCCTCGACGCGGAGGCGGCGGGGCGCCCCGTGCTCCACGCC
>CAXVWQ010000093.1:0-21441 GCA_964263755.1 Roseomonas sp. | reverse complement strand
AGGCTGCTGCTGAGTCGATTGAGGCCGTCGTGGAGTTACTCGAGCGTGTTCCCATGGAGCGTTGGCCCGACCGCTGGCATGGCTTTGGGAAGGCATCGGCGCGTTGCCCTACGCTCGCACTCGATCGTTTAAGAGTTCACTTGGCACACGACCGTCGCGTTCCGCGCGAATGCGCGGTGATTGTATGGGATAGGACTGCCGGGTCGCCCACAAGCGTGGCGGTTGGCTTTCTGCCGTCAGGGGCGTTCAGTGGGCTGGCCGCCGATCACCCAGAACGCACTGCTTGGACGACATGGGTAAGACAGTGGACTGGTAGCCACGGCCTTCCTCTCGTATCCGGCTTTCTACGAACAGGCGGCGCGACGCCGGAAGGAATTGTAGCCGGATTCATCGAACACGATGGATTAAGTGATGCTGCTTTGGACGAGGTTCTACTGCATCTAGAGGAGCGCATAGCCGACTTTTCGCGTGCCCAAGTCGAAATTTTCATAGGACAACTTCGAAATCCGCACGACGAAGATGGAGATGATGACGACTGAAAAGGAGAACAGGCGTAGAATGCTAATTGGCCTATACGTCACTCCCACTCGATCGTCCCCGGCGGCTTGCTCGTCACGTCATACGTCACCCGGTTGATCCCCCGCACCTCGTTCACGATCCGGTTCGCCACCCGTGCCAGGAACGACACCTCGAACGGGTAAACATCCGCCGTCATCCCGTCCGTGGAGGTCACCGCCCGCAGCGCGCAGGCGAAGTCGTAGGTCCGGCCGTCGCCCATCACCCCCACCGTCCGCACCGGCAGCAGCACCGCGAAGGCCTGCCAGATCGCGTCGTACAGGCCCGCCGAGCGGATCTCCTCCAGGAAGATCGCGTCGGCGCGCTGGAGGATCGCGACGCGCTCCCGCGTCACCTCCCCGGGGATGCGGATGGCCAGTCCCGGCCCGGGGAAGGGGTGGCGCCCCACGACCGCCGCGGGTAGCCCGAGTTCGCGGCCCAGCACCCGGACCTCGTCCTTGAACAGCTCACGCAGCGGCTCGACGAGGCGCATCCGCATCCCCTCGGGCAGCCCGCCGACGTTGTGGTGCGACTTGATCGTGACGGAGGGGCCGCCCGTGGCCGACACGCTCTCGATGACGTCGGGGTAGAGCGTGCCCTGGGCGAGGAACTCCGCCCCGCCGAGGAGCGCCTGCTCCTCCTCGAACACCTCCACGAACAGCCGCCCGATGGTTTTGCGTTTGGCCTCCGGATCCGTCACCCCCGCCAGCGCGCCGAGGAACAGGTCGGACGCGTCGCGGTGCACCAGCCGGATGTTGAAGCGGTCCCGGAAGGTGGCGACGACCTGCTCCGCCTCCCCCGCGCGCAGCAGCCCGTGGTCCACGAAGATGCAGGTGAGCTGGTCGCCAATCGCCTCGTGCAGCAGCACCGCGGCCACCGACGAATCCACCCCGCCGGACAGCCCGCAGACCACCCGCCCGGACCCGACCTTGGCCCGGATGCGGGCGATCTCCTCGGTGCGGAACACCCCCATCGTCCAGTCGCCGCGCGCGCCGCAGACGAGCCGCGTGAAGTTCCGCAGCAGCGCCGCGCCGTGGGGCGTGTGGACCACTTCCGGGTGGAACATCGTGCCGTAGTAGCGCCGCGCGTCGTCCGCGATCACCGCGAAGGGCGCGCCCTCCGACGATGCCACGACCCGGAACCCCGGCGGCAGCACCGTGATCCGGTCGCCGTGCGACATCCAAACCTGTTCCCGCACCCCCGGGGCCCACACCCCCTGGGTGATGGCGCATTCCCCCGTGACATCCACGAAGGCCCGCCCGAACTCGCGGTGGTCGCCCGTCTCGACGGTGCCGCCGAACTGCGCCGCGAGCGTCTGCTGGCCGTAGCAGATGCCCAGCACCGGCCGGTCCATCGCGAACACCGCCTCCGGCGCCCGCGGCGTCGTCGCCTCGGTGACGGAGGCCGGTCCGCCGGAGAGGATAATCCCCAGCGGATCGAAGTCCCGGATGCGCTCGGCGGAGGCCGTGTAGGGCCAGACCTCGCAGTAGACCCCGTCCTCCCGCAGCCGCCGCGCGATCAGCTGCGTGACCTGGGAACCGAAGTCGAGGATGAGGATTCGCTGGTGGTCGGCCATGCCGGGCATCAGCACGGAACTCCCCGACACGGCAACCCTCACCCCTCCGCGCGTCGCTCCGCCGTCGCTTCCAGCAGCAGGGCCAGCGGGTCCCACAGCACCGCCGTCTGCCCCACCGTTCGCCCGGCCACGCACACCGTGTCCCGCGCCGCCGGCCGCCCGCCGAGGCGGCGATAGAACCAGGCCGCGTTGTTCTCCGACAGGCACCACAGCATCACCGACCGGCACCCGATGGCCCCGAGATGCGCCGCCGCCGCCCGCATCAGCCGCCGCCCGATCCCCTGGTCGTGCCAGTCGGGGTGCAGGTAGAGGGTCTCCACCTCCCCGTCCGCGATCCCCGCCCGCCGCGCCCGGGCGGCGGTGGCGAAGCCGACCACGTCGCCGGTCCCGGGAAGGCAGGCCACGAAGGCCGCCTCCCCCCGCGCCCGTAGCATGAGCGTCCGCCGGTAGCCCGCCGCGATCCGTGCGGCCGAAAGCCCGGCGAGGTACGCGTCCGGCAGGATGCCCGGGTAGGTGTCGCGCCACGCCGCGACGTGGATGGCGCCCATGGCCGCCGCGTCCTCCGGACGGGCGCGCCGGATCTGGATCACGCGGGGGCCCGCCGGAGAACGGCGCAGAAGAAACCGTCCGTCCCGTGCCGGTGCGGCGAGAGCGCCATGTGCGGCCCCTCCCCCGGTGGCGCACCCGGCCCGCCCGCCTCCGCCCAGGCCTCGGTCAGGGGAACCACCGTGAAATCGGGGTGACGGGCGACGAAGGCGTCCACCTGGTCCTCATCCTCCTCCGGCAGCACCGAGCAGGTCGCGTAGGTGAGTTTCCCGCCCGGCGAGACGAGCGTGGCAGACCTGTCGAGGATGTCACGCTGTTTCGCGATCAGGTCCGTGAGATCGGTCGCCGTGGTCCGCAGCCGCGCGTCGGGGTTGCGGCGCCAGGTGCCGGTGCCGGTGCAGGGGGCGTCCACCAGCACCCGGTCGAAGGCCCCGGCCCGCCGCTTGACCCAGCGGTCGCCGGGGGTGAGGAGGTGGGTCTCGGCGTTGTCCACCCCGGCCCGCCGCAGCCGCTTCGTCGCCCCCTCCAGCCGGGGCACCGAGACGTCGAGCGCGGCGATCCGGCCGCGGTTCTCCATCGTCGCGGCCATGGCGAGGGTCTTCCCGGCCGCCCCGGCGCAGCTGTCGGCGACGCGCTGGCCCGGCCGCGCATCCGCAAGAAGGGCGATGAGCTGCGACCCCTCGTCCTGGATCTCGACGAGCCCTTCCGTGAAGGCGTGGGTCGCCAGGACGGGGCGGCGGTCGCGGATGCGGAGGCCCCAGGGGGAGTGCGGCGTAACCTCCGTGACGATCCCCTCCCCCGCGAGCGACGCCTGGGCGGCGTGCCGCGTCGTGCGGAGGAGGTTCACCCGCAGGTCGAGGGGGGCGGTGGCCTCGAACCCCGCCGCCGCCGCCGGCAGGTCGTCCCCGAAGCGCGCGCGGAGGCCGGGCATCGCCCAGGCCGGGATGTTGAGGAAGGTCGCCTCGTCCATCTCCGGATCGCGGAGTGGCCGGCCCTCCAGGATCGTCAGGATGCGCCGTTCCGCCGGCGTCAGCGGCGCCTCGGCGTAGCGGTCGTTCACGAACAGGGCGTCGAGCCCCGCGAGACGCCCCCGTTCGGCGAGGAGGAGGAGCGCCGCGGCGCGGAGCCGCGGCGTCGGCTGCGCCCCCGCCAGTTCGAGGTGCCAGTCCAGGCGCAGCCGCTCCCGGATCACCGCCCAGCTCCGTTCCGAGACGGCCCGCCGGTCGCCGGAGCCGACGTAGCGTCGGGACCGGAAGAAGTCGTTCGCCACCGCGTCGGCGGGGCGTCGGGGCGCGGCGTCCATCGCGGTGAGCAGGGCGATGGTCGCGGCGAAGCGGGCGGCGGGGGTCACCGGCGTATCGTGGCCGAAGGGGGCGCGCGGGTCACCCCGCCGGCCGGTCAGGCCAGTAGCGCGTCCGGCAGGGCATCGAGGCCGGGGAGAATCGTGGCCGTCTCGTCCAGCCAGTAGGCGGGCGGGACGCCGCCCCGGTTGATCCAGAACGTCCGGAACCCGAAGCGGACCGCCCCGTAGGCGTCCCAGTCGTTCGCGGAGACGAAGGCGATCTCGTGCGGCTGCACCCCGAACCGCTCCGTCGCGAGGGCATAGACGGACGGGTGCGGCTTGTAGCGGCGGAGCGGGTGGACCGAGAGGATGTCGTCCAGCAGCCCCGCGATCCCGGCGGAGGCAGCGGCCTCGGCGAGCGTCCCCGGCTCCCCGTTGGAGAGGATGGCGGCGGGGATGCCGGCGGCGCGGATCGCCGTCAGCGCCGCCACCGCATCGGGCTGCGGGGCGAGGACGCGGTAGGCCCGGAGGAGGTCGTCCCGCAGCGACGGGTCCGAGACGCCATGCGCCGCGAGGGCGTGACCGAGGGCACGGTCGGTGATCGCGTCGAAGCCCTCGTAGGCCCCGGTGGCGGAGAGCACCCAGGTCGCCTCCAACTGCTTCGCCCGCCACGCGGCGGACACGTCTGCCGCCGCGCCCCCGAGGCGGGCCGCGTGGCGCGCGACCGCCGAGTGGATGTCGAGGAGCGTGCCGTAGGCGTCGAAGACGACCGCGCGGGGATGGGGCATCACCCCTCCTGCCGGTAGTTCGGCGCCTCGCGCGTGATCGCCACGTCGTGCACATGGGATTCGCGCAGCCCCGCCCCGGTGATGCGGCGGAAGCGGCAGTTGGACTGCATCTCCGGGATGGTGGCGTTGCCCGTGTAGCCCATCGCGCTCCGCAGCCCGCCGACCAACTGGTGGATGACGGAGGCGGTCGGGCCCTTGTAGCCGATCCGACCCTCCACTCCCTCCGGCACGAGCTTCATCGCGTCCTGGATGTCCGCCTGGAAGTAGCGGTCCGCCGACCCCCGGGCCATGGCGCCGAGCGAGCCCATCCCGCGGTAGGATTTGTAGGACCGCCCCTGGTAGAGGAACACCTCCCCCGGCGCCTCGTCCGTGCCCGCGAAGAGGCTGCCCATCATCACGCAGTCGGCCCCCGCCGCGATCGCCTTGGCGATGTCGCCGGAGGTCCGCAGGCCGCCATCGGCGATCGCCGGCACCCCCGCCTCCCGCGCCGCGGCGGCGCATTCCATCACGGCGGTCAGTTGCGGCACGCCGACGCCGGCGACGATCCGGGTGGTGCAGATGGAGCCCGGCCCGATGCCGATCTTCACCGAATCGGCGCCGGCCTCGATCAGCGCCTCCACCGCCTCCGGCGTCGCGATGTTGCCGGCGATGATCTGCACGGAGTTGGAGAGGCGCTTCACCCGCTCCACCGCCGCCAGCACGCCGGCGGAGTGGCCGTGGGCGGTGTCCACGACGATGATGTCCACCTCCGCCGCCACGAGCGCCTCGGCGCGGCGCAGCCCGTCCTCTCCCGTGCCGACCGCCGCCGCCACGCGCAAACGCCCCAGCGCGTCCTTCACGGCGTTGGGGTTGGCCTGGGCCTTGTCCATGTCCTTCACCGTGACGAGGCCGACGCAGCGCCCCCGCTCGTCCGTCACGAGCAGCTTCTCGATGCGGTGCTTGTGCAGCAGGGCGCGCGCCCGCTCCGGCGTCACGTCGGTTGGAACGGTGACGAGGTTCTCCCGCGTCATGAGTTCGTAGACCCGCTGGCCCGGGTCCGTCGCGAAGCGGACGTCGCGGGAGGTGACGATGCCGACGAGCCGCCCCGTCTCCGGTTCCACCACGGGAATGCCGGAGATTCGGTGCTGCGCCTGCAAGGCCCGCACGTCCGCCAGGGTCTGGTCCGGATGGATCGTCACGGGGTTCACCACCATCCCCGATTCGAATTTCTTCACCCGCCGGACCTCGGCAGCCTGCTCCTCGATCGTCAGGTTCTTGTGGACGACGCCGATGCCGCCGGCCTGGGCCATGGCGATGGCCATCGGCCCTTCGGTGACGGTGTCCATCGCCGCGGAGATGAGCGGGATGTTCAGCGCGATCTCGCGCGTGACCTTCGTCCGGGTGTCCGTGCCGTTCGGCAGCACCTTCGAGTAGGCGGGGACCAGCAGGACGTCGTCGAAGGCGTAGGCCTCCTCGAAACGGGCGAGAAGGCGCGGGAGGGAGGTGTCGGGTGCCATGGCGGGCCTTCGAAGGGCGGGCGACGCGTGCCTTGGCGCGTCCCCCTACGCCCGCGGCGGGCCGGGACGCAAGGGCGACCGCGTTACGCCTTCGCGGCGCCGCCCCGGAAGCCCCCTCCCCTGAAGCCCTGGGCCACCACGAAGGACTCCGCGCTGTCCTTCCGGCTCGCCGGCGGCTTGGCATGGCGGACCTCGGCGAAGTCCCGCTTCAACCGCGCCAGCAGGTCGCGTTCCAGCCCGCCCTGGAACACCTTCGCGACGAAGGCCCCGCCAGGCGTCAGCACCTTGCCCGCGAAATCCGCCGCCAGCTCCACCAGGGCGAGGATGCGCAGGTGATCCGTCGCCGTGTGCCCCGTCGTGTTCGGCGCCATGTCGGAGAGGACGAGGTCGGCCGGGCCGGCGAGCGCGTCGAGGACCGCCTGCTCGGCCGATGCATCGTCGAAATCGCCTTGCAGAACGGTGGCCCCTGGCACCGGGTCCATCGGCAGGATGTCGAGTGCGACGACCTTCCCCCGGTCCCCCGTCCGCGCCACCGCCACCTGCGTCCAGCCCCCCGGCGCGGCGCCGAGGTCCACGATGCGCTGCCCCGCCCGGAACAGGTGGAAGCGCTCGTCCAGCCCGGTGATCTTGAAGGCGGCGCGCGACCGCAACCCCGTCTCCTTCGCCGCCTTCACGTAGGGGTCGTTCAACTGGCGCTGGAGCCACTTCTGCGAGCCGGTCGAACGGCCCTTCGCGGTCTTCAGGCGGGTGGCGAGCGGGCGGTCAACCATCGGGGAGGCAGTTGCGCAGGAACAGCGCCGAGACGACAAGGCCGACGGCCACCACCACGGCGGCCCGCGCATCCCCCGGCAGGACGGCCGCGGCGCCGCCCAGCACCACCATCCCCGCCACCGTCGCGAGGGCCTGCTGCCAGTAGATGAGGTCGTCGCCGAGGGTCAGCCCGACGGCGCCGCCCACCGCGCCACCCGCCAGCGCTGCCGGGAACGGATGCCGGATCACGGCTGCACCCGCCGGTCCGCCGCGCGCCGGTCCCGCCCGGAGACGCGCATCATCCGGAGCAGGATCCCCTCCCGCAGACCGCGGTCGCACACCGTGGTGCCCGCGGCCGGCCACACCTGGCGGATCGCGGCGTAGACCGCGCAGCCCGGCAGGACGAAATCCACCCGTTCCGGCCCGATGCAGGGGTGCGCCGCGAGGCCCGCCCGCCCCATCGCCCGCAGCCGGGCCAGCGCCGCATCGGCATGCTCCGCGGAGAGTTCATGGCCGTCCACCGCCGCCCGGGTGTAGCGCGGCAGGTCCAGCGCGATGCCCGCGAGGGTGGTGACCGTGCCGGACGTGCCCATCATCCGCACCCCGCCCGCCCGCATCTCCTGGCGGATGCGGTGGACGGAATCGAAGGCGTCCAGCCGGTCCGCGATCTCCTCCGCCACCTCGCCGAAGCCGTCGGATTCGTAGTGCGCGGCGCCGTGGCGTTCCAGCAGCGTGACCACGCCGTAGGGGACGGAGATGGTCCCGATGAGTTCCGGCGCGCCGCGGTCGGCCCGGACCC
Source organism: Roseomonas sp. (assembly GCA_964263755.1). Lineage (GTDB taxonomy): Bacteria > Pseudomonadota > Alphaproteobacteria > Acetobacterales > Acetobacteraceae > Roseomonas. The sequence continues at coordinate 13,649 of CAXVWQ010000093.1, read as the reverse complement.
AGGCGATCTCCGTGCTGCCGCCGCCGATGTCGAACAGCAGGGCCCGCCGGTCCCCGGGGCGGAGGAGCGGGGCGCAGGATTCCATCGCCAGCTCCGCTTCCTCCCGCGCCGGGATGACGCGGATGGGGGCGCCGAGCGCCCGTTCGGCCCGGTGCAGGAAGCCGCGGCCGTTGGTGGCCTGCCGGCATGCTTCCGTCGCCACGGCGTGCACGCCCTCGACCGGCCGGCGGGCGAGGCGCTGGCCGCAGGCGTGCAGCGCGGCCTCCGCCCGGTCCATCGCCGCGTCGGACAGGGCGCCGGTTGCCGCCAGACCCTCGCCCAGCCGGACGATGCGGGAGAAGGAGTCGAGGACGCGAAATCCCCCCGGCCCGCCAGGGGAGGCCAGGAGCATCCGGCAGTTGTTCGTCCCCAGGTCGAGGGCGGCGAAGACCGGTGGGGGGCGGTGCGGGGGGGAAAAACCGGGGCCCGGGGGGGCGGGGTGGTGTGACATGGGAATACGGGAGGATCGGGGGTGGCGGGCGCGACGGCAAGGGGGCGCGAGGCGGTGTTGCGGGGATGGGGTGTCGCGCGTTATAGGGCCGGCCCGCCGCGGACCGGGGCATCCCGGCCGCCCGGCGATGGGGAATAGTTTAACGGTAGAACTCGCGACTCTGACTCGCGCAGTCTTGGTTCGAATCCAGGTTCCCCAGCCACCTTACCCGATCCGTTCGGCATCACCCGTGAAGCCGAGGGCGCACACGCTCCCGCCGTGGAAGCGCCCCGCGACGCCCTCGAAGCCCGCCGCCCCGACGCCCGCGGCATGCTCCTCCGCATCATCCTCCGGCACGTAGCCCACCGCCGCCCGCCCCGCTTCGTCCCCGCCCCACATCGCCCGCCGGTTCGCCGAGACGCCGTAGAGGACGAGGAAGTGGAACGCCTCCGCCTCCACGCAGCGCCGCGCCAGCTGCGCCATGTCCCGCGGCGAGATCCAGGCCCCGAGTTCCCGCGCGTTCCCCGGCCGCGCCCGGAACGCCCCGATGCGAAGGCACGCCACCTCCATCCCGTGCTTGTCCGCGAGCAGCCGCCCCATCGCCTCCCCGAACACCTTGGACAGACCGTAGTGTCCGTCCGGCCGCACCGGGTCGTCCGGCCCGACGAAGCGGTCGGCGGGGTGGAAGCCGATGACGTGGTTGGAGGAGGCGAAGACGATCCGCCGCACCCCAGCCCGCCGCGCCGCCTCGAACAGCCCGTGGGTGGCGACGACATTGGTGCGGAGGATGTCCTCCGGTCCGCCCCCGGTTTCCCGCGGGATGCCGGCGAAGTGCAGCAGCACGTCCGCGTCCCGCACCGCCGCCTCGGCCACCGCGGGGTCGGCGATATCGCCTTCCTGCACCTCGTCGCCCGGCTCCGCGCCGGGGACGGGCCGGATGTCGTGCCAGCGCAGGTGCCGCGCGGTGCCGCGCAGCGCCGGGCGGAGGACGGAGCCGATCTCGCCGGCCGCCCCCGTCAGGACCAGCCGGCGCCAGCGCGGCTCGTTCACCCGTCCACCGTGATCCGCGCGTCCGCGACGATCCGCGCGAGTTTCTCCGCCTCCGCCGCCACGAAGCGCCGCGCCTCGTCGGTCGTCATGGATTGCGGCAGCAGCCCCTGGGTCTCCAGCCGCGCCCGCAGGGCCGGTTCCTTCACAGCGTCCTCGACGATGCGGTTGAGACGGTTCGCGATGGCGTCCGGCAGCCCGGCGGGCCCGAACAGCCCGAACCAGTTGACCAGCTCGTAGTCCCGCATCGGCCCGTATTCCGAGACGGAGGCGACGTCCGGCAGTTGCGGCAGCCGGTCCGTCGACGTCACGCCGAGCGCCCGGATGCGCCGGTCCTGGATGAGCGGCAGCGCCGCCGCCAGCCCGTTGAGGCCGAACCCCACCTGCCCCGACGCGATGTCCGTCACCGCCGGCCCCGCGCCGCGGTAGGGCACGTGCACCGTCTGGATGCCCGCCATGACGTTGAACAACTCGCCCGCGAGGTGCTGCGGGTTGCCGATGCCGGAGGACGAGTACGACAATCGCCCCGGGTTGGCCTTCGCGTAGGCGATGAGCGACGGGATGTCGGTGAAGGGCAGCCCCGGATGCCCCAGGACCACGATCGGCACCTTCACCGCCACGTGGATCGGCCGCAGGTCGCGCACCGGGTCGTAGCTCATCCGTCCGCGGAACAGCGCGCCGTTCGCTGCCGTCTCGCCGGACCCGCCGAGCATGAGGGTGAGGCCGTCCGGCGCCGCCTTGGCCGTGGCGTCCGCGGCGATCATTCCGGAGGCGCCGGACCGGTTCTCCACCACCACCGGCTGGCCGAGCGCGGCGCGCAACGGTTCGGCGAGAAGCCGGGCGGTGATGTCCTGCCCGCCCCCCGCGGCGTAGGGAACGAGGAGCCGCACCGGCCGGTCCGGCGCCCAGGTCTGGGCGAGGGACGGCCGCGCGCTGGCCAGCGCCGGCGCCGCCAACATCAGCCCGCGGCGGGTCGCGAGGGTGGTCATGTGCGTGTCCTCCGGCGTCGTGCGGCGCGTTGCCCGGATGGTGGCGCGCGCCCGCCGCCCCGTCCACCGCCCGGCGGTGGCGCGGGCCGTCGGCGCGGCGTATCCCCGCGCCATGGCCGCCCTCCCCTCCCCCGCCGACGCGTGGCCGCAGAGCGGCGTGATCCGCGGCGCCTTCGGAACGCGCCGCCACGTGGACCTGCGGGCGTTCGGCGGTCGCCTGGACCGCCTGCCCTGGTGCCTTCGCGTCCTGCTGGAGAACGTGCTGCGCGATCCGGACCCGGAGGTCGCGCGCGCCGGCGCCGAGGCGATCCTCGAATGGCCCGCGCACGGCCGCAGCGAGGCGGAGATCCCCTTCACGCCCCTCCGCATCCTCATGCACGACACCACCTGCGGCCCGGCCCTCGTGGACATCGCGGCGATGCGCGACGCCGTCGCCGCGGCCGGCGGCGACCCGGAGCGGCTGAACCCCTCGATCCCCGTCGCCACCTCCACCGACCATTCGCTCGCGGTGGACGTCTCCGGCGTGCCCGGCGCGCGCGAGACGAACATGGCGCGCGAGATGGGCCGCAACGCCGAGCGCTACCGCTTCATGAAGTGGGCTTCGACGGCATTGCACGGCTTCCGGGTGTTCCCGCCGGGCACGGGGATCATGCACACCATCAACCTCGAACGCCTCTCGACGGTGGTCGCGACGGTGATGCGGGACGGCGAGGAGTGGGCCGTCCCCGACACCGTCCTCGGCACCGACAGCCACACCCCCATGGTCAACGGCATCGGAATCCTCGCCTGGGGCGTCGGCGGCATCGAGGCGGAGGGGGCGATGTTCGGCGTCCCCGTCTCCCTCCGCGTGCCCGAGGTCTTCGGCGTCCGCCTCACCGGCGCGATGCCGGAGGGCGTGCTGGCCACCGACCTCGCCCTGACGGTGACCGAACGCCTCCGCCGCGCCGGCGTGTCGGGCGAATTCGTGGAGTTCCACGGGCCGGGCGTCGCCACCCTCACCGCCGGCCAGCGCGCGGTCGTCGCGAACATGGCGCCGGAATACGGCGCGACGACCGGCTGCTTCCCGGTGGACGACGCGACCCTGCACCACCTGCGGACCGTCGGGCGCGACACGGCGGAGGTGGCGCTCGTCGAGGCCTTCGCGCGGGCGACCGGCCTCTGGGGCACGCCGACCGGTGCCACCTACACCACGGTGCTGAACCTGGACCTGACCGCCCTCCGCCCCTCCGTCTCCGGCCCGCGGCGGCCGCAGGACCGGATGGACACCGCGGCGGTTCCGGCCGCCATCGCCCGCCCCGCGGCGGACCCGACCGGGTCCCTCCCGCCGGACGCGGTGGCCATTGCCGCCATCACGTCCTGCACCAACACCACCGACACCGGCCTGCTGATCGCCGCGGGGCTCCTGGCCCGCCGCGCCCGCGCCCTCGGCCTCCGCCCCCGACCCTGGGTGAAGACCTCCCTCACCCCCGGCTCCCCCGCCGCCGAGGCCCGCCTCCGCCGCGCCGGCGTGCTGGACGACCTGGAGGCGCTCGGCTTCGGCATCGCCGGCCACGGCTGCGCCACCTGCATCGGCAATGCCGGCCCCCTCCTCCCCGCCGTCGCCGCGGCGGTGGAGCGGGACGGCCTGCGCCCCGTCGCCGTCCTCTCCGGCAACCGCAACTTCCCCGGCCGCGTCCACGCCTCCGTGGACGACGCCCTCCTCGCCTCCCCGCCCCTCGTCGTCGCCTACGCGCTGGCGGGACGCGCCGGCCTCGACATCGCCAGCGACGCGCTCGGCAACCGCGCCGACGGGACGCCCGTGGTCCTCTCCGACCTCTGGCCCCGCGCCGCGGAGATCGAGGCCGTCACACGCCTCGCCGAATCCCCCGCCGACGTCGCCCCCGCCTACGCCGCCGCCGAGGCGTCCGGCCCCTGGGCCGCCCTGGACGCGCCGTCCGGCCCGCGCTTCCCCTGGGATCCCGCCTCCACCTACCTCCGCCCCCCGCCTTTCGTTCGGCCTACCGGGGCGCCGTGGCCCGGGGGCGGTCTCGTCGCCCACCCCCTCCTCGTCCTCGGCGACGACGTCACGACCGACCACATCTCCCCCGCCGGCGCGATACCGCGCGGCAGCGACGCCGCGGCGTGGCTGACCGAGCGGGGGGAGGACCCGGCCGACCTCAACGTCTTCGCCGCCCGCCGCGGCAACTGGGAGGTCATGCTGCGCGGCCTCTTCACCAACCGCGCGCTCGTCAACCACCTCGGCGCGGGCCTCACCGCCGGCCGCACCGCCTTCGCCCCCACCGGGGAGGCGACGGCCTGCTGGCGCGCCGCCGCGCTCTACGCCGACGCCGGTCTGGCGACCGTGATCGTGGCGGGCGAACGCTACGGCACCGGCTCCTCCCGCGACTGGGCCGCGAAGGGCGCCGCCCTCCTTGGCGTCCGCGCCGTCCTCGCCAACTCCTTCGAGCGCATCCACCGCCAGAACCTCGTCGGCATGGGCGTGCTGCCGCTGCGGCTGCCGGCGGGCTGGCGGCCGCAGGGCCTGGACCTGCGCCCGGGCGACGTGATCGCGCTGGACCTGGACCTTGCGTCGCTGACGCCCCGCGCCGCCGTGCCCGTCACGCTGCGCCGCGCGGCCGGCGGCACCCTGTCCGGTTCCGCAATCGCCGAGGTCGAGACGGCGCGCGAGGTCGGCCTGGTGCAGGGCGGCGGCATGATCCCCGCGATCCTGCGCCGCGCCCTCGCCCCGGCCTGACGGATGTTCGCCTACGTCGGCTCCCGCACCACGCGCCAGCGCGACGCCCGCGGCGACGGGATCACCGTCTTCCGCGTGCCGCCGGACGGCCCGTGGGAGCCCGTGCAGGTGGTCGGCGGCCCGGACAACCCGTCCTTCCTCGCCTTCGCCCGCACCCGCCCGGTCCTCTACGCCGTCCACGGCGACCGGGAGGAAGCGAGCGCCTTCCGCATCGGCACGGACGGCCTGCTGACGCCGCTCAACACGGCACCGACCGGCGGGCGGAATCCCGTCCACCTCGTCACCACGCCGGGGGACCGCTTCCTCGTCGTGGCCAACCACGTCACCTCCACCCTCGCCGTGCTGCGGCTGGACCCGGGGACCGGCGCACTGGGCGAGATCGCCGATCTCCTCCCCCTCCCCGGCGACCCAGGCCCGCACCGCGTCGAACAACCCTTCGCCAAGCCGCACGCGGTCACCTTCGACGCGGCGGACGACCTCCTCCTCGTTCCCGACAAGGGCCTCGACCGCATCTTCGCCGTTCGGGTCCGTGAGGATGGCCGGTTGCGCGAGGCCGCCCCCCCGGTCGTGGCGCGCGAGGGTTCCGGGCCGCGCCACCTCGCCGTTTCCCCCGATGGGCGCGTGGCCTGGGTGCTGAACGAACTGGATTCCACCATCCTGGCGTGCCGCATCGCCGACAGGTCGCTGACGCCCTTCCAGGTCACCCCCTCCCTGCCCGACGACGCGGTCGGGTTCAGCCGGGCCGCGGAGATCGCCGCCTCGGCCGACGGCCGGTTCGTCTATGCGTCCAACCGCGGCCACGACTCCATCGGCTGCTTCGCCGCGGACCCCGCCACAGGGCGCCTGCGACCGGTGGGCTGGGTGTCGGCCGGCGGCCGGACGCCGCGCTTCTTCGCCATCGCCCCCGACACCGGCCGCCTCTTCGTCGCGAGCGAGGATGACGACGTGATCACCGCGTTCCGCCCCGACGCGACGACGGGCCTGCCGGTGGCGCAGGGCGTCGTCGCGCGCACCGGTAGCCCGGTCTGCATCGTGTTCCGCGCGTGACCGCCCTCCCCTGCCCGCCCGCGCCGCCGGGGCGTAGGCTGCCGCGACACCGTGGGGGACGGCCATGACCGAGGGCGACGAGGACACGATCCGGGAGGCGATCTGCGCCCACGGGCGGCTGCTGTTCGGGCGGGGCTACGCCGTCGGCACCGCGGGGAACATCTCCGTTCGCCGGCCCGACGGGTTCCTCATCACCCCCACCAACTCCTGCCTCGGCCGCCTCGACCCCGGTCGGATCAGCAAGCTGGACCGCGACTGGCGCCACGTCTCCGGCGACAAGCCGTCGAAGGAGGTCTTCATGCACCGCGCGGTCCTGGAGGCGCGGCCGGAGGCGGGCGCGGTGGTCCACCTGCACTCCACCCACGCCACCGCGGTGTCCTGCCTCGCCCCGCCCGGCGAGGACGCGCCGATCCCGCCCCTCACGCCCTATTTCGTCATGCGGATCGGGCGGCGCCTGCCGGTGATCCGCTACCACCGCCCCGGCGACGCCGCGATGGCACCGGCGATCCACGCGGCCGCCCTCGCCGCGCGGGCCGTCCTCCTGGCGAATCACGGTCCCGTCGTCTCGGGCCCGACGTTGGACGACGCCGTCTTCGCGTCGGAGGAACTGGAGGAGGCGGCGCGCCTCGCCCTGCTGCTGCGCGGTGCCGGGGCGCGGATCCTGACCGACGCGCAGGTGGACGACCTCCTGACGACCTTCGGCTGACGACACGACGGGCTTGTTCGTTGTTGCCCGATTCCTGCCTTTGGATCGGGCAACCCGTGTCGTTCACGCAACACCATATGACGATCGAATCACAGGCCTGTGAACACGGTGCGAGACCGCGCTAGCCTCCGGCCATGAGCAATTTCCGCGCGCATTCGATGGCCGGCCGCGTCGTCCTCGTGCACGACATGACCGAGCAGACCATCATCTCGGAATTCGACGTGGAGGGCGCTGCCACCCTGCTCAACCAGTTGGAGGCCGCCCTGGCCGAGGTGCTGGCGGGGCTGGCCAAGGGCCCCGCCACGCCCTGCCCCGAGATCCTGGCCTGACGCTCCACGCTACCGCGGCAGGCTCGCCGCGAAGGTGACGAGGGCATCGGCCACGGCGCGCGGCTGCTCCGGTAGCAGGGCGTGGCCCGCGTCCGGCACGACCTCCCGCGTGACGCGGGGGCCGAGCACGGCCCGCAGTTCATCCAGCGACGGCGGCGGCGCGATCGCGTCGAGCGTGGCCGCGAGGTAGAGGAGCGGCTTCGCCTCCGCCGCGCGCAGCCAGGCCTTGTCGGAGGTGTTGTCGCGCGCCCGCCGCTGCGCCAGCGCCACGGGCGGGAACCACCCGGGCAGCCAGACCGAGGCGTCGTGCCCCGGCGCGAAATACGCGATCTCCAGGTTCCGCAGCCGCTCGGCATCGCTCAGCGCCGGATCGAACGACCCGTTGATCGCGGCGCCGATCTCCGGCCGCGACGCGGTGCCGGTGACGGCCGCGAGCATCGCCACGCCGCGGACGAGGTCCGGCCGGTCATGCGCCAGCATCCGCGCCGGCCAGTTGCCCGCCGCGTGCCCCGCGACGAGGACGGGCGCCGCGCCCGCCGCCTCCACCACCGCGGCGAGGTCGGCGGCGATGTCGTGGATCGAGTCCGTGTCCCGCATCGGGGCGGAGCGGCCGATCCCGCGCGGCTCCATCCGCAGCACGCGATGCCCCGCCGCCGTCAGCAGCGGCGCGATCCCGTCGAAATCCTCCGCGCCGCGCCCGAGCGAGGCGACGAGCAGGATCGCGGGGCCGTCCCCCTCCGAGAACCATTCCAGCGGCCCCGCCGGGCGGGCGAGGATGCGGCCTTGCTCGGTCATCGTCCCGGCTCCCGTGGACAGGGTCCGGTAAAGGCCATAAGACTGGCCTAAGGGCAAGCCGGGGGAATGTCTTGAAGCTGCACTGGTCGCCGCGGTCGCCCTTCGTCCGCAAGGTGATGATCGCGGCGCACGAACTGGGGCTGGCGGACCGGCTCACCCTCGTGCGGACCGTCGTGCGGATGGGCGCCCCGAACGCCGACCTGCTGCCCGACAACCCGCTGAGCAAGATCCCCACCCTCGTCCTCGACGACGGCACCGCGATCCAGGACAGCGTCGTGATCTGCGAGTACCTCGACGATGTCACGGGCGGCGGGCGGCTGTTCCCGCGAGGCGCCGCGCGCTGGACGGCCCTGACGCGGCACGCCCTGGCGAACGGCCTTCTCGACCTCCTCATCCTCTGGCGGAACGAGCGGGAGAAGCCGGAGGCGGCCCGGACGGCCGAATGGCTCGATTCCTTCGCGGCCAGGACCGCGGCGACCCTCGCCCGGATGGAACGCGACGCCGGGACGCTGGAATCCCACGGCTTCCTCATCGGCGAGATCACCGTCGGCGTCGTCCTCGCCTACCTCGACTTCCGCTTCCCCGACCTCGCATGGCGCGACGGCCACCCCGCTCTTGCACGATGGTTCGAGGCCTTCGAGGCCCGCCCCTCCGCCCGTGCGACGGAGGTGGTGGATGGCTGAGCGCCCCCATCCGGCAAGGCAGGGGCCCTTGTCCCACGTCCGCGTCCTCGACCTGTCGCGCATCATGGCCGGCCCCTGGGCCACGCAGATCCTCGCCGACCTCGGCGCCGACGTGATCAAGGTGGAACGCCCCGGCGTCGGCGACGATACCCGCGCCTGGGGCCCGCCTTTCCTCCAGGGCGCCGACGGCACGCCGACGCGGGAGGCGGGCTACTTCCTCTGCGTCAACCGCGGCAAGCGGTCCGTGACGATCGACATGGCTTCGCCCGAAGGCCAAGCCGTGATCCGCCGCCTCGCCGGCACGGCCGACATCTGCCTCGAGAACTTCAAGGCCGGTGCCCTGTCCCGCTACGGGCTGGATGCGGCCTCGCTGCGCGCGGCGAACCCGCGGCTGATCTACTGCTCCGTCACCGGCTTCGGGCAGGATGGCCCGCGGAAAGATCAGGCGGCCTACGACTTCGCCATCCAGGCGATGGGCGGCCTGATGTCCGTGACCGGCGAGCGCGACGACGCCCCCGGCGGCGGCCCGCAGAAGGTCGGCGTGCCGATCGTGGACCTGATGACGGGGATGTACGCCGCCGTCGCCGTCCTCGCCGCCCTCGCCCGCCGCAACGAAACGGGAGTGGGCGAGACGATCGACCTCGCCATGCTCGACGTCGGCGCCGCCTTCCTCGCGAACCAGGCGATGAACCACCTCGTCTCCGGGCGGGTGCCGAAGCGCGGCGGCAACCGGCACCCGAACATCCAGCCGCAGGACGTGTTCCCGACCGCCGATGGCGACCTCGTGCTGGCGGTGGGGAATGACGGCCAGTTCGTGAAGCTCTGCGCCGCGATCGGCCGCCCGGACTGGGCGACCGACGAGCGCTTCGCCACCAACCCCGCCCGTGTCCGCAACAACCTCGCCCTGACGCCGCTGCTGTCCGAGCGCTTCTCGGAGTTCCCGCGCGCCGACCTGATCGCCGCCCTCGACGCGGCGGGCGTGCCCTGCGCCGCGATCAACTCCGTCCCGCAGGTCTTCGAGGACCCGCAGATCATTCACCGCGAGATGCTGCGCCACCTGCCGCACCCCCTGGGGGGCACGGTGCCGTCCGTCGTGTCGCCCATGCGCTTCGCCGAGGCGCCGCTCGCCTTCGACCGCGCCCCGCCGACCCTCGGCCAGCACACGGAGGAGGTGTTGCGCGAACTCGGCCTGGACGAGGCCGAGCGCACCCGGCTGGCGGAGGGCGGCGTGACGTGACGCCACGCATCCCCCTCCCCTCCCCCGAGGAAATGACCCCGGAACAGCGGGCCGTGCACGACTCCGTCGTCTCCGGCCCCCGCGGCGTGATGATCGGCCCGCTGCGCGCGGCGATCCACTCGCCCGACCTCGCCGCCCGCTGGTCCGCCTTCGGGGAAGCGCTTCGCTTCCACACCATCCTGCCGAAGCGCCTGAACGAGCTCGCCATCCTCGTCACCGGCCGCCGCTGGACCGCGCAGATCGAATGGTGGGTCCACGCCAGGGCCGCCGCCGCGGCCGGCCTGCCCGACGCCGTGATCGAATCCATCCGCGTCGGCGCGCCGCCCGTCCTCGATGACCCCGCGGACGCCGAGATCTACGCCTTCGCCCTCGCGTTGCAGCGGACCGGAACCGTGCCCGACCGGGACTACCACGCCGTCGTGGACCGCTGGGGCCCGCGCGGCGCGGTCGAACTGACGGCGGTGATCGGCTACTACACCCTCGTCGCGATGACGCTGAACGTCCACGGCATTCCGCTTCCCGACGGTGTCGAGCCGCCCCTGGAACCCCTGGGCGACACGCTGCTCGCCGACTTGCCGCCGGCGCGCGGAAAGGAGCCGCGATGATCCGGGAATGCGAACGCTTCGGCGTGGAGGTTGCGGACCACGTGGCCACCGTGACGATGCGTGGCCACCCCGTGAACGCCCAGGGCCGCCTGTTCCGCGACGAGATCATCCGGCTCTTCGACGCCCTCGGCGACACGCCGGAGGTCCGCGCCATCGTCCTGACCGGCGAGGGCCGCGCCTTCTCCGCCGGCGCCGACCTGAAGGACCGCCCGGACCTGACGGAACCCGGCGCCTACTTCCGGCACAACCGCTCCGTCCGCGCCTCCTTCGACGCCGTGCTGGAATGTCCCAAGCCCGTCGTCGCGGCGGTGAACGGCGCGGCGATCGGCGCCGGCGCCGTGCTGGCCTCCTGCTGCGACATCCTCGTCGTCGCGGAGGAGGCGTTCCTCGCGCTGACCGAGGTGGATGTCGGCCTCGCCGGCGGCACGCGTCATATCATGCGCCACTTCGGCCAATCCGACGCCCGCCTCATGGCCTTCACCGCCCGCCGCATCCCCGGCGCCGAGCTGCTGCGGATGCGCGTCGCCTCGCTCTGCGTCCCGAAGGACCGCGTGGTGGCCGAAGCGATCGCCATCGCCCACGAGATCGCGGCGAAAAGCCCCCTCGCCACCCAGGCCGCCAAGCGGTCCTTCGGCATGACCGAGGAGATGCCGCTGCGCGACGGCTACCGCTACGAGCAGTCCCAGACCATGGCGCTCTCCACGACGGAAGACTCGAAGGAGGCCCAACGCGCCTTCGCCGAGAAGCGCGCCCCGGTGTTCAAGGGCCGCTAGATGTCGGGCGCCCTCCCGAACATCCGCGTCCTCGACCTCTCCCGCGTCTTCGCCGGCCCCTGGGCGGCGCAGATGCTCGCGGATTTCGGGGCGGAAGTGATCAAGGTCGAACACCCCGTCGGCGGCGACGACGTGCGCCGCATGGGCTACCCCCAGCGCACCCCGGACGGCGCCGAAACCGGGCAGTATTCCTCCTTCCTCGCGATGAACCGCGGCAAGCGCTCCGTCGCGCTGGACATCGCCAAGCCCTGCGGGCAGGCCGCCGTGCGGGCCCTGTCCGCCCGCGCCGACGTGCTGATCGAGAACTTCAAGGTCGGCACCCTCGCCCGCTACGGCCTGGACCACGCCTCGCTGTCGGCGGACAATCCGCGCTTGGTCTATTGCTCCATCACCGGCTGGGGTCAGGACGGCCCCTACGCCGCCCTCCCCGGCTACGACGCCGTGTTCCAGGCCATGTCCGGCCTGATGAGCGTCACCGGCCAGCCGGACGGCACGCCGGGCGCCGGCCCCGTCCTCACGGGCTACTCCGTCTCCGACATCAACGCCGGCTTCTACGCCACCATCGCCATCCTCGCGGCGCTGCACCAACGCGACACGGTGTCCGGTCGCGGGCAGCATATCGACCTCGCCCTGCTGGACGCGCAGGTCGCGGCGCAGTCGCACGTCGCGATGAACTGGCTCGTCTCCGACCGTCCGCCCGCGGCCGCCGGCGCCGCGTCGCAGATCAACGTCCCCTGGCAGGCCTTCGACACGGCCGACCGCCCGCTGATGGTCGCCGTCGGCAACGACCGGCAGTTCGCCGCCTTCTGCGCCGTCATGGGCCTCCCGGATGTGCCGACCGACCCGCGCTTCCGCACCAACCGCGACCGTATGGCCCACAAGCCCGCCCTCCTCGCCCTGCTGGAACCCGCCCTCCTCGCCCGCGGCGCGATGGAGTGGATGGCCGCGCTGAACGAGGCCGGCGTGTCCTCCGGCCCGATCAACGACTTTCCCGCCGCCGCCGACGACCCCCAGATCCGCCACCGCCGCGTCTTCCGCGAGATGCCGGAACCCCGCGCCGGCACCTTCCGCTACGTCGCGAACCCCGTCCGCTTCTCCGACACCCCCGTCGTCGAGGACCGGCCGCCGCCCGCACACGGCGAGCACACGCGGGAGGTCCTGCGCAACCTCCTGGACATGGACGACGCGTCGGTGGACGCGGTGCTGGCGGAGGCCGCGCGCTGACGCGGCGACGAATGGGAGAAACGACGATGATCACGCGACGAACGACAGGACTGGCGGCGCTGGCGGTGCCGGCGGTGGCGTGGGCGCAGGGCACCTTCCCGGACGGCCCGGTGCGGATGATCATCCCCTTCCCGCCGGGCGGCCCCGCCGACCTCATCGCCCGCACCCTCGGCCGCGCCATGGGCGAACGGCTCGGCCAGCCCGTCGTCGTGGAGAGCCGCTCCGGCGCCGGCGGCGCGGTGGGCGTGGAGGCCGGGGCGCGGGCGCGCCCCGACGGCCAGACGGTGGTGCTGGCGTCCACCGGCGCGCTCGTCGTGCTGCCGCACATGATGCCGCGCATGGCCTATGATTCGCGGCGCGACCTCGCCCCCGTCTCGCTCGTCGTCTCCGTGCCGCAGGTGCTGGTGGTGCGGCGCGGGGCGCAGGCGGACGTGGCGGCGCTCGTCGCCGCGGCCCGTGCGGCGCCGGGTCGGCTCACCTTCGGCTCCGCCGGCAACGGCTCGTCCCTTCACCTCGCGGGCGAGTTGTTCAAGCTGCGGACGGGCGTGGACATCACCCACGTTCCCTACCGCGGCGCGGCCCCGGCGCTGACCGACCTGCTCGCCGGCAACATCGCGATGATGCTCGCCGACGTGCCGGTGGTGCTCCCCGGCATCCGCGGCGGCGAGCTGCGCGCCCTCGCCGTGACCTCGGCCGCCCGCAACCCCGCCCTGCCGGACGTGCCGACCATGGCCGAGGCCGGCGTCGCGGGCGCCGAATCCGACACCTGGTATGCCCTCTTCGCCCCCGCCGCCACGCCGGCCGACCGGGTGGCCCGCCTGCACCGCGCCGCCGCGGAGAGCCTCGCCGACCCGGCGGTGCGGCGCGGTCTGGAGGAGCAGGGCGGCGCGGTGGTCGGCGGCACCCCCGACGCGCTCGGCGCCCACGTCGAATCCGAGTACGCGCGCTGGGGCGAGGTGGTCCGCCTCTCCGGCGCGAAGCTGGAGTAGCGCCGTTACGCCGCCAGGGCGG
>CAXVWQ010000092.1:0-3387 GCA_964263755.1 Roseomonas sp. | reverse complement strand
GTTCCGCGCGGAATGCCGCGACTACGCCCGCCACTGGCTCGGCGTGCAGGCGGAGGAGTTCAAGCGGTTGGGCGTGCTCGGCGACTGGGCCGGCCGCTACGCCACGATGGACTTCCCGAGCGAGGCGGCGATCGCGGGGGAAATCGGCAAGTTCCTCATGAACGGCTCGCTCTACCGCGGGCTGCGCCCGGTGATGTGGAGCCCGGTGGAGAAGACCGCGCTGGCGGATGCGGAGATCGAGTACCAGGACGTGACGTCGCCTACCCTTTGGGCGCGCTTCCCGATTAGGCGGATCGGAACACCGGAGGGTTTGGATGGTCAGATCGACCACACCAACGCGGACCTCCTCGACGCAAGCGTGGTGATCTGGACGACGACGCCATGGACGATTCCTGGCAACCGGGCGATCGCTTACGGACCCACCCTCAACTACGCATTGATTCATGTCAGCAGCGTCGATGCGACGTCTGCACTGGCTGGTGGTGAACGTCTCCTGGTCGCACTCTCATTGCTCCCCGAGTTCGTGAAATCCGCTGGTATCGAGCAGCACGTGGTCCGGCGCGTCCTCAAGGGAGAGGAATTGGCATTCGCGTGGTGTTCGCATCCCCTGAAAGATTGGTCGCCAGCCCAAGGTGGTTACGACTTCCAGGTGCCGCTGCTGCCCGGCGACTTCGTCACCGACGACGCGGGCACGGGCTTCGTCCACATCGCCCCCTCCCACGGCGAGGACGATTTCGACCTCGGCCGCGCCAACGGCCTTCCCGTCCCGGAGACGGTGGCGGACGACGGCACCTACACGGTCCAGGCGCCCGGCTTTTCCGGGGTTCACGTCTTCAAGGCCCACACCGCCGTCTGGGACGCCCTGGCGGCGTGCGGCACCCTCATCGCGAAGGGATCGCTGCACCACTCCTACCCCCACTCCTGGCGGTCCAAGAAGCCGGTGATCTTCCGCGCGACGCCGCAGTGGTTCATCGCGATGGACGATGCCAACGCCATCCGCGCCAAGGCGCTCGACGCCATCGCGAACACGCGGTTCGTGCCGGATGCCGGCCGCAACCGCATCGGCGCGATGGTCGCCGCGCGGCCGGACTGGTGCATCTCCCGCCAGCGCGCCTGGGGCGTGCCCATCGCGATCTTCGTGGACCGCCGCACCGGCGAGCCGCTGCGCGATCCCGCGGTGATGGCACGGGTCATCGAGGCGTTCCGGGTCGAGGGCGCCGACGCCTGGTATCTCCCCGGCGCGGCCGCCCGCTTCCTCGGCCCTGACCGCAACTCCGATGACTACGAACAGGTCATGGACATCGTCGACGTGTGGTTTGAGAGCGGCTCCACCCACGCCTTCGTCCTCCGCGACCGCGGCATGCCCTTCCCCGCCGACCTCTACCTCGAAGGCACGGACCAGCACCGCGGCTGGTTCCATTCCTCCCTCCTCGAATCCATCGGCGCCAACGGCGTCGCCCCGTTCAAGGCGGTGCTGACGCACGGCTTCGTCCTCGACGCGGACCGGCAGAAGATGTCGAAGTCCGCGGGCAACGCCACCGCGCCGCAGAACATCCTGAAGGAATACGGCGCCGACATCCTCCGCCTCTGGGTGATGAACGCGGACTTCGCGAACGATCTCTCCATCGGCAAGGCCATCCTCGCGCAACAGGCCGAACTCTACCGCCGCCTCCGAAACACATTGCGCTGGCTGCTCGGCAACCTTGACGGCTTCGCGGCGGAGGAGGTGGTGCCCCACGCCGACCTTCCCGAACTCGAGCGCTGGGTGCTGCACCGCCTGACGGAGCTGGACGCCCGCGTGCGAGACGCCGTCCGCACCCATGACTGGTCCGGCGTCTATCCGGACCTCCACGCCTTCTGCGCCACCGACCTGTCGGCGTTCTACTTCGACATCCGCAAGGACTCCCTCTACTGCGACGCCCGCGACGCGCCCCGCCGCCGCGCCGCCCGAACCGTGCTCGACGTGCTGCACCGCTGCCTCTGCACCTGGCTCGCCCCCGTGCTGTGCTTCACCGCGGAGGACGCGTGGCGCGCCCGCTTCGGGGAGGGCGCGGAGAGCGTGCACATGCAGGAGTTCCCCCTCCTCCCTCCGGACTGGCGCGACGACGCGCTGGCCGACCGCTGGACGATCATCCGTGACCTAAGGAGCGCCGTGACGGGCGTGCTGGAGATGGCCCGCGCCTCGGGGGAGATCGGCTCCTCCCTCGGTGCCGCGCCCGTCCTGCACCTGCGTCCGGAGTTCGCGGGGCTGCTGGACGCCGACGCCTGGGCGGAGGTCTGCATCACCTCGGGCATGGAAATCGTGCCCGACGGGCCGGAGGAGGGCGCGGTCGCCACCTTCCGCGCCGCCCCCGGCCACAAGTGCGACCGCTGCTGGCGCGTCCTCCCCGAGGTCGGTGCCTCCCCCGCACACCCCACCCTCTGCCGCCGCTGCGAGGCCGTCGTGGAACCCGCCGCATGACCGCCCCCATGCTGACGAGGAACCTCACCGGCGGCCTCCTTCTCGCCGCCCTCGTCCTCGCCGCCGACCAGGCGTCGAAGCACTGGATCCTGGAGGTCCTTCGTCTCCCGGAGGTCCGCCACGTCCCGCTCCTCGCCGCCGGCCCCTTCGGCTTCGACCTGACGATGGTGTGGAACCGCGGCGTCACCTTCGGGATGCTGTCGGGCTCCGAACCCTGGCACGCCTGGGTGCTGGCGGGCCTCGCCGCCGCCATCGCCCTCTTCCTGCTGCGCTGGATGTCGCGGGCGGAGAACCGGCGCACGGCGCTCGCCCTCGGCGCCATCGTCGGCGGCGCGGTCGGCAACGTGATCGACCGCCTGCGCTTCGGCGCGGTGGTGGACTTCGCGGACGCCCACGCCTGGGGCTGGCACTGGTACGTCTTCAACGTGGCCGACGCCGCCATCGTCCTCGGCGTCGGCGTGCTGCTGGTGGAGGCGTTGCTGCCCCGCCACGCCGCCGCTGGTCCGGTTCCGACCACGCCGCAGGACGGTTAGCGACGGACGGGAGATCGGGACCAGGGGGTGCCGGGACACACCTGAGGCTTCGTCGAAGGCGTGTGTTACCGCGGACGATGCCGCCGAATCAGCGTCCCGGAACGAAGAAGCGGGCGAGAGCGAAAGCAAGACCGCCGACCCCAGCGAGAGAGCCCGCAACCGTGGCGACCATGGACCACGTTGTCGGCAGGTTACTCACCCGCCCTTTCAACTCTGCCACGTCAACGCGGACCGCCGTCAGATCCGCGCGCATGGCAGCGAGGTCTGTCCTGATCCCGGCCAGGGTTTCTGCGTCGCCTTCGCGATCTCCTCCAGGACGGCGACACGGGCGGGTAGGTCGCTCACGCCTCCATCGTGGGGCGGGCCGCCCGGGGGTTCAACGGGTGGCCCCCG
>CAXVWQ010000091.1:0-3596 GCA_964263755.1 Roseomonas sp. | reverse complement strand
TACTGCATCGTGTCGTAGATCGCGAGGCCGGCCGTCACCACCCCGCCGGGCGAGTTGATGTAGAAGGCGATGTCCTTGTTCGGGTTCTCGCTCTCCAGGAACAGCAACTGGGCGCAGAGGAGCGAGGCCACGCCGTCATACACCTGCCCCGTGAGGAAGATGATCCGCTCCTTCAGCAGGCGCGAATAGATGTCGTAGGCGCGCTCGCCGCGGGCCGTCTGCTCGACGACCATCGGGACGAGGGCGTTGTTGTAGAACTCGACCGGATCGCGATCCCGGATCATCTGATGAAAGCCCTTTCGTGCCGGCCGGCCCCGTGGCGGGCGCCCTGACCCCGTGCCGCGGCCCGTCGGAGACCACCGGGGTCCCCCGCCGCGCCGCCCCGCGAATCCCCTCGCACCGGCAGGGGGAAGATGGTGCAACGCGGCCCACCGCGAAAGGGGGCCGCGCCGCGGGTGACCTGCCCGGATGGGCGGGCCGCCCTCCGTCGATCAGGCCGCCGAGAGTTCGGCGGGGGTCACCGCCTTGTCCGTGACCTTCGCCAGTTCCAGCATGAAGTCCACGACCTTCTCCTCGAAAATCGGGGCCCGCAGGTTCTCGACGGCCTGGGGGTTCTTGCGGAAGAACTCGATCACCGCCTGCTCCTGCCCCGGGTAGCGGGCCGCCTCGTTCCGCATGGCCCGGGTCAGCTCGTCCTGGCCCACCTGGATGTTGTTCGTGCGCCCGATCTCGGACAGCAGCAGCCCGAGGCGGATGCGGCGCTCCGCGATCCGCCGATACTCGGCCTTCAGCGTGTCCTCGTCCTTCCCGGCGTCATCCTCGTCCAGCCGGCCGGCCTTGCGGTCGGCATCCACGCGGCCCCAGATCTGGTCGAACTCCGCGGTCACCATCCCCTCCGGCACCGGGAAGTCCACCCGGTCCGACAACTGATCCAGCAGGGTCCGCTTCACCCGCAGCCGGGCCAGCCCGTCGTATTCCCGCTGGAGGGAGCCGCGGATCTCCTCCCGCAGCTTCTCCGCGGATTCCAGCCCGAGCGTCTTGGCGAACGCATCGTCCGCCACCGTCCTGACCTTCGTCTTGAGAGCCTTGGCGGTGATCTCGAACTGCGCGGGCTTGCCGGCCAGCTCGGCCGACCCGTAGGCCTCCGGGAAGGAGACGCTGACCGTCCGCGTCTCGCCGGGGCGGATGCCTTCCAGCCCTTCGGTGAAGCCGGGGATGAAGCCCTCGCCGCCCACCTCGATCGGCATGTCGGTGCCCGTGCCGCCGGGGAAGGGCTCGGCCGCCACGCCGACCGCCCGGCTGACCCGGATGGCCTCCACCCGAAGGGTCACGGGCGCCGCCGGCGGGGTCGGGAGATCGAGCCGCAGCTCCGGCCGGACGCGCGTCACCGAACCCTCGCCATCGCCAGGCTCGGGAACGGTCCAGCGGAGGCTCACGGCCTGCTCGCCCGGGCCGCCCGACGCCGGGATCGGCGCCCGCGCCCGGCCGGACGGCATCTTGGCGCCCCGCTCCTCGCCCGTGCCGATGAGGTAGGCCCGGGCCGTCGCGTCGGCCGGAAGCGCGCCCGCGCCCAGCCGCCACGCGCCGTCGAGGCTCAGGACGTCGCCCGTGGTCACGTCCAGGCCGGCCGCGGCCGGCGAGACGGTGATCCGCGTCAGCGCCTCCCCGGCCCCCGAAGCGTCCACCCGAAGGTCGATGTAGGCCCGCCCGCCCTCGGTGCCGCCGCCGACGATGACCGCGGCCTCCCTCGGCTGCGCCGAGACGCGCCAGCCGTCGGGGAATTTCGGCGAGCCGTCGGGCTGCGCCGCCACGAGATCGGTGCCGCCGTTCGCCAGACGGCCGACGAAATCGGCGACCACCACATCGCCCTTCGCGGCCGGGCGGTCCTCCGTAACATCCTCCAGCTGGGCATTGCGGGACGCGAGGCCGTCGAGGGCCTTCTGGACCTCCTCGTCCGTCGGCTCGGCCTTCGGCCGCTCCACCTCGATGCCCGCGAAGTCGGGAAGCGGGATCTCCGGCAGCACCTCCATCTCGACCTTGAACTCGAGGTCGGAGCCGTCATCGAAGGTCACCACCTCCACCTTCGGCTGGAGCGCGGGGCGGAGGCCGCGGTCGGAGACGACCTTGCGGGTGGCCTCCTGCACCTGCTCCTCCAGCACCTCCCCCATCACGGCGGTGCCGTAGCGGTTCTTCACGACGGACATGGGGACCTTGCCCGGACGGAAGCCGGGGAGGCGGAGGTCGCGGCCGAGCGCACCGAGGCGCTTGTCGCGGGCGGCGGCGATCTCGGCGGATGGCACCACCACGGAGAAGGCCCGCTTGAGGCCCTCGGTGGCGCCCTCTGTCACCTGCATGTCGTGTGTCCTGGGTGTGGTCGTTGGGGGGGATGGGGCGGGGGCGGTGGTGCGGGCGGAGGGATTTGAACCCCCAAGGCTTGCGCCACCGGAACCTAAATCCGGCGTGTCTGCCAGTTCCACCACGCCCGCGGCCGATCCACGGCGGCGCCGAAGGGCGCGGCAATAGAGGATTGCGCCGGGGTTTCCAAGGCGGGCGTCACGGAAGCGTCGCGGAGGCCCAGGCGGCGGGGATGCCGGCGACCACGTCCTCGGCGATCACGCCCGGGCGGTCGGGGGCGGCGCGGGCGTGCAGCCACGCGGCGGCGCAGGCGGCCCCGAAGGGAGGCATCCCGCCGCCGAGGAGGGCGCCGATGATGCCGGCCAGCACGTCGCCGGTGCCGGCGGTGGCGAGGGAGGGCGGGGCGCGGCCGTTGATGGCGGCCCGTCCGTCCGGCGCGGCGACGACGGTGTCGGTGCCCTTCAGGAGGACGACGGCGCCGAGGCGCGCGGCCGCCCCGCGGGCGGCGGCGAGGCGGTCGTCGCCGACCGGGCCGAACAGGCGGGCGAATTCGCCCTCGTGGGGCGTGATCACCGCGACGCCGCGGAGCGCGTCCGGGCTGTCCGCATGGGCGGTCAGCGCACCGGCATCCGCCACCACCGCCCGGCCGGCGGCGATCGCGGCCCGGAGGAGGGAGCGGGTGGCGTCGTCGGGGGGGAGGCCCGGACCGATCACCCAGGCGTTCTTCCGGGGGTCGGCGAGAAGGGCCTCGGCCGGCGGCGGGGCGACGATGATCCCGGGATCGCCGGTCCGGAAGATGGTGGCGGCCTCCTCAGAGGTGGCGGCGAGGGTGACGAGGCCGGCCCCGGCGCGGCGGGCCGCGGCGGCGGCGAGGCGGGCGGCGCCGGACATCGTCGCGCCGCCGGCCACCACGACGTGGCCGCGGGTATACTTGTGGCTCGTGGCGGAGAGGGCGGGCAGGCGCCACGCGGCCGGGGTGTTGCGGATCGTGGGAGGGGCCCCGGCGAGGCCGGCGACGATCGCCGGTTCCGGAAGGCCGATGTCGGCCAGGACGAGTTCGCCGCAGAGGGTCCGGCCCGGCAGCAGGAGGTGGCCGGGCTTGAGGCGGGCGAAGGTCACGGTCAGCGCTGCCGCGGTCACGTCGCCGAGGGGCTGGCCGGTGACCCCGTCCAGCCCGCTCGGGACGTCCACGGCGAGGATCGGTCCGCCCGCGGCGCGCAGGGCCGCGACGGCGTGATCCG